>NZ_BSNM01000002.1 GCF_030159995.1 Litoribrevibacter albus | reverse complement strand
GAGCGTGTACAGAAGATAGTGGTGCAGCGATCGCAGCTACTAGAGCCAGCTTTTTGAAACCTTTCATTGTGTAACTCCTAATTATTATTTTTGAGTACTTTATAAGTAGAGTCTTTGTTAACTCTTACATCCAGTTTAACGAACTATTCGTTCCATAAAACCCAACAATCAGCGAAACAAACCAAATATTCCCCGACCTCACACCCCAACCTTTCGATTGAACCCCACCATTTCAGCGTCAAAAAACACAATTCCTGTCGTCGCAGAACAAAAACAAGCAAATCAGTAACACAAACCATCCAAAATCGTAACAACCACCACACAATCAAACCAAGTTCATAATCAGCACGCACAAAAAAACCGCCCGAAGGCGGCTTTTTCAACATAAGAAGAGCTTTAACTTAAGAAACCTTCTGAAATTCCTGTACTGCTTTTAGTGCCTGAGTTCGGTTTTTAACCCCTAACTTGTCATAAACATTATGCAAATGCCATTTGACTGTTCCGAGAGATACAAAAATTCGATCACTGATTTCCTGATTTGAAAGCCCATCAGCAGCAAGCTCTAGAATTTGCTTCTCACGTCCCGTTAGTGAGATCTGCTGATCATCCAACTCTATTTGACCTTTCATTTGTTTCGCATGAATGGCTTTCTCAAGTTTTTCGACATACGAGACAAGATCAGAGTCATGGAACAAACCGGAGTTTTTAGAAGATTCAATAAATACCAGCAATGCTTCAGGAAGCTCAGCCAACGCACGAAGGTAGCCTTGTTCACTAGCAGCAATAATCGCATTTCTGAAGAAAGTCATTGAGGCTTCTTTATTGTCATTCAACCAGTGATACATTGCAGACAATAGATTTTCAGTACCAGAACGACTTACACCATCATCTCGCTCAACGTCATGACCAAGCAAATCAAATATTGCGCGAAGCTCTTGAATAGACTGCTTATGCCAAGCCACTCGTGAACGAGCTGTAATCACCCAACCATAACCAGACAGATACGGTGAAATTCCGATTTTCGGCAACACGCCTTCTTGCGCTAAACACCATTCCGCACGATCAAAACGACCATGATCCATAAGGAGCTGTGCTTGTGCCGCACGACAAATACGCCACGCACGCTGCTGTCCGCGTTGTTTATATTGATTTAGTAAGCGCTCTAACTCATCTAATCCAGAGTCTTCATCTCTGAACCACGAAACCAATCGACTTCTTACCGCATACAAACGCGCCTGCAAGAAACTGGATTGAATCATACCCTCTGCGATAGGACGACGATCTTGTAACATGTCCCATGCTGTTTGAAGTTTATTACCTTCAAAATTCAGAAGTGCATTAACCAAGCGATACCACTCAGCAATACCAACAACATCTTTTGTGCTTTCTAACTTCGCTATCTCAGCCTTTGCAGCCTTCAACATACCCGTTTCATAGAAATGGTACGCTCGAATCGCTGTAATAAGCTGATTCATAAAGTTGCCTTTCAATTCAGAAGAGAATCGCTCAGCTGAGCTGATATTATCACCACACTCTCCTGGGCGACCTTGCAACATTAAAATCACTGCCGCAAGAAGATTAAATTGCGCTGAAAGCCAAGGGTCTAGCTCATCAAAATACGGCTGAACTTTGGCGATACTAACATTGGCACTTTCTAAGTCGTCGTTTCGTAGATTAATAAGAATAGAAAGAAGATAGCAGATGGCTTCGCGCTCAGAGATACCTAGCGGTTGATGTTTCTCATCCTGCTGCATTAATCGGAGTAGTGCACGCTCTGCTTCTTGATCATAACCATCACGAATCAACACCCAAATTCGCACAAGCTGTAAACGTGGATATTGGAGTGTAATATCACGTGGTATTTGTTTGATCCATTCAAAAAGCTGAACGGCATAAGCCTGATTCAATAAATCAAACACACACGCACTGATCAAACTTGCAGCCATTTCATAATCACGCGCAGCAAATGCATGCTCAATGGCTGCAACACTGTGATTATGCGTACTGAACCACATACTGGCAGAAAAATGCAGTTGAATCAGGCTCTCAGGTTCATCAACCATCAAACGCTGATGCAGGAATCGACGATATAAAGGATGAAACTTGTATTGGCCAAAGCCTGTTGGCTCTATAAAGAGTTGCTGCTCATTGAGCCGCTCCATCATGGCATCACTTTCATTATTACCACTCAACGAGGTATATAGTTGACTGGTAAATTTCTCAACAATTGAAAGTTGCTTCACCGCGCGCTTTGTTGATTCTTCTAAATGCTGATAGGCATCATCGGCAAAATAGCTTAGAAAATCTGGATGTTGGCCAAAATATTCTTCAAAGCTATCTATAGACAACTGCTCCTCATCAGAGATATGACACAGCGCGTTAGACGCTAATACCAAACCTGAAGTCCATCCATCTAGCGCCCGAATCAGATCATCACGCTTTTGAGGTTTAATTGGTGCTTCAATCGCCTCCAAAAGCTCACGACTTTGCTCTGCTGAAAACTTTAAATCAGCGTATTTATATTCAGCCAACTTACCTTTAGAACGGTATCGGCCGACACTTAACTGCGGTCTATGTCGACTGGAAATACATAAATGAACATTGGACGGCATATGAGCCAAGAAAAGAGAAATTGCAGCCGTAAGAATGGGACTTTCAATCAAGTGAAAATCATCAATAAAGCAGTAAATTGGATCTTCAAATTCTTCCAAGTCGGCAATCAATTGCTCAGCCAATCTCAAAAAGCTGACTGAAGGCTCATCCTCAAACCGACGATAAGATGCATCTAGATCCGGCCAGATATACGGCTCAGTACGTTGAAGTGACGCGATTACATAAGAAAAGAAACGAACAGGATCATTATCATCCCGAGAGAGACTTAACCAACATACCTTCTCATCTTTAGCGATCAAATCATGATACCACTGACTTAGAACTATCGATTTTCCAGTCCCGGCAGGAGCAGTAACCAACGCCAAGGTTGTATGTGGTTTATTAAACGGATTCTCTATATTTGAGCGTTGTAAATAATAGGGCTCAATGGGAACCGCTTTAATCTTGGATTCAATCAGAGGTAATTGGGAAATTGTTTTTCTCAGTTCACTTAAACTGAATACAGATTCTGGGCTACCAACCATTCGCCACCCTTATATGAGCATCATTCCAAGAAGCTAGAGCAAAGGCCTCAGCGTCTTAGTAATGTAGATAAATTAATTATTATTGTTCTTGTGTGTCTTATATTGGGCCCGGGCCACATAAAACATAGAGCAACATGTTAGCACAGGCGGAACATCCCCAAGGGGGTCTTAATATTACCAAATGTAATTTGGAGGTACAGTTCACACTTTAAATTACATCAAGAAATCGATATTAGGTAGCAGATGCCATCAGCCCTGCGCTGACAAATTTGGCTAAATACGAGATCATATCCTTAAATTGGCTATCTACGGATAAATCATTAGCCGCCATCGCTTGCAAAGAATCCACACTGGACATAGTGAATGCTAACGTCCCCAACACAAAGTGGATACGCCAGAACCATTCAATAGGCGTCATCTCTGGACACGCAGTTTTCAAAGTTCTCATGAATGGCTTAAAGACATCCGAATAGTGCTCTTTTAAGTAATTACGAAGATGTCCCTGCGCTTGAGCATAGGCTAAGCCCATCAAACGCATAAAAACCGCCACACTCTGATCATTTCTTTCAGCAACAACCTGAGCAGAAGAGGCCAATACCGCAATCATGTGCGCAATATCGATGTTCTCCTCCCCCACCTGCTGTATATAGGCAGAGAGCTGATCTTTAAATTCGCGACTGAATGGCGTTAAGAATCGAGAGAAGGTTGCTTGAATTAAAGCTTCTTTTGAGCCGAAGTGATAATTAACTGCTGCGAGATTTACCCCAGCTTTACTGGTGATCATTCGAAGAGATGTCTCAGCAAAACCCCGCTCTGCAAACAACTCTTGTGCGGCATCTAGTATTTTATCGACCGTATTTCCGTTGGCCATCACTGCGTCTCCGTTAAAAACAACTGTTTAAAACATACGTTTGAACACAATACATGTCAAGGAAAGGAAACAAGAAATTACTATCAGATTAGAATGTTCAACCTAGAATACCAAGCTAAGAAGGACGGATAAACGTCTGTCTATCGGGAATCCCACCCAATAGACAGATAGAAAATAGAGGAAAAAGAAGGAATAACGATCAGAAATAGTAAGTTAAACTCAGCTCGACATAGTCGTCATTCATCAAAGAAGCCAATTTATCTTGCGACTCGCCAGCTTGCAGCCCCAATAGAGCCTCTTGCATGGTATCCGGAGCTTTGTCTCCCCCAAACCACGTTCTGCCCTCCACTGCAATCGCAAGTGAATCAGACAATCGCTGGTTGTATTCCAACCCTATGGTTTTTTCCGAGCTACTTGGATCAACTATAATACCGGCCAACAGCTCACTATCATTAATATCGTTGAATGCCAAACGCCATCCAACAAACCAGTCATCTTCAAATACAGCCAAAGGATCATCCTTGCCACGGCTGTCATAGAGATACTCAGCAATCCACCCCAAATCCATTGGGGTTTCGAAGATCCCCACTTGTGTATACTCAAACCCGCCGACCAAAGACTCAAAATCACCATCCGAATCAATTCCACTTCCGGATGGATAATCAAATCCACGACGATGTATCGCTTCTAACTTGAACAGCCATGCTTCGTAGACGTGTTGCAAATCAAAACCTACCTGAGTGATAACCGGGTAATAAGGTTCAAGTTCAGGATTGGTTAAATCATTGTTAAACACTAGTAACGGCTCTCTACTCGTCCCCGAAAAGAGATAAATGCCGATATCGGTTGAATCGATGGTTTGAACCCAACGCGCAGCCCAATCAATTCGAGAGGCTTCTTTTGAAGACTCATAATGAGTTGAATCGCCATCAACCGGAATAAAAGTACGAAAACGGCCATCCTCACCAGGGAAGGTACGCTCTCTGAACCCTGCAAGCATAAAGACATCCAGGATACCCGACTCAAATTCAAATGACGTATTGATCATTGGTTGACCCAATTTGTCTTCTTGATCAATAGCGCTCACCAAGTCGGTCTGGTTAATCACATCGACCAGATGACGTGACTCAGTCACTCCCCAAAACACCTTATGAATACCGGCCCTTAGCTCCCATCCATCGCCAAGATGATTCCAATACGCTTTCTGCAAATCAATCAGGTTTCTTTCCGGGTCCTGCTGATCTACCCTCAGCTTTGGCACAACAATGAAGGAATCAACGCCCGACTCAAGCTCATAAAAGAAGTCACTTTCATATTCCAATGAGAAATCAGAGCGCTTTTGGTTCATATCGCCATCATTAAAAAAGCCGCGCCACTGTGCCGTGAGTTCATGAGTCAACTCATAACCCATAACCGTTGAGGAGAAGAACGAAGAAATACTCAATAAAGCAGTAGTAGATACCGCAGAAATGACGTGCTTAAACAAGAGATACCCCTATTCATTATTATTAATTCCAGGCCCTCGTATCTTCGGAACTATTGATTGATATGTCAACTAATCTACTGTTTCGTTTCAACAAAATTTCCGCTACACATTTACTCCTTTTAAAATATACTGTATACATATACAAAACTGTATAAAAGGTCAGGTCATGATTAAATTAACCAAGCGTCAGCAGGAAGTTCTCGATGTCATCAAGGCTCATATCGACGAAACAGGGTATCCCCCAACTCGAGCGGAAATAGCAAAAACCTTAGGCTTTCGTTCAGCCAACGCCGCAGAAGAGCATTTAAAAGCACTGGCCAAAAAAGGCGCCATTGAAATGATGCCAGGCACCTCACGCGGATTGCGAATTCCAGGTTACGATCCAAACCTTTCATCATCCAATGATGAACCAGAGCAGATTCAAGGCATTCCTGTAATTGGCCGAGTAGCTGCGGGTTCACCTGTATTAGCTGAAGAACATGTTGATCATATGTGCCCGGTACAACCTGAGTTTTTCAATCCTCCAGCTGACTATCTGCTTAGGGTTCAAGGGCTTAGTATGAAGAATGTAGGCATTCTTGATGGAGACTTACTGGCCGTACACAAAACTCAAAATGTCAGAAACGGTCAGATTGTCGTAGCTCGAATTGGGGACGATGTCACCGTCAAGCGACTTGATCGTAAAGGTAATATAGTCCGACTGATTCCGGAGAATGAAGAGCTCGATGATATTGTCATTGATACCAACGAAGAACCTGTATTTATTGAAGGGTTAGGTGTTGGCGTTATCCGCAACGGCGATCTTTAAGATATAAAATACGAGCCTGGCGCGAAGAAAACAAAGCAAGCTCAAGGCTTGCTTTGTTTGATACATCTGTTTCTTCTCACCCTTAAACTGGCCTAGTACGCCTTGTAGTGCATTAAATCCCCGGATATTGGGCATTCAAAATCGAGCTCAACTAGGTCTACTTGCATCCGATCCCGATCAGTATTACCGGAAATGTATTCATCTCCCAATACTTCATGTCCGATCTCCATGAAGTAACAGCAAATGTCTTTCGCATCACCTTTCGTTAAATAAAGATCCAGTACAGTACTCTTTGTATGTTCAACATATTTAACCGGCTCATAACGCCCTGCCAGTTCATAGTCTTCTGTTTCTACAGAAACGTCTCCACCAGTCTCAATCGCACCCGCTACCTCAATGCGATATTTAACTTTAAGCTCACCTTTTTCTTGCAGTTCAGTGAAGGTAGAGGCAGCTCTTCTGTGATGAACAATGAGCAAAACCCCTTTGGAATCATCCGCCAATTCATACATCAGGTAGGCTTCGCGCTCAGCTTCAAAGGTCTGATCCGCCAGGCGTAGAAGCGATAAATGATCACCAAACAACTCACCCTCAATTGGCATACCAGAAGGTTTCATCCAAACGCTGTACTGTAATTGATCCGTTAATAACTCTGCGGGGAAAGGTTTACGGTTTAAATAATCTTCGTCGTAATAGACCTCAACCTTATCGCCAATTTTTAATTCAGCTTGGGCTTTACGCAAGCAGCTACGCTCCCCTTTACGCTCAAGGAAAACAGCCCCTTTTTTCATCGCATCTTTAATTTTTGATTTGGAAAGCTGATCAAAATGCCCCCAGAGAAACTCAAGTGCATTCAATGAATCCAGTTCAGTCACTTCCAATTCCACTTCAAAGTGCATAGCCCGTCCTTTAATTTGTATGATCGCTGTTTATGGGTAATGGGTGTTTATGTAAACCGTTTAAGAGCAAGACGTTTTAATGTCAAAGCATAGTATGGCGGCATTTTACTGAAAATCAGTCACTCAGAGAACGGCTAACCGAACAATTAGGTGAGCAAAAATGCCGTTAACACTCTGCTTTACTGGACAGAGAACAACTAATGAACCATAAATGTAGACATAACTTATACAGAACGACAAACAAATACAGTACGACCCGCAGAGAATCAATTAACACATGGACGATATCGCAAAAGTTATTTCTTATTGGTTTGGTGAATTAGACTCCGACGGCTTTGCTCTTGATCAGAATAAAAACAAATGGTGGTCTGGCGGCAATGACATCGACATTGAAATCAGTCATCAGTTTGGGCATTTAGTCGAAGAAGCCTTAAACCGGGGCCTCAAAGAATGGAAAGACTCAAGCTCTGGTCGACTTGCTTTAATCCTATTACTTGATCAGTTCACACGTAATATCTATCGGGGAACAGAACGTGCCTTTGCCGGCGACAGTCGTGCTCTCAAATTATGTAAACTAGGGCTTTCAGAAAAAACCGATTTGGAATTACCTATTGAGCATCGAGTGTTCTTTTATATGCCGTTAGAACATTCAGAGAGCCTGGAAGATCAGGAACTTTGTATTCGTTTGTTCACCTCCCTAAAACGTGAAAGCCCACAAGAAAAACATCCTTTGCTGGACAGCTATGTCGGTTTTGCTGAACAACACAGAGACATCATCAAGCAATTTGGACGGTTTCCCCACCGTAATGAATCACTAAAACGTGTCAATACGGCCGAAGAAGAAACGTATCTGAACGGGAAGGCCCATCGCTTTGGTCAATAGGCTGCAATGCTGCCACTGTTTTTGAATCCAGACAAAGGCCTGTTTCTCACTCAACCCGAGTTTCCGAAGCAAGCCTTCCCGAGTAAAGATTAGTGTCCAGCCAAAGCCGTCGCATCGGTTTTTACACGATAGACCTGATACGGCGCCTTATCTCGAATATCAGAAGGTAGCTTTCCGAGAACCTGATGCAGAGCACTGCAGGTTATATAGAGGTATCCGTCCGGGCCAAAACTAAGACCATCCGGCCAGCGTAAAGTCTCTGTTTTTAACAAGGTTTCTCGATGTCCATCTGCAGACATTCTCACAATTGCAGAGTGCTCAATGTCGGTGAGGTAAAGCCGCCCCTGATCATCCGTAGACATAGCATCCGTCATCGTCTTTCGCCCAACCGGTTTTACAAACCCCATCAAGATATGGTCATTAGCTTTCGCATATTTCAGATGTCTCGTCGGCAGTGAATACAACATATCCCCACTGACAGAAGCGTAATACAAGGTTTCGCCATCCCGGCTTAAAGCAATACCATCCACACCTGGATTGATAGTAAACAAGCCTACCAAGGTCATTTCCCTTCCCTGAACCACGGGCTCATAGGCCCCTGCTTTTACCGAAACATCATTCTCAAGCACACGACGGGCTTGCTGAGTTTCCACATTATAAAAAACCACCGCAGGGGTTTTCGCTAAAATACTGGCGTCAGAGATATAGATATACAGGCCGTCTTTGCTGATTTGGAAATCATTGGCATGAGAACCTAGACCAAAGACATCAGAGCTAAAATCGTGTTGATGCACTAATTCTCGGGTCGTGACGTCAAACGCCAATAATCGCGGTTGACCGACCCCATGAAGCCCATTATCTAATACCCAGAGTCGTCCCTGTTGATCCAATCGAATCGACAACACCTGCTGAAAGGCTAACTCCTCTGAACCTCCTGGCTGCCAATTCAGGCTTGGGAAGGGCGACACTTCGCCATTCACCAACTCCACAACATTTAAATCCGGGTGAGCATCCGGGTGTAGACTCAGGAAAACACGCCCGGATTCAGACACAGAAATATTCCCCGGAGGAGTGTCTAATGATGCAACCAGCTCCAACTGATCCGCCGACCAGATAGGATCAGAGGTAAGATCCGGATAGTGTTCAGACTCGGCATAGTTCAACCAAACAGTTAAAAGCCCGAAGAAAATGAGTACGATTAATACGGCTAGCTTTTTCATACCTTCCCTTTTTATTATTTAGATCCATTTCTTGTCGATCGATGAATCCATTTCTCAAATCGTTGGCCATGCCAAATCTTTTGGGTGCCCCAAAGACTCTAAAAACGCCAAAAAAGCCGACTGCGTAAACAGCTCGCCTGAGTCTGGTAACGCTGTCAGATCAAAATTTTCACCTTCATACTGAAAACATAATCGCCACGCGTGCAAATAGCCCCGATCGATCAGAGCTTTCGGTTCGCTGATACTTTGTGGATTAGATGTTTGTGTGGCGTATCGTGTATCACCAACAATGGCAGAACCCAGACTTTTCAATGCTACCCGAAGTTGATGAGTTTTCCCCGTATGAGGTTTCAACAAAAAAAGACGTAAGCCCTTACTGACCTGCCTACCTTCGTCAAATAAGGACGGATCTAACGAAAAGCTAAAAAACTGAGTGATAGCAGGATTCACTGAAGATTTTATTAACTTCCAGCTGCCGCCTCGCCCCTTCTCCATATCGCCTTTGATTAAACCTTGTTTCTTCTTTGGCTTCTTATCAGAAATGGCAATGTAGTATTTCTGAACGTCCCGTCGTTGAAACATCTGGCTCAGAACACGATTTGACGTTTGGTTCTTAGCCAGAATCAATAACCCCGATGTCATTTGATCGAGTCGATGGACCAAATACAAGTGCTCAAGCTTTAAAGATCGAGCAAGCCCTGTCAGTAACCCCTCGGCTTGCTGATCCTTATGGACACTCAAGCCAGCAGGTTTATTGATCACCAGAAAGTCCTGATGATCATAAACAATCTCAATATCGGAAAAATCCACGAAGTTACTGACTAATGTCACTTAAATACGATCCATTTTGGCTAATCGCTTCAGCACCGCAAGTAAGTAAGTCCAAAAACGTTGTACAGAGTGAATATTCACTTGCTCATCAGGTGAATGGGCACCAGTAATCGTCGGACCAAACGAAATCATATCCCAGGCCGGATATTTTGCGCCGAGAATACCGCATTCCAAGCCGGCGTGAATAATTTGAGTACCAGGCGTCTGATCGAATAAATCCTTATATACGGATTTCATCAGGTTCAATAAAGTCGGATCATCACTTGGTGACCAGCCAGGGTAAGCACCAAAGGCAGTAATTTCTGCACCAATCAGCTCGAAACAACTTCTAATGCGTTGCACGGCATTATCTCTCGCCCGGTCTTTCAAGCTTCGAGTCATGAACTGTAACGACACGGCATTACCGTCATAGCTCATAATGCCTAAATTACTTGAGGTCTCAACAACGCCATCAAAACGGTCACTGTTTCTCAGAACACCGTTTGGACACGTCAGAATTGCACGCAACAAATCAGTCACTGCGGCACTGTCCATTACCTCATCCGGTAATTCGGACGCCTTTGCCTTAATCAGTAAATCTGATTCAACGTAGGCGTACTCATCGGTAATGTCATCCACAACGTCAGCAAGCAGTCGTTGAAAGGCTTGCTCTTGGTCTTTAGGAATTACTACTTTGGCAAATGCTTCACGAGGAATGGCATTGCGTAAGGTGCCGCCATTCAACTCAGCGATGGTTATGTCTAATTCTAAGGATAAGGTTAGGAGCACACGGTTAAGTAGTTTATTCGCATTACCTCGACCCTTGTGGATATCAATACCAGAGTGACCGCCTTTGAGCCCTTTCACGCTCAAATTAAACGCAATGCAATCCGCCGCCACAGGCTCTTTACTCACAGGCCAATTGACCGTGACATCGACGCCACCCGCGCAACCAACGTATAACTCACCTTCCTCTTCGGTATCCAGATTTAACAACACCTTGCTGTTAAACCAGGCTTCCTTCAATTCAAACGCGCCAGTCATCCCAGCTTCTTCGTCTACCGTAAGCAATGCTTCAAGAGGCCCATGACAGATATCAGAAGCACACATGACCGCCATAATAGCTGCAACACCAATGCCATTATCCGCACCTAAGGTCGTTCCTTTTGCAGTAACCCAATTACCGTCCACATAGGCCTTGATTGGATCGGTCTCAAAGTTATGCTCGGTCTCGGCATTCTTTTGAGGCACCATATCGATATGACTTTGCATCACCACAGGCACAGCCTGCTCATATCCTGGTGTCGCAGATTTGGTCAATTTAACGTTACCGACCTCATCTCTATCAACCTGAACGCCATGAGCCTCAGCTTGACTCACAATATAAGCAATCAATTCTTCTTCATGTTTCGAGGGATGAGGAATTGAGCATATCTTCTCGAAATGAGTCCAAAGAGATGAAGGTTGTAATTGCGATAATGTCATTGATTGATCTCCAGAAACCCAACCGTGAAACGGCTGAGAAAAAGCAAATGATATTGGTTGGGAGTATATCTAGCCTTCCCTAAGACACCTAGCAAATTTGTAGCACTTATCTATTAGCCAGCTTTAATCGGATATCCCGAATAGGATTTCACCGATTTAAGCACAAAATTGGATTTCAGCCGAGCCACTCCAGGTAAACTAGCCAGGACTTTTCGATGTAAATGTTCATAGGCTTCGGGGCTCTCTGCAGCCACTCTTAATAAGTAATCTGCGTCCCCCGCCATTAAATGACATTCAATGATGTCATGGCAGTCTGCGGCCTCCTTTTCAAACTGATCCAATAAAGCTTCGCTCTGCCCGGATAAGGTTACCTCAACGAATACTTCGATCGCATAACCCAGAGCCACTTTGGATAAGTTAGCCGAGTAGCCTTCAATAACCCCTTCATCTTCTAATTGTCGTATTCTTCGGTGACAGGCCGAGGTAGATAACCCGACTCGCTCTCCGATCTCTGCGACCGACAATCTCGAATCCTTCTGAAGAAGGGATAAAATCCTTGAATTCATTCTTTCCACAGTAAATTCACTCAAAAAAAATCAATAAAACAGAAAATATTACCAATAATAGTCAAAATCGCTCTTAAATTTCGAAAAAAAATTCACCTTTTTTCATCCATACTTAATCACAAGTGAGAGGTAAAAACGCCTTAATAAGTGAATAAAAATATAGGTATAAGAGGTGAGACAAATGTTAATTGGTGTACCTAAAGAAATTAAAAACCACGAATACCGGGTGGGCATGACTCCAGAGTCAGTGGCAGAAGCCATCCGACATGGACATCAAGTGATTGTCGAAAAGAATGCAGGTACCGGTATCGGCGCAGCCGATCAAGCCTATGAAGCCGTCGGCGCCACCATTATCGACACAGCGGCGGAGGTATTCGAGAGAGCGGACATGATCGTTAAAGTGAAAGAACCGCAAGCCATCGAACGCGCAATGCTAAGACCCAACCAACTACTCTTTACCTACCTTCATCTGGCTCCCGACCCAGACCAAACAAAAGATCTCGTCAACTCAGGTGCTACCTGCATCGCCTACGAAACCATCACCAGTGACTCAGGGGCTCTCCCCCTCCTCAAACCAATGAGCCAAGTGGCTGGTCGCATGTCTATCCAGGCAGGAGCCGTTGCTTTGGAGAAATCGAAGGGAGGAAAAGGATTACTGCTCGGAGGTGTGCCTGGGGTTGCCCCCGCAAAAGTCGTTATCTTAGGCGGCGGAGTGGTAGGTTTTAACGCCGCTCAAATGGCCGTCGGTTTACAAGCCGATGTCACAATTCTGGATAAAAACCCTGCAACCTTAGAAGCTTTATCAAATCACTTTGGTAGTACAGCCAAAACCCTCTACTCCACACAAGCAACACTTGAAAAAGCCGTTATCGAAGCTGATATGGTGATCGGTGCGGTGCTCATCCCTGGCGCAGCTGCGCCAAAGCTTGTGACCAGAGAAATGATCAGCAAAATGGAAGCGGGTTCCGTATTGGTAGATGTGGCGATTGACCAAGGCGGTTGCTTTGAAACATCAAAGGCGACCACCCATGCAGAACCTACTTACGTTGTTGATGATGTCATTCACTACTGTGTCGCCAATATGCCGGGTGGTGTTGCCAGAACCTCTACGTATGCACTCAATAATGCCACGCTGCCATTTATCTTGGCGCTAGCGGGGAAAGGTTGGAAGCAAGCACTTAAAGACGATAAACATTTACTCAATGGCTTAAATGTTTGGAATGGTAAAGTCACCAACCAGCCAGTGGCTGAGGCATTAGGTTATGACTATGTTTCTCCCGAACAGGCACTGATATAAGCCTTTACCGGCCTTCCCTAACAAATGGACGATCCCTCCAAGCGCGAGCCTCTACTCGCGCTTTTTCATGTTCTAAAACCAGCACCCACCTGATATTTGGCTACACTCTGACAGTGACGTTATCATCGATTTAATCACAGCAAACTAGGGATAAGTTATGAAAACACGCGCAGCAATAGCCTGGCAGGCAGGACAACCATTAACCATTGAAGAAGTCGATCTGGAAGGACCGAAAGCAGGGGAAGTCATGGTTAAACTCTCCGCTACCGGTGTCTGTCACACGGATACATTTACCTTAAGTGGTGAAGACCCGGAAGGCGTTTTCCCGGCCATTCTTGGTCATGAAGGGGCCGGTATTGTTGTGGAAGTCGGCGAGGGAGTAACGTCGGTATCGGTCGGAGATCACGTTATTCCGCTTTACACGCCTGAATGCGGAACCTGCAAGTTTTGTTTATCCGGCAAAACCAATCTCTGCCAAGCGATTCGGGCAACACAAGGACAAGGGCTGATGCCTGATGGCACCAGCCGGTTCTCACTCAACGGCAAACCCATTTTTCATTTCATGGGCACCTCAACATTTTCTGAATACACAGTGCTGCCTGAAATCGCGGTTGCTAAAATCAACAAAGCCGCGCCACTGGATAAAGTGTGCTTATTAGGTTGTGGTATCACCACGGGCATCGGAGCCGTATTAAACACAGCAAAAGTGGAACCAGGGTCCACCGTTGCCGTATTCGGTCTAGGAGGCGTTGGCTTGAGCGTCATTCAAGGCGCCGTACTTGCAAAGGCCGGCAGAATCATAGCCATCGACATCAACGACGATAAATTTGAGATGGCCAAATTGCTCGGAGCTACCGACTGTATTAACCCCAAGGAATACGATGCGCCCATTCAGGATGTCATTATTGATCTTACGGATGGTGGTGTTGATTACTCCTTCGAAGCCATTGGCAATACACAAACGATGCGCGCAGCCCTGGAGTGTTGTCATAAAGGCTGGGGGGAATCAACCATCATTGGCGTCGCTGGTGCAGGTCAGGAGATCAGCACTCGCCCGTTCCAGCTGGTGACAGGACGAGTCTGGCGAGGCAGTGCCTTTGGTGGCGTGAAAGGCCGGACACAACTGCCAGATTATGTAGATCAGTACCTACAAGGTGAAATCAAGATTGATGAGTTCGTTACTCACACTATGCCTTTGGAAGATATCAATCGCGCCTTTGACTTGATGCATGAAGGAGAAAGCATTCGCTCTGTGATTCTGTTCTAACTCGAACTCAATAAACCCTGCGTAGCAGCATGTAATACACGATACGCAATACACAGAGTAATTCGGGGACGAAACACCGGCAACCATAGCCTAAACGCCCCCTTGATTACTCTGTGATTCAGAATTCAAAAAAATTAATGAACCAGATAACACTCAATCCAACCTTGTCTTGATATACTCCCGAAAAACATGGACGAGGGATGTTCGATGAACTGGATGGAATTCATCATAGGCTTGCTAAATGCATTGGCTTGGCCAGCCGTATTATTGGTCGTTATTTACACCTTCAAACAGCAATTGTTATTGATCGCGCCATTCACCAAAAAACTCAAATTCAAAGACTTTGAGGTGGAGTTCGGCAAAGACATCGATCAACTATTGGAAAAAGCGCAAACAGCTTTCCCAGACTTACGGTCAGACCCAAAAACCCGCTTGATACAATCGGCCCGCCATCTTCCGAACAGCTGTATTCTTGAAGCCTGGGATCAACTTCACCTAGCCGCTCAGACTCTGACACAAAACCATTTTCCGGAAGCGAATATCAGTGACAGTACACCCTACAAAGACACTGCAAACTTTCTGACCGAACAGGAAGTGCTCGACCAGCGCAAAAGCAAACTGTTTAATGAGTTGAGACTGCTCCGCAATAAAATTGCACACGCAGAGGGTTACGAAGTGGGTGGTCAGGAAGCCGTTCAATACATCGAGTTGTGTTTCCGTCTGATCAGGTTTTTAGAAGATATGAACACCACACTTTCCGATTCAACGCTGTCGATAGAAAGTCGAACCAAGACATCTGCCTAATACCAAGACACACTTTTGAATTTCAAACTAAGGAACAACCATGTTTGCCGTTATTTTCAGAGCCAAAGTCAAAGAACTTGATCAACAGTATTCAGAAATGGCAGCTAAACTCAGAGATATTGCGATGAATGAGTTTGGCTGTACGGACTTCATCAGTTTGACCGAGGGTGATCAGGAGATTGCCGTTTCCTATTGGCCATCAGAAGAAAACATTAAGAACTGGAAACAACATTCTGACCACTTAATTGCACAGTCTTTTGGAAAGAAAAAGTGGTATAGCCATTATCAGGTGGAAGTGGTGGAAATAAAGCGCAGTTACGCCTCAGCGTAGAAGACCACGAGTGGAAATCAATATCAGGTCACTACTGCATTTATAAGAGCCCTTACAAAAGCGAACAAGAACACGAGGAACGAACCATGCGACTGATTATAGGAAATAAGAACTACTCTTCATGGTCGTTGAGACCTTGGTTGTTAATGAAGCACGCCGGCCTGAAATTTGAAGAAATCCGAATTCCTTTATTCACAGAGTCCACAGCGGCCCAACTTGCTGAGTACTCCCCATCATTGAAAGTTCCGGTACTGATTGATCAAGGCGATACCATCTGGGATTCACTGGCCATAATGGAGTACATCTCAGAACGCCACATGAAAAATACTGGTTGGCCTGAAGACCCGATTGCACGCGCCGTGGGCCGATCTTCGGCCGCAGAAATGCACTCGGGGTTCTTTGCCATTCGAAATCAACTACCGATGAACTGTCGGGCCGATTTGAAGGTTCCCCTCACCAGTGACGTCAGAAAAGAAGTCGATCGCATCGAAGCTATATGGACAGAGCTCAGAGAAGAATTCCACTCTTATGGCCCTTGGCTGTTAGGTGAGTTCAGCATCGCCGATGCAATGTTTGCCCCTATGGTAGTAAGATTCAGTAGCTATCAAGTGGATCTGAATGACATCTGCGAGCGTTATATGGATCACCTTCTCTCTGATCCGTATATGGAGCAATGGCTGAGAGAAGGTCGCAATGAATCCGAAGTTATCGACGTCGCAGAAATCAACTTCAGGAACATAGAATAATGTCATCAAGATGACATTTAGATTAAATTTGAAAGAATTCCACACAAAGACCAATTTTTGATCTAGGATATAGATCCGATGAATTGATTTTCAATTCAAAGGGCATAGTGTTTTCTACGGGCCTCACCGCAAGGTGGGGCCTTTCCTATTCTACTTCCGTTTTGTATAACGAAAACCCTCTGGCTTGATAGTTAGCAAGCGCGTTCGGGTGATCTAATGAACAGGTATGCACCCACACACGCTCAACCCCTTCCCAGTTCCAGGCGGATTGAATGGCTGAACTCAATAAGTATCCACCAAAGCCTTTACCAATAAACTGCGGAGCTAATCCAAAATAAAGTATCTCCACTGACTCACCTTCTTTAGTCAGCTCGTAATACCCCGCAATCGCTCCCTGATAATAGGCTACCCAGGTTTGATGATTCTCAGAGTCAACTAATGCCGTCCACTGCTCATCGGTCCAACTGAGCTTATCAGTCCACTGCCATCCTTCACCAATCAGCTGATAAAGGAAACGATTAAACTGGAATTGTGGTACTTCAACAGATCGAATCTCCAAGCCATCCACAGGTGGTTTCGCAATCAATGCATCCGGACTCAGCATTTCCAGATAATAGGTCGTCACCTGCTCTACTTGTCCAAGAGTTACTTGCTCAGTGGTTTCTGCACTCATTAAATCGATTCCTAAATCAACGTCATTGAACGGCTGAGGCCTTCTACGCCGAACATTATATTCTCAGCAAGCCGACTTCGAAACCAGCGCTATACTATAACGTATGACTATTAGCGTATTCGACCTGTTTAAAATTGGTGTAGGGCCTTCAAGCTCTCACACAGTGGGGCCCATGATTGCAGCCCGACGTTTTCTATTACACCTGCAACAAGCAAACCTATTTGATCCCACCACGCGCGTACTTACCCATTTACATGGATCACTGGCTCATACCGGAAAAGGTCACGCAACCAGCTCTGCCATTTTAATGGGGCTGCAAGGTGAAACACCTTCCGAGATTAATGCGATCAACATTCCTGACATGGTTAAGACCATTATTCGATCCAAAAAGATTGCATTACTGAACATCAAGCCCATCGATTTTGTCAGAAAGCGAGATGTGATCTTCGACTTTCAGAACACCTTACCACAGCATCCGAATGGCATAACGTTTCGGGCTTTTGATCAGGACGGGCTAGTGCTCAAACAACGACAATATTTCTCCATCGGCGGGGGTTTTGTGTTGTCAGAAGATGAAATCACTAGCTTTAACAACACCAGCAATAACAATGAGCCGAAAACACCTTACCCATTCAATTCAGCGAAGGAATTACTCGACCAATGCGAGCAGCATCAATTCACCATTGCTGAACTGGTGCAGAGAAATGAAAATGCGTTGCGCCCTCAGCCAGAGACACAGCAAGGTATTCTCAAGATTTGGGATGCCATGTCGGAATGCATTAAACAAGGCTGCGATGCCACCGGAACATTACCTGGCGGTCTTCATGTCGAGCGCAGGGCAAATCGTCTCTATTCAGTGCTAGAAAAACGATCAGAAAAGGTAGATGCTCAATCGCCTGGCCATTCAGAATCATCAAGCCAGTCAAATTCATCAAATCAACCAAGGACATCGATAGACAACATCCCTAAAGATCTTGCTGTCATGGATTGGGTCAACCTTTATGCCCTGGCCGTAAACGAACAAAATGCCGCAGGCGGTCGAGTAGTTACCGCACCAACCAATGGAGCCGCTGGTGTGATCCCGGCCGTTTTGGCTTATTACGTCTACTTTGTGAATCCACTTCAAAGCCTCACTCAAACGAAAGGCATCGTAACCTTCCTACTTACTGCCACCGCCATAGGCTCGTTATTCAAGCAAAATGCATCGATTTCAGCAGCCGAAGTCGGTTGCCAGGGCGAGGTCGGAGTTGCCTGCTCAATGGCCGCAGCTGGATTAACGGCCGTACTGGGTGGCAGCAATCGTCAGATCGAAAATGCAGCCGAGATAGGCATGGAACACAATCTCGGCTTGACCTGCGACCCCATTAAAGGGTTGGTCCAAATCCCCTGTATCGAGCGCAACACTATGGGGGCAGTGCAGGCAATTAATGCTGCACGCCTGGCGTTAATCGGAGACGGTAGCCACAAAGTATCGCTGGATCAGGTGATCGAAACCATGCGTCTGACAGGAAAAGACATGCAGGAAAAGTACAAAGAAACCTCGCAAGGAGGACTGGCAGTAAGCTTTATTGAGTGCTAAACAGACATACAAGGTAAGCATCTCAAAACAAACTCGGATTGCCTCTTGTGTTCGCATCCGCTCTATCACCATAATAAAACGACGTTCATCATATAAAGGATTCTCATGATTGTTCCCAAGCTCACCGATCGTATGTCTCAACTCATTGCCACACCGAGCGTCAGTTGCACCCACCCTGACATCGATATGAGTAACCTACCCGTGATTGAGCTGCTCGCAGATTGGTTTCGCCAATTGGGCTTTCAAATCGAGATCCAACACCTTAACGATGGCAAGGCAAATCTCATCGCAACGCTTGGGCAAGGCCCTGGCGGGTTAGTGTTATCAGGGCATACAGATACCGTCCCATTTAATGAATCCCGCTGGCAGTCCGATCCGCTAAAACTCACGGAACGTGATAACAAGCTCTACGGCTTGGGCACCTGTGATATGAAAGGGTTCTTTTCTGTGGTGATCGAAGCGGTAATGCCCTACCTCACTCAGCCCCTCAAACAACCAATCATTGTTTTGGCAACGGCCGATGAAGAAAGCTCGATGAGCGGAGCACGAGCACTGGCTCAACAAGGAGCACCCAAAGCCCGTTATGCGGTGATTGGCGAACCTACCAGTCTCAAACCCATTCATATGCACAAAGGCATTATGATGGAAGTCATCCGTATTCAAGGCAAGGCGGGCCACAGCTCCAACCCAGCATTGGGTAATAATGCGTTGGATGCAATGCACGATGTGATGGGCGAATTAAAACAATTCCGAAAAGAACTGGCTCAACAGTATCAGAATGCAGACTTTGAAGTATCAGTTCCAACACTCAATCTCGGCTGTATTCACGGTGGAGACAATCCAAACCGTATTTGTGGTCACTGTGAACTTCAGTACGATCTTAGAGCGTTACCAGGTATGAACAACGACGACCTACGCGCCGAGATTCAAACGCGGTTAAAACCTCTGGCTGAACAACACAACGTGGAACTCTCTGCTGAAGCCATTTTTGATGGCGTGCCGTCCTTTGCTACTGACAAAACCAGCTCACTTGTGAAACTGGCAGAACAATTAACCGGTCACACCTCAGAAGCCGTCGCCTTTGCAACAGAAGCGCCATTTCTGCAACAAATGGGCATGGAGACCATCGTTCTCGGACCAGGTTCGATTGATCAGGCACACCAACCGGATGAGTTTATGGCTTTAGATCAAATCAACCCTATGGTTAATGTCCTTCGCCAAATGATTGAGCATTACTGCTTTTAATTCCTCAAATTGTTGAAGGACGTTTTATAACGAGTGCTGTTACTAGATAGTTCAATTACTAGATAGTTCAATTACTAGATAGTGCTACTACTAGATAGTGCTATTACTAGAAAAAACTATGTCATATGGAATGTCCTTTCATAATCTACACTTGGGCTACCAACCTTTTGGATAGATAGACATGTCGGAACACGAGAAAGAACATAAAAGCAAAAAACGAAAGGACAGCCAGTTGTTAATTCGGATCAACTCAGAAGAACGGGACGCATTTATTCAACGTTGTGAAGAGCTGAACACCAGTGCGGCGAAAGAGATTAGGCGTTTTATCAAAGAATTTATGGATAAACACGCCTGATAAGAATGAGGCTATCGATTCAGTCAGCTGTCGAACACACAGCCCCAAACTGTATTAACTATTCAGGAAGCTTGAGTAAGGGTTTCCGGGAAACCTTGCTTTTGAATGTTACTGACACGAGCCTTTACTGAGGCAGCTTCATCTTCCGAAGCCATTTCAAATAAGATTTCAGCCTCAGGCTGCAACTCAGGGTATTGGCAAGCCAACTCATAAAAACCGTTGTAAGCCCAGGCGCGAACAAACTTATTAATTTCAGACAGGCAATTTCGAATAAAGTCTTCCACCGGATCTTTGTATCGTTCTGGTACCGAAACATGTGGCAACAGCTGCAAGACATGCAGTTTAGCTTCCCAATTGCTCAAGTGACCTAACTGATCGAAGACACAAGCAACTTGCTCATCACTGAATACATGTTTTTGTTCCAGGTGATGCTTGATCAGCCAAGTGGTAACGCGGTGTATATCCTCATCCCCATTCAAAGACTCAATCAACCGATTCTCAAAGTCAGGCTGATCAGACAATGCTGCATACAATTCAGATAAATCCGCAGACGCTTTGTCCGTCCACCGTCTTAATGTTAAAGGGAAATCCATAAGCCACCTCATTCTCTTGTTAAGCATCTACTTCGCACTTGCCATCCCGGCGACCTGATTGATGGCAACAGTAATACCGGCCTATCAAGCGCACTTCAATTGTACTAATGATACTTAATTCTGCTCTCAATCCTTGGAATTCAATAAATTACATGAGTGTTGTACTTATTATCTGTATTTATAACTAATTTTTAGTTCGTTTGATCCGTATTGAACGTTCAAACGGCTAAGTAATTTATCGAGCCAGACATCTTATCGAAACACCCTAGATAAATATGTAAGAGATTCGATTAAAACGACAGTAGAAAATCACTATCAGAAAAAAGGTTAACCATTAAAAACTCTATTTGTGTTTTGGTTCAACTTTGCTAGCCAGGCAATCTCAGCGCATTAACTCCTGAGTGAAAAATCCCATTCTGTAATGGTGAATTTTATGGAAGAATCTAGGATAATCAGCGCTCCCATGGTTTTCACAGAGCAAAGAAATGAGTCGTTACTGGAGCCCTCTTGTTAAGTCGTTGACCCCATATGTTCCTGGGGAACAACCTAAAATCACCAACTTGATTAAACTGAACACCAACGAAAATCCTTACGGCCCTTCATCCAAGGTACTTGAGGCTATTCGTTCAGAAGCCAGTGACAATCTAAGACTCTATCCTGATCCGAATGCGGATACCTTAAAGCAGACCATTGCGGACTATCATTCTGTGGATAAGAATCAGGTGTTTGTTGGTAACGGTTCCGATGAAGTCATCGCCATTGCCTTCCAAGCCTTATTCAAGCACCCAAATCCCCTGTTGTTTCCGGACATCACTTACAGCTTCTACCCAGTTTGGAGCGACATGTACCAAGTGGACTATCAAACCGTCCCGGTAACAGACAACTTTGAAATTGATGTTCAAGCATTCAAACAAGCCAATGGCGGTATTATCTTCCCAAACCCGAATGCACCAACGGGCCGCTTGCTGCCATTAGATCAAATTAAATTACTATTGGAAATAAACACCGATTCTGTGGTTGTGGTGGATGAAGCCTATATCGACTTTGGCGGCGAAAGCGCGATTGCGTTGGTGAATGACTATCCAAACCTATTGGTTATTCATACCCTTTCCAAATCTCGCTCACTGGCAGGTATGCGAGTTGGCTTTGCCATCGGGCATCCAGATCTTATTGAAGGAATGGAACGCGTCAAGAACAGCTTCAACTCCTACCCACTGGATAGACCAGCACAAGCCGCAGCGGTTGCTTCCTTCCTGGATGAAGAGTACTTCCAATCATGCTGTCAAAAGGTGATTGCATCTCGTGAATCATTAACTGAAGCACTTACAGCGCTTGGATTTGAGGTTCTACCTTCAGCCGCAAACTTTATATTTGCCAAACACCCAGAGCATGATGCAGAAACCTTGGCCAATCAGCTTCGTGAGCGATCTATTATCGTGCGTTACTTCAAAAAGCCTAAGATCGATCAGTTTTTACGAATCAGTATTGGCAGCACTGAAGAATGTGAACAATTAGCCACAGCATTGAAAGACATGCTTGGATAAGTAATTCATCAAGAATTAGTAAAAAGCCAGTGAGATCACTGGCTTTTTATTGAGACGAAAATATTCAGAATGGCCATTGCTCGATGACTTTAATCCATAAGGTATAGGCAATTGCCCACATCATCAGACACACCAAAGAATCCAGGATCATCCAGGATTTAGGCTTTTCAAAAATCGGGGCTAAGACAGCTGCGCCATAACTTAAGCTATAAAACCATAAGACCGAAGACAAAGTAGCACCACTGGCAAACCACCAGCGCTCAGGGATGGCATACTGCCCCCCAACACTG
This sequence comes from Litoribrevibacter albus, assembly GCF_030159995.1. Lineage (NCBI taxonomy): Bacteria > Pseudomonadati > Pseudomonadota > Gammaproteobacteria > Oceanospirillales > Oceanospirillaceae > Litoribrevibacter > Litoribrevibacter albus. The sequence continues at coordinate 345,399 of NZ_BSNM01000002.1, read as the reverse complement.
CCAATAAGCACGACCGTATCCAGATATACATGCGGGTTCAGTAGACTAATCGAAGCCGTCACCACCACTGCCTGAGTCAAAGAATTCAGCCCTCGTGATTCCGCTTTTAATTGTTCCCCGGAGAACGCCGACATAAAAGATCTGGCACCATACCCGGTTAAGAACAGAGCGCCCAACAAAGCAATCAACCACATCGCCATCGGATTACTCGAAATCAACACCCCCATTCCAGCCACACCGGCAAAGATCAGCAAGGCATCCAATGAACAACAGACGGTGGCAATTTCAAAGTTATATTGCTTTCGCATTCCTTGAGCGAGCACAAACGCATTCTGAGCCCCAATGGCCATTATCAACGCGATGCTGGTGGCCATACCCGTGGTAAAAGCAGCATAACTATCAATAGAAAATAAAGACATAACAAAGGCATTCCTTAACAGCACGTAGCACTTACGCATAGCCCAATGGACGCGCTCACTGAGTTTATGCCCTCACTATAGAAAACCCTGATTAATTAGTTAAATTAATCATTTTAAACTATCATTAATTTTTCTAATCTAGATTCTAATGATTTTCACCCTCTATGAAAGTTAACTTAAGCCTATTGGAAACCCTTGCGGCAATCGTTGAAGAACAAACTTTTGAAGCGGCTGCCGACAAACTGTGTTTAACACAGTCCGCTGTCTCACAACGACTAAGACAATTGGAAAGCACACTCGGTCAAACACTGTTGGTTCGCTCAACCCCACTGGCATTAACCGATGCAGGTCATTCGGCCTTACGATATTTTCAACAGGCAAAACTGCTGCAAAATGAGTTTCTGGATTCCATAAACCAAACCACAACCGAGTACACTCAGCTGCACTTAGGGGTAAACGCTGATAGCTTGGCCACTTGGTTATTTGATGCATTAGAAACGCTACTGGCAAAGGAAAAAGTTCTACTGCACATCAAAGTCGATGATCAGGATAAGACACGAGAACTGATGACCACCGGAGAGGTAATAGGCTGTATCAGCTCGGATGAGGTTCCCATTAAAGGATGCAATTGCTTCTATCTGGGGACCATGAAATATCGATGCTTAGTCTCACCCGGGTTTAAAAAACTCAACTTTAGCAAGACGCCCACCAGAGAAGAGCTTCAAAATACCCCCGCGATACAGTTCAATCACAAGGACGATCTTCAAAAACATTACATGGAACGTTACTTCTCCACATCAGATATTGGCATCAAGCATCGCATTCCTTCCACCGAATCCTATCTGGACCTGATTAAACGAGGCTATGGTTGGGGAATGGCGCCCGACATTCAAAGCCAACCGCTACTCAATGAAGGATCAGTGGAAGAACTGATTCCCAACCAGACGTTAGAAATCCCGTTGTATTGGCACATATGGAATTTGAAAACACAACTCAATCAACAACTCACCGACCACATTAGGAATTACGCCAGCAAAGTCCTGGATGCCTAAATTACAAGCATAAAAAAGCCCCATACGGACAACCGTATGAGGCTTGAGATGATCTTGGCTGCTATCAAGAAGCTCAAGCAACCTCGGATCAAGCGATCTGACTAATGACTAGATAATATAGCCACGTTCATCGTGTTCACGTAAATCAAGACCTTCAGTTTCAGTCTCTTTATCAACACGTAAGCCAATCACCGCATCAATTACTTTTAATAGCACGTAAGAAATAATCGCAGTGTAAGCAAAGGTCGCTACAATGCCTACTAGCTGAACGCCAACCTGCTCACCCATGGTAGCGATACCATCAGCAAAGCCTTGACCACTGAACACACCCAACTCGGTAGATGCGAAAATTCCCGCCAGGAACGTCCCCAAGATACCACCAACACCGTGCACCGGGAAAACATCCAAGGAATCATCAATTTTCAGACCATTTTTGATCCATGCAGTCATGAAGTAACACACGATGCCCGCTGTGAAACCGATGATTACTGCACCACCAGGCCCCACAAAACCAGAAGCAGGAGTGATGGTACCTAAACCTGCCACCATACCCGTAACGATACCCAACACAGACGGCTTACCATGACGAATCCACTCGATCGTCATCCAAGCCAAAGAACCGCATGCTGCAGAAATATGAGTTACCAACATCGCCATGCCTGCATCACCGTTTGCAGCCAACGCACTACCCGCGTTGAAACCAAACCAGCCAACCCACAGCATACCAGCACCGGTCACAGTCATAGTTAGGTTATGAGGAGGCATTGGTGTTTTACCGTAACCATTACGATTACCCAAGACAATCGCCGCCACAAGCGCACCGACACCTGCAGTAATATGAACAACCGTACCACCAGCGAAATCAAGTAAGCCCATTTCAGCTAACCAACCGCCACCCCAAACCCAGTGGGTCACAGGAACATACACAACCAACAACCAGATCGCACTGAAGATCAGCATGGCAGAAAACTTCATACGTTCAGCAAACGCACCCACCATAAGAGCAGGTGTAATAATAGCGAAGGTCATCTGGAACATCACAAATACAGATTCAGGGATGTCTCCGGACAATGTTTCTTCTTGCACACCAGCAAGAAACACATTACTTAATCCGCCAATCCAGCTATTCAAGCTTCCGCCATCAGTGAATGCCATGGTGTAACCCACAATCATCCACAGCAATGAAGCAACACAGGCAATCGCAAAACACTGCATCAATACCGACAATACGTTTTTAACACGTACCAAACCGCCGTAGAAAAGCGATAAACCTGGCAAGGTCATCATCAACACCAAGGCTGTAGACGTTAGAATCCAAGCCGTGTTCGCACCATTCAAATCATCAGCCAAGGCAAGCGATGGCAAAAGCCCTGCACCAATAAAGAGCAAAAGTTGTTTAACAAGTTTCAATGTTCTTCCCCTAAAAAACGTCTGTTATCAAATTAGGTAATCAATGATCAGAGTTAGAGTGCAGCGTCGTCCAACTCACCGGTACGGATTCGCACTACGCGCTCAAGATCTGCAACAAAGATCTTTCCGTCACCAATTTTGTTGGTATTAGCCGAGTTAATGATGGCATCAATCACAGAGTCGACCTGATCATCAGACACAGCGACCTGTAGTTTGACTTTAGGAACGAAGTCAATGATGTATTCAGCACCACGATAAAGCTCGGTGTGGCCTTTTTGACGACCAAACCCCTTCACTTCTTCGACTGTGAGGCCCTGAATGCCTACTTCAGCCAATGCTTCACGTACATCATCTAACTTAAAAGGTTTGATAATTGCAGTTACTAGCTTCATGCCTCCCCCATAGAGTGCACTTATAATTTAGTTATAATAAAACGCATCCTTTTAGGGCATTCAAAAATAAGGCCAACTTAAAGGAACTCAGTAGATTCGGGGGATAAAGCAAAATACCGCTCTAGAAAAGAGCACAAGAAAGAACCAAATTAATGCAAAATAACCAATATCGCACCAACTTGGTTCAAAATATGAAAAATATCATCACCACATTGAGGCGTTAATCATCTCTCCGATGAGCCTCTTTTGACATCAATTCAGAACCCAACATCAACATCCGCAACTGACTGATCATTTCTTCACCAATCTGTTTCTTTTGCGCTTTCGAGGTATCCAACGCATCCGCACCCTGGTTAAAGACAATGGTCACCATTGCGTGTGCAACCAAATCATGTCGGTATAACACCTGGTTTCTCATTTTAGCCTGAGCCTCAAGATGCTCGGTTAACTCGGAGACAAAATGCTCAATTTCACGTTGAATTGCCTGCCTCAGCTCCACTGAGATACCAGCTTTTTCTCGTAACAGTAGACGAAACAAATTGGGGTTTGAATGAAGAAACTCCAGAAAGGTTTCGACAGATGTTCTAATTGCTGTACCACCATTTTGGGCAATGCGTTTACGAGCTTTACGCATTAGCTGACGCAGTGATAAACCAGCCTCATCCACCAAGGCCAAGCCTAATTCATCAAGATCCTGAAAGTGACGATAGAAAGAAGTTGGTGCTATGCCTGCTTCACGAGCGACTTCACGCAAACTTAGGTTTGAAAACGCCTTATCCTGGCCGATTTGTTTTAACGCAGCCTCCATAATGGCTCTACGAGTTTTTTCCTTTTGCTCTGCTCGAATTGACATAGTACTTCCAAAATTGACGGATCAGAGAATCAAATAGCCCTTCAAAGAGTTTGAAAAAGGCAAGCGTGAAATTGTATGCTGGTTTTATAAGAACAACAAACAAGACCAGTATCTATTGGATCACGATCTTGTCACTGAATGTAAAAAGCCGCTTAATTGCGGCTTTTCATCTAATTCACCTCAACAACGTTTATATACTGCACGTCATCAAAACTGGTGGAAGATACCACTTCTTCCTCAAACGCATATTCTTGCTTATCCCCAGTTCGATCAATTTGAAGATCAGAGAAGTTATAGAGAGAGGTATCAGCTAGCTGAGTTGGGCTGACATTCTGAATGGATTTAAAAATGTTATAGATTCGTCCTGGTTGTTCTTTTTCCCAACCTGACAACATCCCTTTGATCGCCTGACGTTGAAGGTTTTCCTGAGAACCACACAGGTTACATGGAATGATTGGGTATTCTTTGTATTCAGCGAAACGAATTAAGTCCTTTTCACGACAATACGAAAGCGGGCGGATCACGATATTACGTTGATCATCCGAGCGAAGCTTCGGTGGCATCGCACTCAAATTAGCACCGTGGAACATGTTCAGGAACAAGGTTTCCACGATGTCATCCATGTGGTGGCCCAGCGCAATTTTGGTCGCACCGATTTTCTCGGCAAACGAATATAAGGTTCCGCGACGCAAGCGAGAGCACAGACCACAGGTAGTTTTTCCTTCCGGAATCTTTGACTTCACTACCGAATAGGTATCTTTATCAATGATGTAATACGGGACATTGATGGATTCGAAGTAATTCGGCAGCACATCCTCCGGGAACCCTGGCTGCTTTTGATCCAGATTGACCGCAATCACTTCGAAATCAATCGGCGCAGACGCCTTCAGGCTGAGAAGAATATCCAACATTGCGAAGGAGTCTTTCCCTCCGCTGATGCAAGCCATCACAACATCATTCTCTTCAATCATGTTGTAATCATTAATCGCTCTTCCAACATTTGCTCGAAGATTCTTTTGTAGCTTGTTGTATTCAAGCTTGGCTTTCTTTGGATCAGTCTGAGTCATATCCGGGCTTCAATAGAAATAAGAGTTAAGGGACAGTGTGTTGCCCCCCAGAAAAGTGGCCATATTTTATACGTCTTCCAAACAAACTCAAGGAATCAGAACATTCACCAAACCTTTAGATGATCAAAGGCAACAATCAACCCACACTTTATTTACAAGGCTATAAACGATAACGTACTTAACTCTCCCATAAACAACCGGATGGAGCTGTTTTGTCTGACGATCAATCTTATTGGCAACAAGAGCGAACTCACACGTTAATGCAAACCATCGATGTCATTCTGGATCAGCACATTAATGGCCTGAGCCTTTATGACCTAATTAAAACACTCAGCAGTGAAGACATCGCTTTTTTTGATGGCCGGCCTTTAGCGGAACCCCAAGGGCTCTTTCAAACGAATTTTGTGGTTATGAATGCTCTATACCAACTCGCCAAAAGCAGTTTTGATTATCACTATGAGATTCATTCACTGAAGATTTGCAAACACCCTAAAGACAGCACTAAGAAAGAGACGTCCACTGAGCTATCTGAGCTCGATCCGCTGGGAGCCTATTACCTGGATTGGAATAACTTCAATCAATCAGAGCAAGAGATTAACGAACTGATCAATCAGTTTTGGGAACGAATGCTGGTAATTGACTTTGAGGATCAGGATTTACAAACGCTGGACTTGAGCAAGCCAGTAACGTTGGCGGAGATTAAGCAGCAATATCGAAAGCTAAGCCAACAGCATCACCCCGACAAAGGCGGTGACGCTGAGTACTTTGTAGAAATTCAGCAGGCCTATACAAGACTCACTGACAGATAACGTTTATTGATGAGCACGGTTTGCAATCAAATTATCAACTACGGTTGGATCAGCCAGCGTTGATGTGTCGCCCATGCTATCTAGTTCATTACAGGCGATCTTACGAAGAATACGACGCATGATTTTTCCTGAACGAGTCTTTGGTACCGCTGGTGCCCACTGAATGATGTCAGGAACCGCAATGCCGCCAATTTCAGAACGAACAAAGTCTTTCAATTCCTGAATCAGCTCATCCGTTTCTTCATACCCCTTCTTCAAGGTTACATAGGCATAAATGCCCTGCCCTTTGATGTCATGAGGATAACCAACAACAGCCGCTTCAGAGGTCGCATGGTGAGCCACCAGCGCACTTTCAACTTCTGCCGTTCCCATGCGGTGCCCCGAGACGTTTAATACATCATCTACCCGACCAGTAATCCAGTAATAACCATCTTCATCACGACGAGCACCATCACCTGAGCAGTAATAACCTTTATACGTCGCAAAGTAGGTGTCTTTAAATCGTTGATGATCTCCGTAAACTGAACGCATTTGACCAGGCCAGCTGTCTTTGAAGACCAAATTACCTTCACAAACGCCTTCCAACAAATTGCCCTCGTTATCGACAATCCCTGGAATCGCACCAAAGAACGGTAATGTTGCAGAGCCCGGCTTAACTGGAATAGCACCTGGTAATGGCGTCAGCAAAACGCCTCCTGTTTCTGTTTGCCACCAAGTATCGACAATGGCGCAACGTTCGTCACCCACCACATGGTAGTACCATTCCCATGCTTCCGGATTGATCGGTTCACCAACCGTTCCCAACAAACGTAAGCTTTCACGAGAGGTGGATTTTACAGGGTCATCACCTGCCTGCATTAAGGCACGAATGGCCGTCGGTGCCGTGTAGAAGACATTCACTTTATGCTTATCCACCACCTGCCAGCAACGTGATACATCAGGGTAATTAGGCACCCCTTCAAACATCAAAGTCACGGCACCATTCGCTAACGGCCCATATACGATATAACTGTGACCTGTAATCCAACCAACGTCAGCGGTACACCAATAGATATCACCTTCCTGATAATCGAAGATGTACTGATGTGTCATGGATGCATAAACAAGATAACCGCCACAAGTATGCATTACCCCTTTCGGCTTGCCAGTTGACCCTGAGGTGTAGAGGATAAACAATGGGTCTTCCGCGCTCATTTCTTCAGGCGCACACTCATCTGATGCAGCATCCGTAATGTCGTGATACCAAACATCACGTCCTTCCGTCCATTCGATGTCGTTCCCTGTACGCTGAAAAACCACCACGGTCTTAACCGTAGCTGCACCAGGCTTAGCAAGTGCGTCATCTACGTTTTTTTTCAACGGGATAATCTTACCGCCTCGAACCCCTTCATCTGCGGTAATGATGCAATTTGACTGACAATCTTCAACACGCCCAGCAATGGACTCTGGAGAGAAACCTCCGAAGATCACAGAATGAATGGCCCCAATACGGGCACACGCCAACATCGCCACAGCGGCTTCCACCACCATTGGCATGTATATGGTAACCACATCGCCTTTCTTAATGCCTTGCGCCTTTAGCGCATTCGCCAAGCGACATACCTTATGATAAAGCGCTCGATAAGTAACTTTGGCATCCGTTGTTGGATCATCACCTTCCCAAATAATTGCGGTTTGATCACCACGCTCCGCCAGATGTCGATCTAAACAGCTCACTGTCGGGTTGAGCGTACCATCATAAAACCAACGGATATGAACATCGTCATAAGCAAAAGATACGTCCTTGATTTTGCTGTAAGGCTTCATCCACTCAATGCGTTGTCCATGCTCTGCCCAAAAGCCTTCAGGATCTTCAACTGACGCCTGATACATTGCTTGGTATTGCTCGGTATTAATCAGAGCTCGCTCAGTAAAGTACTCATTAACGGGGTAAGTTTTTATTTCACTCATGGTGGTGAATCCCTTCCTAATTTTTTATTTGAGTAGTGATTGCGGATGACGTTGTCTGCCATCAACTTATTTTTATAAACACCTTAGAAAGATATCGGGAAAAAGCAATCTACAGAGAGACAGTTGTCTATTGCTATTCGACATACCTTCTATTTAGGCACATTCGCTCGTGTCAGCCAGGTTTGGACACGATGATGTAATTCATCTTTCTTCACCGGTTTGGCAATGAAATCATTCATTCCTACGCTGATGCAGCGTTCCTGATCGTATTTCAACGCATTCGCGGTAATAGCAATGATCGGGGTCTCAGCTCGTTCTTGCTCTCGTTCAAATTGACGAAATTGCTGTGTCACTTCGTAGCCATTCATTTTTGGCATTTGAACGTCCATAAGAACGAGGTCATAGACTTCCTCGCGTAACAGTTCGAGGGCTTTTTCACCGTCGGAAGCGATCGTCACCTGATGACCGTTTTTCAACAGCATCGTCTTGGCAACCTTTAGATTCACTGCGTTGTCTTCCACTAACAAAATATGGCCATGAACCGACTGATCCTGTAAAAACTCTAAGCTTGGCGAAATGATCTCTTCTGGCGGTTTAGCAATGGTCCAGATAAACAACAATTCAAAACAAGATCCCTGTCCCAGCTGACTTTCGGCATGAATAGTGCCACGCATCATATCCACCAGGCGCTTGGTGATGGATAACCCCAATCCGGTTCCACCAAACCGTCGGGTTGTCGATCCGTCAGCCTGACTGAAGGCATCAAAAATGCCCATCAACTTATCAGAAGAAATCCCGATGCCGGTATCAAGTACCCGTATTTTGAATTTAACAATATTGAGTTCCCGATCCAGTTCCAGACATTCTGTAATGACCTTAACTTCACCTTCCTCCGTGAACTTGATGGCATTTCCAATCAAATTCATCAGCACTTGTCTTAGACGCAGTGAATCCGCTTCTAGGAATTCAGGAACTTGAGGATCAAAAGATGATACCAACTGGATGTTTTTCTCAACCGCCGTGCCTCGTAATAAATTCAAAACCGAGAGAATGATCTGATTGATGTTGGTCGGCTCTACATGCAATTGCATTTTGCCGGCTTCAATTTTGGAGAGATCCAGAATGTCATTAATGAGAGACAGTAAACCTTGACCCGATTCGTTAATCTGGTGGACATAAGTCCCCTGCTCTTCCGTTAGGTCTGTATCTTCAAGAATCTGAGCCATCCCCAACATGCCGTTTAACGGCGTACGAATCTCATGACTCATGTTGGCAAGAAAATCGGATTTAGCCCGATTGGCAATGTCCGCCTGCTTCTTAGCCTGATCTAACTGCCACGCCGATTCCTGTAGCGAACTGGTTCGTTCATTCACCTTGGCTTCAAGATTCTTTTTACTTTCTTCCACCTCTCGGTAAGCGGCATGGATATTAGCCACCATAGAGTTAAAGTTTTGATACAAGGTGGCAATTTCATCCTTACCTTCGTAATGAAGATTCACATGCCATTTTCCTTGCCCAATATGCTCACTGACCTGACTTAAACCACGAATCGGACGAACAATGAAGTAATCCATAATCACATAGATCAATACATAGGACGCAAGTAACACCAAGGCACCAACAATAATTAACATCACACCATGATTTTGGCTCAAGATAGAACGACTATGATCATCCAGAGCCGTAACCAGCCATAAGTCTCGTTCAAGCTCGTCCACTTTCAGTTTCAGATCCTGATTCTTCGAATTTAAGGCAAAGTATTGGGCTTTTATGTACTCATGCCCTGGCGCCTGATTCATGCTGTTTAAGCAATCCAGGTCGTTAAGATGATCACCATGAGACACCTTATAAATAGGATCACCCGAAGCATTACACAGCAACATGTGAACCCCTTCATTCACAGCAAACGTTTGAAAGCCGGATAACACACTGTCTAATTCAGCCCCAAAGAAGAGAGTAATGTGACGACTGGTATCTTTGAGTGGGATATTCTTGGCTTTCAGAACAAAATATTTGTCCGACGTTTTGTCAAAGAAGTTCAAAGTCTGAATTTGCTCATCGTCTTGCAACTGTTGAGTCAACGCTTCCAGCTGAAGGCTGGTCAGCACAGCGTGCTCTGATTGAGCCAAAACATGCCCTTCACTATCGAGCACATAGATAAAGCTCAATGAAGGGAATAAATTGGCAGCACGGGAAAATCGGACAGACAAATGCTTAGCCATATCCGAAAAACGATCAGGATCGCCCAGTTGTGAGGTGAATGAATGGAAGCTCATATCATCGACAAAGAAATCCAGCTTAAGCTCGACCTCCTGATCAAACTGTCGTATAGACATCATCACTTCTTTTGAAATGGTTTGAAGCTGCGTGCGCCTGACCTTATCCATTTGTTCCTGTAGATGGTCTAATGACAACTTTCCCACCAAAAGCAGGGGAATGAGCACCAGAGGCATCAGAATCAGCGCTAACTTAACTCGCAGTGGCATAAAGAGATTCCCTGCAAAGACAAAAAACTACTGCTAATGTGTCTCGTCTTGATTGTATAATTATTCTTTTTAAATCGATTTCAGCTTAAGGCGCAATATGTCCCTCGATCATGCTCACCAACAACTCGAAGATATTTTAACGTTACCAGAATTGGAAGAAGATGCTCTGGATTATATGGGCTGTTTAGGTGCCTTAGCTGCGTTTGTTATCACTCCCAAAGAGCTAGACATTAAAAGTATCACTGATCACGTGGTAGATGAAGCAATCAATGCGCTTAATGAGACACAAATTGCTGAATTACAAGAAGCCATCAAGCTCGTGTGTGCGGATATTCAGGTTCAACTGGAAGGTGAAGAAGATGTTGATCTTCCTTGGATGAACGAAGAAGACGACGAAGATGCCATTATTTCCTGGGCGGCCGGTTTTGTAGAAGTGGTATTGGCCTTTGAAGACATCTGGTTGAACAGCAAATATGAAGAAAACGCCACTCAACTGTTGATGCCGGTCTTTGCCATCTCCGGCATGTTAGAAGAAGAAACTCAGGACATCACCGCCAATGACCAGTTGATCAGTCAGTGGATTGAAGAAATCCCTGAAATTCTCATCGACCTATTCCTGTTGTTCCGAGTGGAAGAAGAAAAGAAAGGCCCGCCTAAGAGTGTCTACGGAGCCAGCAAAAACACTCAGAAAAAACGCGGGAGCCGTGGCGGCAAGCGCTAATTTAAAGCAAAGCCCTACCTCTCAAGAGCCAGACAGGTTATAGACTGAATCTGGCTCTTACTGAAGCACCACTGTTATAAAACTCTACGGATTCACACAAGTATCGAATCAGACCAAGCCCACGACCATGACTGAGCGAATCATTCTCCGGTCGGGTAGTCACTTCAGCCACATCAAAACCCTTACCAGAATCAGACAATTCCAAATCCAGATACGCTTGCCCCATGGAAGTACAAAGATGCGCTTCTATCTTAATCCAGTCCGAGTCACTCAATTCAAACAATCGTTCAGCTCGTAACTGCTCATAGTGCTCTAATCCTTCAACTGAATTTTTCAACTCAGATTTCAAACGCAAAATGCCATGCTCTAGCGAGTTACTGTACATTTCGTTGAGCACTAATCGAAGTAAGTCCTTACGCACCGCTTCACTAAAGAAGGGCTCGACCATAGCAACAATGGAATCCACACAACGTATGTCCGACAACTGCTCGCCGGTAAACGCCCAGTTCATGGTACAAGGCGTGATTTTGTGCTCTGCTGTTTCTGCGGCGATCGGCTCATCGGCCCAATCCACATGACCAAAGTTCAGCTCAACCAAGGACACATCATCGTATTCCTGGTCGACCGCACAAAAGCCTTTCCAATGTTCGATAATGCCTCTTAACCCGTTTGAGGCATTGTCTTTAACCGCAGACACCAAACCATCAATGCCATACATATTGCCTTGTGATGACACCGCTTCGGTAATGCCGTCCGTATAGGCATACATGATGTCTGTCGGTTCTACGGCAATCACCTTCACATCGTCTTCGAAATCCCCATCGCCTACCATTCCCAGAGGAAGGTGTAACGGCTCTAATACTTTGATAGAAACATCATCTATGGAAGAGTCATCGACCGAATGAGAGGAAGCCAACAAAATATCAGGCAAACCACCCTGCCAAAGTGTCAGTTGAGAGCCCGTCTTGTTCACTTCCACTACGGCAGCAGCACAAAACATATGACTCGGCAAAATAGACCACAGTTCGCGGTTAATCTCCCGAGCGATGTCACTTACGGCTTCACCGCGTGCCGACATCTGAAAGAAAATCTGAGAGGTTGGAATGGCACCAATCGCTGCCGGTAGACCGTGCCCGGTAAAATCTCCCAACAACAGATATAAGCCACCGGAAGGACTTCGGTTATATAAAAACAGATCACCACTGAAGACAGAGGCAGACGACAAATAATGAGAGAGGTTGGTACAGTGGTTCGGGTTCTTTTCCATAACATTGGAAAAAACCCGTTGGGCCATTAATTGCTCTTGCTGAATTCGGCTGTTGTGGAAGGTCAGCGCGTCGTTCTTGTCATTCAACTGCTTATACAATACAGCCACCCGACGGTGGGCCCGAATTTTCGCTTTCAGAATGACTTCATTGAAAGGCTTAGTGAGGAAGTCTTCACCGTCATCCAAACAACGGGACAGCGATTCCAGATCCGTTTTGGCAGTTAAGAAAATGATGGGGATATGGCGATTTCCTGCCTGCTCTTTGATTTTCCGAGCCGCTTCATAGCCATCGATGCCCGGCATCATGATGTCCATCAAAATTAAATCCGGTTGCTCATCAATATAAAGTTGAATGGCTTGTTCACCATCCGACGCCATATGATATTGATAGCCTTCGTCTTCAAGAATGAAGCTTAACAGCGTGCGATTGATCTCCTGATCATCGACAACCAAAACCTTCATTCATACCTCCTTTACACCATAAATGGCTCATTCTTCCATCTCATAATGAGCAATAACCGACCAAATATTCCACAAGCATTGACCTGAGCGGTCGATAATAAAGATCAAGCATCAACCCACTTGTATTCATTGTCAACTTCAATAGACTGAACAACTAAGTAACGGTTATCCAGATGAGTACGATGCATTAGTACAGTACATGAGTACAAAGGTGAGACATTTGAAAAAAAGGAAACACCCAATTTTACATTGGAGTTTATTAATTCTTGGTTGGGTGGCCGTCGTCTTAGGTGTTCTCGGAATTTTTCTTCCCATTTTACCTACCACTCCGTTTCTATTGTTAGCCGCAGCATGTTTTGCCAGAACGTCCGATCGCTTTTATCACTGGCTGGTTGATCACCCTAGGCTTGGCCGTTATATCTCCGCCTACATCGATGGCAAGGGCATACCCTTCAAAGCCAAATGCTATACCTCAGCATTGATCATTTGCATGATGTCACTGAGCATCTGGATCGTAAAACCACCGGTATGGGTAATTGTATCTATGGCCTTGATCGCGCTGTGCGTTTCGATTTACCTGTTTCGGTTACCTACGCTGGACGTCCAACAGAATCAGTCCATCAGTGATCACACGTCAAAAGGCAATCCAACAAAACCTGCGCCGCCTTCTAATCAATAAACCAGCTAATCAATAAACCAGCTCATCGATAAACCAGCAAATCATTAAACCTTCTAATCGGTGAACCAACTAATTATTAAATCAACCGCTCATCAAACTAACTGACGTTCACCGTAGAGATTCGCGTACAAGCCACCACGATCCACCAAACTCTGATGATTGCCTTCTTCGCAAATACGCCCTTCGTGGAAAACAAAAATGCGGTCGGCTTGTTTCACGGCACTCAAACGATGCGCAATGATGATAGTCGTCCGCCCTTTAAGAAAGTCAGACAAGGCATCGTGTAGATTGGCTTCCGTTTCGGTATCCAGGGCCGACGTTGATTCATCGAGAATCACCACTTTAGGGTTCATTAGTACCATGCGGGCAATGGCCAAACGTTGACGCTGACCACCGGAAAGTCGAATGCCGTTTCGACCCACAACTGTGTCCAGTCCATCGGGCAACTGCTTCACCACGTCATCCAGCTGAGCCACCTGCAGCGCTTGCCAGAGTTGCTGATCACTGTAATCAATGCCCATATCCAAATTCATACGCACAGTGGCGTTAAACAATGCAGGCGTTTGAATCACGGTGCAGACATTCTCACGAATCAGCGGCCAACCAATATCACTGATAGATCGGCCGTTAAAGCGAATGTCACCTTCCGTTAACGGGTACATGCCCGTTAACAGCTGGACCAAGGTCGATTTACCGCCGCCACTGGCGCCAACAAAGGCCACCCGTTCACCGGCTTCGATAGAGAAAGAGACATGATTCAATACCCGTTTATCCTGATGATAACCAAACACCGCATCATCTACGTCAATCCGAACATCGGCCTGTTTAAACGGGTTTGCCAATGGTTCAACCTGTGGCTCAATCTCCAGATCAAAACTGGTATTGATTCGCTGCAACGCCGCTTTGGCACTGTAATAGGCATATTGCATGTTGAGAATTTCTTGAACTGGCCCCATCATGAACCATAAGTAACCAAACACCGCAAACATTTGCCCGATGGACAAATCCGAGAAAATCACCATCAACATGGAGATCATTCGGAACATATCAAATCCTATCAGGAAGACATTAAAGCTGAATCGGCTGGCGGCATCGGAGCGCCATTCAAAGGTGATGGATCGCTGTTTCACCGCATCAGCCAGATCCTGAATTCGTTGGTAATAAAACTGTTCCCGATTCACAATTCGAATTTGATGCACTGCATCCAGGGTTTCAGTGAGCGCTTGCTGAAAGGCTTCATAGGCAGAATTTTCCCGCTTCTTCAACGTCTTCACCTGCTTACCCAAAATCATGGTGCAATAGATCACCACAGGGTTAAGAAACAGGATAAATAATGCCAACTGCCAATGCATCCACAGTAAAATAACCGCTGTACCAATGATGGTTAACACCGCCACCAGAAGTCGGCTGACGGACACACTGACAAAACGATCAATGGTGTCTAAATCCGTCACAAAGCGACTGGCAATACCACCACTTCCGATGGATTCATATTCCTTCATTGAGACTAGCCGAAGCTGCTTTAACAGCCGCATTCGCATCCTGTAAATCAGGTCTTTTGAGACAATGGTGAGCTGTCGGCTCTGCCACACATTTAATAACATGCTGGCAATTCGTAAAACGATACTTAATAGCGTCATCGCCACGATATAGCTGGCCGCCGAATGGAAGGAATCTGGCAGCATCCATTGTAAAAAGGAAACCGCCTGCCCCGGTTGGTCCAACAGTACTTCATCCACCAGAACAGGCAGAAGTAAAGGCAAAGGCACCGCAATAACCGTTGCCAGAATGGCAATCAAATGAGCGTAAATAAGCTCTTTACGATGTTTCAATAACAGACGTTTAAAGAAACCGGATCCAAACTTTTTCTGAGAAACTTCTAATGATCTACTCAACAACAACTACTCGATATTTGAAACTCAATTCAGGTATAAAACCGCTAAAAAAGATTCCTTTGATTATCGCTAATTATTCTCATTTAGGCGAATGGATAAATTATTCAGTTCATTCGCCGATATCTTCATTCCATAAGGTAGGTTGTTCCTGAATAAAAGCTTCCAT
Source organism: Litoribrevibacter albus (assembly GCF_030159995.1). NCBI lineage: Bacteria > Pseudomonadati > Pseudomonadota > Gammaproteobacteria > Oceanospirillales > Oceanospirillaceae > Litoribrevibacter > Litoribrevibacter albus. Next base: position 329,771 of record NZ_BSNM01000002.1, on the reverse strand, counting down.
CATGGCAATGCATTGAGGGTCATTTAATACCGTGACTTCGACACCTCGGGAGCGAAGCAACTCCTCTTCCCCCATAAAAGTGGTATTTTCAGCGACAATCACTTTCGGGATGCCATACAACAAGATTGTGCCCGAGCACATGCAGCACGGTGACAAAGTTGTGTACAACTCACACTCTTTATAGACACTTGCCGGTAACCTGCCAGCGTTCTCCAAAGCATCCATTTCACCATGCAAAATAGCACTGCCTTTTTGGATGCGACGATTGTGTCCCCGCCCCAAAACGTTGCCCTTGTGAACCAAAACGGAACCAATGGGTATGCCACCTTCCTTGAGTCCTTGTTGTGCCTCTTCATACGCCATTTTCATGAATTGATCCATATAACAACTCCTTCTGAACTGCCCCTGTCATTTTATTGTCCAACATAGCAGGCATCAGGAAAAACAGCACTTTTAATTTTATTCGAGAAATCTCGACTACAATTAAAATCAGAGACTTAACAAAGCCACTTTAAGTAATGGCATAGCAAATGCAGGAGTAAATTTGCACAAAAAGCGTTAACACTATAAGCACAGCCAGACTTTTGAGGAGCAAAAGCGCGGCGTGTACAGCTGGGTGATCATGAGAATCACTTGAGCCTGACAAAGCTATATTGAAAACCTATTCAGGAGGCCATATGAGCATATTCGACAGGTATCAGGATCGCTACATCGCTAAGCAGGAAGATGAGCTTACATTAGAAGAGTATTTACAACTGTGTAAGGAAGATCCCACCGTCTATGCCAATGCCGCAGAACGTATGTTAATGGCAATTGGTGAACCCGAAGTTGTTGACACTTCGAGAGACTCAAGATCGTCCAGAATTTTTTCTAACAAACTAATTAAACGCTATCCAGCCTTTAAAGACTTCTTCGGCATGGAAGAAGCGATTGAAAACATCGTCTCTTATTTCCGCCATGCTGCACAAGGTCTGGAAGAACGCAAACAAATCATCTATCTCCTTGGCCCTGTTGGTGGTGGCAAATCCTCCCTGGCCGAAAAACTCAAAAGCCTAATTCAACAAGTCCCTTTTTATGCCATTAAAGATTCCCCGATTCAGGAATCGCCTTTGGGGTTATTTAATCCCGAAGAAGACGCGCAAATTTTAGAAGAAGACTACGGCATTCCCAGACGTTATATAAAAGGCATTATGTCGCCCTGGGCGGTCAAGCGTCTGCATGAGTTTGGAGGCGATATTTCAAGATTCAAAGTCGTTAAGGTTTACCCTTCCGTATTGGATCAGATCGCGGTCGCTAAAACAGAACCCGGCGACGAAAACAACCAGGACATTTCCAGCCTGGTCGGGAAGGTCGACATCCGGAAACTGGAAGAATTCTCTCAAGACGATACCGATGCCTACAGCTATTCCGGCGGCTTGTGCCGAGCTAACCAAGGCATGTTGGAATTCGTTGAGATGTTTAAAGCACCGATCAAAGTGCTACACCCGTTATTAACGGCGACTCAGGAAGGCAACTACAACGGGACAGAAGGGCTCAGTGCCATTCCGTTTGATGGCATCATTCTCGCCCACTCCAACGAGTCGGAATGGCAAACATTCAAGAACAACAAAACCAATGAAGCCTTCATCGATCGGGTGTTCATTGTCAAAGTGCCTTACTGTAAACGAGTTACGGAAGAAGTTCACATCTACGAGAAACTGCTGGAAAACAGTTCTTTGAGCCACGCACCATGTGCACCGGATACCTTGACTATGATGGCTCAATTCTCAGTGCTTTCGCGACTTCGTGAGCCAGAAAACTCCAGCGTCTACTCAAAAATGCGGGTATACGATGGTGAAAACTTAAAAGATACCGATCCTAAAGCCAAAAGCCTTCAGGAATATAAAGACTCCGCTGGCGTTGACGAAGGCATGGACGGTTTATCAACGCGGTTTGCATTTAAGATCCTTTCGAAAGTCTTTAACTTCGACCCGGAAGAAGTGGCCGCTAACCCGGTTCACTTACTCTATGTATTGGAACAGGAAATTGAACAACAACAATTCCCGCCTGAAATGCATGAACGCTTATTAAAATACGTAAAAGAGTTCTTAGCACCGAAATACATAGAATTCTTGGGCAAAGAAGTGCAAACCGCGTATTTGGAATCTTACTCTGAATACGGTCAAAACATCTTTGATCGCTATGTCACCTATGCGGATTTCTGGATACAAGATCAGGAATATCGTGATCCGGACACTGGCGACATATTGGATCGAGCAGCCATCAACGAAGAATTGGAGAAAATTGAAAAACCAGCCGGCATCGCGAATCCAAAAGACTTCCGAAATGAGATCGTGAATTTCGTACTCAGAGCACGTGCCAATAACGCAGGTAGGAATCCAAACTGGTCCAGCTACGAAAAAATGCGGCTGGTCATTGAGAAGAAAATGTTCTCAAACACTGAAGATCTGCTGCCAGTTATCTCATTTAATGCGAAAGCCTCCAGCGAAGATCAGAAAAAACACAACGAGTTTGTGAAACGCATGATTGACCGGGGCTACACAGAGAAACAAGTGCGGTTGTTATGTGAATGGTACATCCGGGTACGTAAGTCTCAATAATTGAGCATTCACACAAAAGACAGAGAACGGCGACGGAACGCTAGACGATAACGTTCGTCGCCTGCATCTGTCCAAAAGCACGGCACTGTCGTTCTCAAATACGAAGTTTGGAGGGCCTATGACGCATATCATAGACCGACGTTTGAATGGTAAGAACAAGAGCACTGTTAATCGACAGCGTTTTCTTGATCGCTATAAAAAACACATTAAAGAGGCGGTCAATCAAACCATCAAACAACGCAGTATCAAAGACATGGAGAAAGGCACTGAAATCAGTTTGCCCAGTCGAGACGTGTCAGAACCGATTTTTCATCACGGGCCTGGCGGCGTAAACACACGCGTTCACCCTGGTAATAAAGAATTTCATCAAGGCGATGTTATTGCCCGACCACCCTCTGGTGGTGGCGGAGGCGGGCTAGGCGAAGGGCAAGCCAGCAACCAGGGCGAAGGCATGGACGACTTTGTCTTCCAAATCAGCCAGGAAGAATTCCTGGACTACATGTTTGAAGACCTGGAGCTTCCCAACCTTGTTCGAAAACAATTAAAGGATGCATCCAACTTTGAATACCGACGCGCTGGCTACACCAGTGTCGGAACCCCGGACAAACTCAATGTGGTTCGCTCATTACGAAATGCCCACGCTCGCCGCATTGCCCTGGGAGGAAAAAAGCGTAAACGGGTAAAAGAAATTCTTGAAGAACTGGAAGCGCTCGATCAGCAGTGCTTGGATAACGAAGTGAGTGACATAGAAGCTAATGTCATTCGCGCTGCCTTGTTCCAGGAGTTAGAAGAACTCAGACACAAGTTAGGAAAACTCCCCTTTATCGATGACTTTGATCTTCGCTATAACAACCTGATCAAAGTTCCATTACCTAGCACCCGTGCTGTCATGTTCTGTGTGATGGATGTGTCCGGCAGTATGACACAAGCCATTAAAGACATCGCCAAACGCTTTTTCATCCTGTTGTATCTTTTCCTGAAACGGAATTACAAACAGATTGATGTGGTATTCATTCGACATCACACCACCGCACAAGAAGTGGATGAAGAAACCTTTTTCTATTCCCGAGAGACAGGCGGCACCATCGTTTCCAGCGCGTTGGAGTTGACCTCCGAAGTGATTCAAAAACGCTACAACCCGGCCGACTGGAACATCTATGTCGCCCAGGCCTCAGACGGCGACAACTGGGACGACGATTCGATACGCTGTGCCAAGCTACTGTTAAAAGACATCATGCCGAAAGTGCAGTATTTCGCTTACGTTGAAATTGGCTCGCGCTTTCATCAGAACCTATGGGAGGAATACCGACAAGTCGCCGCCACCTATCCCGATCAATTTGCCATGCAGGACCTCACTGATGCATCGGACATTTATCCTGTGTTTAGAGAACTGTTTGAAAGGAGAGACGCATGACAAGAAAACCAACGCCCTTACCCTTGAACCGTAAGTTTAAGCGTCAGTATCTCTCGGAAGGTTCAGAGTGGAACTTTGATCTGATCAAACTCTACGACCAAAAAATCAGCGAACTGGCGCAGGAGTTTGGTTTGGATACCTACCCCAATCAGATCGAAATGATTTCTTCTGAGCAAATGATGGACGCCTATGCCTCCATTGGTATGCCATTGATGTACAACCATTGGTCGTTCGGAAAACACTTCCTTTCAACGCACAAAAATTACCAACGGGGTGCGATGGGGCTGGCTTATGAGATTGTCATTAACTCTTCGCCTTGTATCTCCTATTTAATGGAAGAAAACACCATGGCGATGCAAGCCTTGGTGATTGCCCATGCTTGCTATGGTCATAACTCCTTCTTCAAGGGCAATTACTTATTCCAGACCTGGACGGACGCCACAGCCATCATTGATTATCTGCTGTTCGCCAAACAATACATTCAAAAATGTGAAGAGCGCTACGGCACCGATCAAGTAGAACAATTGCTGGACTCCTGCCACGCGCTGATGAACTATGGTGTCAACCGCTACAAACGTCCGGTGCCTTTATCACCGCAAGAGGAAGAAGCCAAACAGGCCGAACGGGAAGAGTATCGCCAGCGTCAACTTAATCAGCTCTGGAACACCATTCCTAAAAGTAAACGACCCAAAGACGAAGGCAGCAAGCGTTTTCCAGAAGAACCGGAAGAAAATATCCTCTACTTCATTGAAAAAAACGCGCCCTTACTCGAAACCTGGCAACGAGAGATCATTCGTATTGTGCGAAAACTCTCTCAATACTTTTATCCACAAAAACAAACCCAGGTAATGAATGAAGGGTGGGCGACCTTCTGGCATTACACCTTGATTAACGAATTGTATAACCGAGGCTTCATTACCGAAGGCATGCTGATCGAGTGCATGCAGTCCCACACCAATGTGATCTATCAACCGGACTTCGACAGCCCGTATTATTCAGGCATCAACCCATATACCCTGGGCTTCAGTATGATGCGGGACATCCAACGCATCTGTCAGAATCCAACGGATGAAGATAAAGAGTGGTTCCCGGACATTGCCGGTTCAGACTGGGTTAAAACATTGGATTACGCCATGCGTAACTACAAAGATGAAAGTTTCATCCTCCAGTTTTTATCCCCCAAAGTAATGCGAGATCTTCACCTCTTCGGCATTCGGGACGACAAACAAAAAGATCACTTGGAGGTCACCGCAATTCATGATGAGTTGGGGTATCGGGAATTACGCTGTGAGTTGTCCGATCAATACAACCTCGGGAACATCGAACCTAACATCCAGGTCTACAATGTGAACGTCCGAGGGGATCGTTCCATCACACTCAAACATTACATGCACAACAGCCGTCCGTTGGACGACCACTCCAGTGAAGAAATGCTCAAACACATTTATTCACTCTGGGGGTTCCCGGTCCGGCTTGAATCTGTGGATAACCAAATACTGGTTCAAAGTTGGGAGTGCCCGGACAAAACCACCGAAGAGCTGATTGGCAAAGCCAGTTAAGTCGGGTGTCCAAGAGATGAGCAGTTTGAGAAGTCTATGAATCTCCCCGTTGAAGAGATCAACACCTCTTCAACGGGTAACATTATTGGTTAGTATTTAAACATCCCCGACGACTGAATTTCGGCCCATTTCCTTGGCCCGGTATAAGAGTTCATCCGCGTGATGCAGCATACTGTCCAAACTGTGTCCCAAATAGCTGGTTACACCAATGCTGATGGTGGCCTGCAAATAGTTATCCCCCAGATACACGCCTTCATCTTCAAAGCGTAACCGGAACTGATCCATCAAGGTACGTGCTTGCGTTTGAGATAATCCGGGCAGTAGCACACAGAACTCTTCCCCACCCAATCGGGCCGTCACAAACCGACTGAACGATTCACTGAGCAATTCCCCCATGTGAACCAACATCGCATCGCCCGCCTCATGCCCGTAACTGTCGTTAAAAGATTTGAAATGATCAATGTCCATTACCGCCACAGCGAGTGGTCGACCTTGTTGAGCACTCTTGTAGAGTTCTTCCCCGGCACTGTATAGATAACGACGATTGTACAGGTTGGTTAGATAATCCCGGTTCGCGGCTTCATTCAACGCCTGAATCTGCTCAATCGACTCCAGGTTATGAATCACACGACAGTGCAACTCTTCCGGAAAGAAAGGTTTCTGAAGAAAGTCATTCGCGCCGTTTTTGATGAACTTAGCTGATAGCGCGCCCTTCTCCATCGACGACAGGCCAATGATCGCAAGATCGGATTTATCACTCTGAGTACGAATCTGACGCACCAACTCAAAGCCGTCCATTTCCGGCATGTTGTAATCGGTAATGATCAGACGAATATCGGGATGCGCTCGATAGACATCCAGTGCTTGTACCCCATGCTCAGCTTCCAGAACCTGAAACAAATGCTGTTCGAGTAGGGTTCTCAGGTATTTCCGGGCGGTGGTTGAATCCTCAACCACCAGCACTTTAATGTGCTCATTCAGACTGAGTCGTTGAATCAACTTCACAGCGTATGCGTAAGAGAAACGACTCTCTTTCACCACATAATCCACAATGCCCATCATCAACAGTTTTTCACGACGTTCTTCACTGTAAGAGCCGGTAAGAACAATACAGGGAATCTTATTGCTTAAGATGTATTGAACAACCTCGCCATCAGGGGCATCCGGTAAATTCAGATCGGCCAACGCTGCGAAATACTGATGTTCAGCAACACAAGCCTGAGCCTCAGCCAGGGATTCGGCATAATCGACGTGATAATGTTTGGAATTTAATTCCTGATGGATAATGTGCCGAATGATTTTCAGAACGATTGGGCTGTCTTCGACGACTAAAATGCGTTTCTTCTGAGACGACATAGACTGACTCACTTCTCATTATTCTTCTTGATGGCCCTTGTAGTTTGTCCACCGAGCCTTCCGACACACCTCAATATATTGGCTGTTTAAACCGGCCTGTCGACTGCGTAACAAAGTGCAAGCTCGGTTTTATTAGTCACTATTAAAAGGCATACCAAATGTTTAGTATAAGTAAAAATTCTAATAATAAACAAAATTGAGGATGCCAAACCTTGCGCGCACCCAACTTCTTGCGAAGCATCGTCTTGTTTGGTTGTTTGTCCACGCTATTGGCCTGTTTTTCTTGTTTTGCTCAGACACCTGGCCTTCTGGACCTAAGCAATCACGATTTCAAAACCTCTGAGGTTTACACCCTGGACGCCCAATGGAAAATTGCCTGGGGGAATTTCTACAATCCACTTGAAGTACCCAGTGAAACGAGTGCATTCACCTTTCCAGGCGTCTGGAATAACCACCTCAGACCCGATGGTTCTTCCGGTCCTTATGGCGTTGCTACGCTCTATTTAGACGTAGAATTTCCCGAGTCGCTGGAAGGTGTTTATTTGAAGCTGTCCGACTTACCTTCTGCCGGCACCTTATGGGCCAACGGCGTTGCTATTGTCACTCAAGGTCAGATCGGGCATTCATTCGATAGTGAACAACCCGGATTTGGTCCAGACACTGTTTACATCCCGCTGGTTTCAGAGGCGACTTATACACCACTCAGCGACTCTCCCTCAAAACAAAGTTCAAACCACGTTCTACTCACATTGCACCTTTCGAACTTTCATTTTAAAGAAGGCGGCGCATGGCATTCGATTCAGGTGTCGGGCGAGTCAGGTCTGAACGCCTTGGCAACCTTTCCAGCGGTACTGGATTCCTCGCTCACCATTCTTTTACTGGTGTTAGGTGGCCTATTTCTTTCTTTATACATGGCCAGACGACAAGAAATGGCCGCACTCTTCTTTGGTTGTTTCTGCTTAGCCGTTGGGATACGAAATGGCGTGACGGGCGAACACATTCTTAATCACTGGTTACCCTTTATTTCATGGACTCTGAGTCAAAGGCTGGAACATATTCTTATGTTCATCAGTGCACCGTTATTTATTGCCTTTGCGCATCAGCTTTATCCTCAATACCGATCCAAACAGGCTGAACGAATCTTCACTGCAATTGCCCTGCTGTTCAGCGCTTTTACCCTATTCACGCCCTCTACCTGGTTCACCCAGAGCAGCCTGCCTTATCAGGTCATTATCCTTATCTGTTTACTCTATTTATTCCGAATTGCCGTACTGGCAGTGAGACACAAACGGAATTCTTCAGTCACCTTTCTGCTGAGTTTTATCGTACTCAGTGTTTTAGTCTTCCTTGATGTGCTGACGCATAACATGATTTTACAGCTTCCGTTAATGACAGAATGGGGCGTCACCTCCTTTGTGATTATGCAAGCTTGGTTACTCAATCAAAGGTACGCTTTCAGCCTGAACAATGAAGAAGCGCTCAGCCAACGATTACAGCAGAAAAATACAGAACTGAAGAAACTGGACGCCATGAAAGATGATTTCCTGGCACAAACCTCCCATGAACTTAGAACCCCGATTCACGGCATCTCTTCTCTTACTGAGCTGGTGCTGAATCAGGAAAAACAGCTGGACCAGGAATCAACCACCAACCTCAAACTGATTCACTCATCTTCCGTTCGGTTGTCGAATTTGGTGAATGACATTCTGGACCTCTCCAGCATCAAACATAATCAACTCAAGCTACACATCGTGGCAGTGAATCTGTCAGCGGTGTTAGATCAAGTCACTCAGAGTCTTCGCCCTCTGTTGAAGGGCCGCCCTGTCAGTCTCCAAACCCACTGCCCTCAATGGTGTCCGAAGGTCATGGCGGACGAAAGCCGGCTTCAGCAGATCCTGTTTAACCTGATCGGTAATGCCATTAAATTTACGCCCGAAGGGGATATCAGTGTAACGGTAGAAGTTCGGGACAAGGATCGTATCCTAATCAGTATTAAAGATACGGGACTGGGCTTTGATGTATCTGAGTCAAATGAACTGTTTGAAGCATTTCGTCAGGGCACACAACCTGGTATGAGTGCAAGCGGCCATGGGTTGGGGTTAACCATCACTCGCGACCTGTTACGAATGCATAACAGCGAACTAAAAGTTAAAAGTATTCCAGGTCATGGCAGTACCTTCTACTTTGAACTGGAAACAGCGACGCATCTGCCGCTGTCAGTTCAGGAAATCACTCGTAAGGATTTGATCAAACAAACGCCGACAGATTCAGCAACAGATTCGTCAGCACATTCACTAACCGATGTGCCAACAAATTCATCTCAAGTGTCAGAACGACGCCATACAGATCGATCAACTCACCCTAAAGCCCCAACAAACAACACTACCCGAAGTCAGGACTACCCCTTAATGGTATGGGCAGTGGATGACGAGCCCATTAATTTACAGATCATTGAACATCAAATAACCGGTTTTGGTTATCAGTTCCGAGGCTTCAGCCTCGGCCAACACCTCTTGGACGCTTTAGAGAAAGACGAACAACCAGATCTTCTTTTACTCGACATTATGATGCCTGGTATTAACGGCCTTGAGCTTTGCCGGTTGGTTCGTAGCAGCTATTCAAATCTGGAACTGCCCATCATCATGCTGACAGCCCGGCAACAAACCAAAGACATCGTAGATGCGTTTGAAGCAGGCGCGTCAGATTACTTGGCTAAACCCTACAATCAGGCCGAACTGAGAGTCCGGGTCGATGCTCAAATTAAAGCCTCACTCTGTCATGAACTTTCTCAGAATAACGAACAATTACTCACGCACCTGGAAACGACAGAAGCACTCCAGGAACAATTGCAACATCGCAACCAATTGCTGCTCAACGTGTTTGATGCCAGCAGTACTCCGCTGTTGGTGCTGAACGAAGATCTGTCGCTTGAATACCAGAACTTGGCCATGACGCAGCTCATTCGCTCAAACCCAGCCATCTTTAGTAATAATCAACCAACCCCGTTAATCGATAGAATTCGAAACAACCTTGATAAGCTGATACCCAATCATCGTTGGCTGAATACGTTTACAGAGATCAATCACCAACTGATGGTGCATCAGTTCCAGCACAATAAGAAAACTACCTATGCAGTGATCCTCGAAGAGTTATCACCGCCAAACCACACAACCTCTCTTAACTCTCCAGAAATAGAAAATACAAACATAGAGAAAGCAGGTGTAGAGGCCACCAAAACGGAATCGCTAGACACTAACGATAGAATAGAAGACCGTGTCCGATTGTTGGAAGAATTGGTGATCCAACTCGCCAATGTCTCACCACAATCACTGGGTTCGCTAAATAACCCAACACTGATCCGTTCGATGCAAATAAACTCGACGCATACCAATCAAGCTCCAAACCATTCAACCCGTGGAAGTTCGACTTCAAACGATTCAGCATCGAGCGATACAAGATCAAATACCCCCCTACACGACAACCCCTCCGCCAGTGAGACTCAATACCGCCAGCTGTTAGATTCGACCTTTATCTCAACAGAGAGCAACGCAATAAATCAGGCACAACAGGCTCGACACACCCTGGTGGATGCAACGAGGCTGGCCTTGCGTTTATGGCAAAAACACACGAATAAAACCAAAACAGATCTGGCAGAGGAAAGTGGTATTTGGCGAATCTATATCGACGGTGGAACGCTTAAAACACGAACGCTGGACAAGTATCTGAATGAGAAAACGCTGCCTCAGAAGCCGCGCTGGCGATCCGTCATCAAAACACTGGATTACCTTGTGCAGAACTGCACTTTGGACGCCAAAGAAAAAGAACAAATAGAAAGGCTGATCACTCTGATTGAGGAGTACCACCTTTCTAAATGAAGACTGTTTGATTAAAGCATGTCTAATAAAAAAGTGTCTAAATAAAGAATTTCATTAATTAATACAGGGGCTTGTACTTATTCAAGTCCCTGCCAGCCCGCTTGATTACAGGGATTCAGGCGAATCTCTTATCCATTCGATGGTTTATCACTATAAGATATGTCTCTTTAAGACCTTTTCATTCTCAAAAATATCCGTACTATATGGTTCCGAGTGAACACAACAGTAACCTGCAACCTTATGGATGTAGGGAGCAAGCCTGTGACACCTCTTATACCCCGTTGCTGGCGTGTTCACTCACCTTTCAGGCTCCGTCAGAGCTTTCTCACGATTTAGGGTACTTATTAAGCGACAACACGCTCTCTGAGCATATCTTCGAAGCGTTTACACTCAACGGGCGGGCTGTACAAATACCCTTGATAACGCTGACAGGAAGTTCCTTTAAAGAACTTATAATGCTCTTCGGTCTCGATCCCTTCTGCCACCACCTCCAGGCCAATATTTTTAGACATCGACAAAATGGCTTCAACGATGGCCTTATCGGTAGGATCAACGGTGATATCCCGAACAAAAGACTGATCAATTTTAAGTACGTCTAGTGGAATGCGTTTTAGGTAAGACAAGGAAGAATAGCCTGTCCCAAAGTCATCCATCGCAATACGAATGCCGTTGGATCGTAACAACTCCAATTTCTTAATGGTGTTTTCCGTATCCCGAATCACGATCCCTTCGGTAATTTCCAACTCTAACGCCGTAGGAGAAAGCCCCGCTTCTTTCAAAGCCTCCATCACGTCGTCCACAAACACCGGATTATAGAATTGGTTAGGACTCACATTCACTGAAAGCCAGGCTTCATCATGCCACAGCCCGAGATCCTGCCATTTTCTAATGTAATAACAGGCTTCTCTGATGATCCATTTACCGACTTCGTAAATTAACCCTGAGGACTCCAATACAGGGATAAACTCGAACGGCGGGACAATCCCCCGGTCAGGGTGACGCCAACGTATTAACACTTCGGCGCCTTGAATAACACCATCCTGAACACCCACCTGAGGCTGGAAAACCAGGAAAAACTGGTTCTGAGCTACGGCAACCCTCAACTCATTTTCCAATGAGTAGGCGGACTCAGCCCGACTGGCCATATCAATTTCAAAGAACACATGCTTATTCCGGCCTTGCTTTTTGGCCTCATACATCGCCGTGTCCGCAAAGCGCATCACTTCATTGACGTTATTACAGTCGTTCGGATACATGGCGATGCCAATACTGGCCGAAGTCACCCAATCCCGATTCTTTACAAAGAACGGCGTGGCAATCTTTTCCGTTAACATTTTGGCAACCGATTGAGCGCTTAATTTTGCCTCTTCCAGGTTTTCAGATAACTCGGGTAAGATCACCAGGAATTCATCACCTCCCAAACGAGCCACTGTGTCCACAGCCCGTAGAGCACCTTTCAGTTGTTCCGCCACATGCTGGAGAACCTGATCGCCCACCGCATGACCAAAGGAATCATTCACGCCTTTGAAGTTATCCAAATCGATAAACAACAGAGCACCCGTTGAGTGATGGCGTTCCGCCCGACGCATTTCGAGATCCAAACGATCTGTCAGCAAGTTGCGATTAGGTAAGCCGGTTAGCGCATCATAAAAAGCCAGTTCAATGACTTTTTCTTCCGCCTGTTTACGTGCGGTGATATCTACCATGATGGATAAAACAGACGCTTGCCCAAAGTAGGTAAAGGGAACTAATGAGGTTTGGAAATAATGTAAGTTGCTGTCATGATCCGTTAAACAAAAATCGGCAATAAAACAGCTCTCTCCGGTACGAAGGACACTTCTGTCAGCCGCTTCCAGCTCAACACTCTGATCTTCATTGATCCCCCGATGAAGCTCATATTGATTCAACTCTTCCATTTTGGCTTCATCTAATCCATAAAACTCAGCCAACGAGCTGTTTACAAACAAAAACCGGCCTTCAGTGTCTCGGGCACAGATCGGATGGGGTACGTTATCGATGATTTCTCGGGTTTGTAAAAGGCTGTCAGACAGACGAAGTTCGGCGCTGTCTCTCTGCTTAATGTTTTTCTCTACACTGGCAAAGAACTCATTGGTCATGTCAGCAATCACGCCAAGCTCATCACCACGTTCAACAAGATCTTGGGAAAGACGGGCACCGGAAGGATTGATGGGGTTCACCTTACGCAAGACTTGAGCAACCCGATGCATAGGTTCCGCTAGCGCGGCATAGAACACATAGAACAATATCAAAGCCAGTAGCATGTTTCGTACTAAGCCACTGGTAACAACATACACAAGACGATGATAAAAAGGTGACAAAGCCACATCCCAGTCGATTACTAAAACCAACTTGCCAAAACCGGCTTCGGGCTCCTGACTGACTTTTAAAGGCTGAACATAGTTTTCGTCTGCATCGACCAACCACTCAGTCAATCTGGAGGGTTTAATTTCAGAAGCTGTTCCGGGTTCGGAACGGGCTAACTGAACGCCCAAATCATCGATGATCTCAGCACTGTGAATAAATTCGTAATGCATGAAACCATTCACAACTTCCTTTGCTAAACTTTCATCCAGAGTACGTACAGCGCGGGCAGCTGACCCCGATGACACCGCTATCATTTGGTCTACTGCATGAGACAAACTTTCTTCATGTTCCTGATAATCCAGATAGACCTGTATGGAACTAAGAATCAGTCCGACAAAGAAAGCAATGATCACTGTTTGCTTTGCTAACTTTGTGGATATCTTTTTTTGGAAGGCTACACGCATAATACTCACAAACTCTGTGGCTCAAAAATCCCTTTCTGTGCTATTTCAGGTAACACGTATGCACCCTAGTGAGTATAGAAGGACGATGGCCAGTCTTGTTACCAGATATGCAGCAACCTATGTAGGAGATTGACTACACGTTTGGCGTAAAGACCGGCACCACCATCCATTTGTCCCTAAGGTTTTACATGCGGCATGAAATTACACGGCCGATGACGGTTATCCAACTGTTCTTTCAATATTTTAGTCCAAGCTGTTCGGCATGCGTTGGTGGACCCAGGCATACAGAAGATCGCCGTGCCATTTGCAAAACCTGCTAACGCACGAGACTGCACCGTGGATGTACCAATTTCTTCGTAGGACACATGACGGAACAACTCACCAAAGCCCTCAATTTCCCGATCAAATAATGGTCTCATCGCTTCTGGCGTGGTATCCCGACCGGTAAACCCGGTGCCCCCGGTAATTAATACCACCTGAACCTCGTCAGAGGCAATCCACTGCGAAACCACCGCACGCATAATATACACATCATCGACAATCAGATTACGATCAACCAGTTGATGTCCTTCTTCGGTCAGTGAGTCCACCAAATATTGGCCGGACGTGTCTTCTTCCAACGTTCGGGTATCTGAAACCGTAAGTACAGCAATGCGAGCCGCTTTAAATTCTTTAGGTGTTTTATGTGCCATAACCGTTATCCAAGCCCTTTTAATCACAAAAAACCGCCCATATAGGACGGTTTTTCTTTACCTTTCACTCCTTGGGAGTGTACCTCTAACACTTACCAGCCTTCAACGCCCTTCATATCAGGGAGGTGGTGTGCGATGCCTTTATGGCAATCAATACAGGTTTTCTCACCGCTGGCCAACGCCGTAGAGTGTTGTTCCATTGCTCGTTTACTTTGACGAGTGAAATCCATGTATTCGAAGTTATGACAGTTACGACATTCCAACGAATCATTCGCTTTCAGACGCCGCCACTCGTTTTCAGCTAAACGACGACGGTGCTCAAGGAACTTCTCACGCGTATCGATAGTACCGAAAATCTTGCCCCACACTTCCTTGGACGCTTGCATCTTACGAGCAATCTTATCAGTCCAGTTGTGTGGCACGTGACAGTCGGAACACTTCGCACGTACACCAGAACGGTTTGAGAAGTGGATGGTTGTTTTCAACTCTTCATAGACGTTGTTACGCATTTCGTGACAACCAGTACAGAAAGCCTCGGTATTGGTTGCTTCCAGGGCGGTGTTAAACGCACCCCAGAAGATGATACCGGCAATGAAGCCACCCAGTGTTAAGAACCCCAAGCTGTAATGCACACTCGGCTTTCTAAGAATCCTGAGGTATTTCTTAATTGTGCCCATATAACACTCTCCTCAGTTACTTCTTCTCGCCAATGATGTGATACACATCCTGGAAGTCATTCTCAACCAATGGTTTTGAATCAAGCTGAACAACATGGCATTGGTTACAGAAGTAACGACGAGGTGACACCTCAGCCAGGAAGTTACCATCACGATTCATAAAGTGGGTCACACTTACCATCGGTGCCTGAGACTCCTCTGCACGATCACGGGCATGACACGACATACACTTGTTGGCGTTTTTGTTCACCGGATAGTTGTCGATTTTATGAGGAATGGTCGGTGGCTGCATCGGATAAGCACGCTGGCGCTTGACATCCTCGTTCATCACCTTACCCATCAACGGGGCTTCCGCCTCTTTATTCAGATCAACCTCACCGCGCAGCGTGGAGATGTAAGTTTCTCCTGCCACGGCAAATGCAGTCATCATTGAAATCACCAAAGCAACAGAAGCTACCAAGGCGTGGACTGATTTCTTAATAAGAGTCAATTTAGTCATGATCCTTCTCCCCTTACGCCTTAACAATCTTGATTGCACACTTCTTGTAGTCTGTTTGCTTCGAAATCGGATCAGTTGCATCCAGAGTCACTTTGTTGATCAACTGAGACGCATCGAACCAAGGAACAAACACCAAGCCTACAGGTGGTTTGTTTCGACCACGTGTTTCCACTCGAGTACGAATTTCACCACGACGAGAGATCACTTTGATTTCATCACCACGACGTAAACCACGTTTTTTCGCATCTTCCGGGTTCATAAAACACACTGCATTCGGAACCGCTTTGTAGAGTTCAGGAACACGCTGAGTCATAGACCCTGAATGCCAATGCTCCAATACACGGCCAGTACAGAGCCACATATCAAATTCATTATCAGGTGCTTCTGCTGCTGGTTCATATGGCAACGCAAAGATAATCGCTCTGTTGTCTGGTTTTCCGTAGAACTGGTAGCCAGTACCCGCTTTCACATAAGGGTCTTCACCCTCAATGTAGCGCCACTTAGTCTCTTTCCCATTCACTACTGGCCAACGCAGACCACGCTCTTCATGGTATCGATCGAACGGCGCCAAATCATGACCATGCCCACGACCAAACTCAGCGTACTCTTCGAACAGACCTTTCTGGATATAGAAGCCGAAATCTTTCGCTTCGAAGTTTTCGTAATCTTTGCTGATTTGATCCAGCGGGAATTTATCCACATTGCCATTCTTATAAAGTACTTCAAACAAGGTTTTGCCTTTATAAGATGGATTTTCAGCCAGGATTTCAGCAGGCCACACTTCATCCGTTGTGAAGCGTTTGGAGAATTCAACCAACTGCCACAAGTCAGATTTCGCTTCGCCAGGCGCATTCACCAATTGGTGCCAGAACTGGGTACGACGTTCTGCGTTACCGAAGGCACCTTCTTTCTCAACCCACATTGCAGTTGGAAGCACCAAGTCTGCCGCTTGCGCTGTCACAGTTGGATACGCATCTGAAACCACAATGAAGTTGTCTGGATTACGATAACCAGGCAAGGTCTCTTCATTCATATTCGGAGCCGCCTGGAGGTTATTATTCACCTGAATCCAGTAAGCGTTAATTTCACTGTCTTTTAACTTACGATTCTGTAGCACTGCATGATAACCAGGCTTGCCAGGAATAATGCCTTTTGGCAATTTCCAAACTTTCTCAGCATACTCACGATGCTTAGGATTCTTAACCACCATGTCTGCCGGCAGACGGTGAGCAAAGGTTCCTACCTCACGGGCAGTACCACACGCTGAAGGCTGACCAGTTAGCGAGAACGGGCTGTTACCAGGCTGAGCAATTTTACCGGTCAACAAATGCACGTTATAAATCAGGTTATTAACCCACACACCACGTGTATGTTGGTTCACACCCATAGTCCAGAATGAAGTCACTTTGGTGTTTGGATCGGCGTACATTTTCGCCAACTCAATCAATTTATCTTCTGGAACTTTAGAAATCTTGCTGGCTTTCTCAACGGTATACTCGCTTACAAAGGCTTTATACTCGTCGAACGACATTGGTGAAGAACCACCCGCTTTGTCTGCGTTCTTAGCTTTCTGCTGTAGCGGATGCTCAGGGCGTAGGCCATACCCGATGTCGGTATTACCACGACGGAAATTCGTGTGCTTGTTCACGAAATCCCAGTTCACTGCATTGTTCTCGATAATGTAGTTCGCAATGAAGTTAAGGATCGCTAAGTCCGATTGAGGCTCAAAGGTGATTGGCATATCTGCCAAGTCATAGCAACGGTGCTCGTAGGTAGACAATACCGCCACTTTCACATGAGGTGCGCTTAAACGACGATCAGTCACTCGCGTCCAAAGAATCGGGTGCATTTCCGCCATGTTAGAACCCCAAAGCACGAATGCATCGGCGTTTTCCATATCATCATAACAACCCATTGGTTCATCAATACCAAAGGTACGCATGAAACCAGCCACCGCTGACGCCATACAGTGACGTGCGTTTGGTTCGATGTTGTTGGACAAGAAACCGGCTTTCATCAATTTAGACGCGGCATACCCTTCCCAAACAGTCCATTGACCAGAACCAAACATGCCAATGGCTTTCGGGCCTTTTTCTTTAAGGGTTTTCTTGAACTTCTCTTCCATGATATCGAAGGCTTCATCCCAGGATACCGGCTCGAAGTCACCATTCTTGTCGAACTTACCGTTCTTCTTACGTAGCAAAGGCGTAGTCAGACGATCCTTGCCGTACATGATTTTGGATAGGAAGTAGCCCTTCACACAACTCAAGCCCTTATTTACTTCGGACTTAATATCACCGTGTGTTGCCACGACTTTCCCTTGCTTCGTAGCTACATGGATACTACAACCTGTACCACAGAAACGACACGGTGCCTTTGACCACTTCAGTTCCGTTTCTTTGGAACTGGTGATCACATTACTTGCCTGTGTTGGCAAGCTAATACCCGCTGCCGCTGCGGCCGTAGCTGCTGCTTGTGCCTTGATATAATCACGACGAGTTAGTTTCATCTTTCACCCCTCAAGCTCTTGCTGAGAATCACATTAAATTATGAATTGAATTTTTTACTTAGCTAATCTTGTTCATCATCGACCTGGTGATAGACCAAAGACACATTCACCACGCCTGAAATCGCTTTTAATTGATCAATGATAGAGACCATGCCTCGCTCAGTTTCATGCTCTACCACCACGACCATCTTGCCTTGATCATCATCGACACCACGTATCTCCGCACCTTCGATGTCGTTGATACCCGACTTAACCTGACAATGAACATCCTGTTTAAACTGAACAATCACACTCGAAATGTGATATTCGCCTTCCAATGAGTCCACGTATTGCTCTGGAGATCTCATGGTTTACTGCTACTCCTTTACCCCTGTCTGCTGATCTGCAGCACAGTTATTCATTAAGTTCTTCTTCTCGATAGATGACATTTGAATGGCTTGAGTTGGACACACCGAAAGACACGCACCGCAACCAGTACAGACATCATCGTCAATTACAGGTACCGGGACAGTTGAAGACTGATAGCTCATTCGAATGGCTCGAACGTCACACACATCTTTACAGCTTTGACACACCACCCCTTGATGGGCCATGCAGACACCGTCTAGAGAAACGGAAGAAGAGGAAGAGAACGCCTCAGTAATGTTTGCCACCAAATCCCACGGTTTTTCCTCTTTATTTCGGAACACGGGTTCAGAACAAACATCCACGCACTCAGCACAGAAAGTACACTCCCCATGCTTGAAATTTACGGTTGGATACCCACCATCGCCTTTTTCAATGATCTGCTCAGGACAGACGTCGATGCACTTGGCACAACGAGAACAGTGATCGGTGAACACCTCGGAAGATACCATCCAAGGCATACGAACCTTTTGCACAATCGCAATACTGTTTGAACTGAAACGACCCCGAAATAAAGCCCGACGGGAGAGATCCATACTACGCTCCTGGAGGTCCCATCAAAAGTTGACTAATCCACACCGCAAAGCCATAAGCTCCAACCACTGCCACCGAAAGTACAGGGAACAGCACCACAGTCAGAAACAAAAACATGTTTCTTTCTTCGCCTTTTTCAAACTCGTCCATAACGCCCTCACCGTTGAATATTGCGTTGACCTTTATAGGTTTTAAATAGTAGACAGTTTTCATCTTCTCTGTGAAAAGACTCTATAATTTGTGCAGGTTTATTTACTTGATTAGGATCAACAACCATGGAAATAGAACAGAAACAGCTAAAAAACGTCTTTATTTTTATAGTTTTAACCGTAATATTTAGTTTGGTTTCATGTCGACATATTCACAAGGTCAAAACTCTAAACTGGGAACCGCTTCACAGCTCCCATCGCTGTTCATTTCAACAACCTCAAATACAGCTTTTAAATTCCGATCAAGGTCAGCTGCTCTATCAACAAGAAATTCAACATCAAAATAAACGAATAATCGGAGCGACTTCTACGGCACGACCGATTACGAAAGACACAAGCATTTTGCTGGTCGCTATGGGGCTTAAAAGCAGTGGTGGCTATGCAGTAAAAGTACGAGACATTACACACAGTGATTCGGTGCTGAAAGTTCAGGCAGATTGGATTACGCCATCCCCTGACAGTATGACCACATCAGCATTGACCAGTCCGTGTGAAATGGTGGTCATCAAACACAACTTTACTCAGCAACAATTAGACGGGTTAGTGGTTGAAATATGGGACACAAAGGGTCGAAAAGTTTTATAGCTTCAGTGCATTCTTAAAATACTGCACTGATGTGGCAAAGCCACTTATCGCTTATTGCACTAAATTAATGCAGTCGATAAAAAATTGTAACTGTACGCACCATTATTTTTCATTATCATGGCGCCCTATAAGCGCACATCACAGCTAAACGCAGAAAAAGCCGTTTTTTACCCAAAAATCAGCTATGGCATGATTTTAGCTAAAGTATTCTGTGTTTGTGCATCGAGCGATTGCCCTCACCAGGAAAATCATCGCCGACATAACTAATTTTTAAGACTCGATTTCTACTTGCGCATCCCACTGTGCAAGATAGGCAATAGCAGCCTCAAAGGGTTAAACATGACTAAAGTAACTCGCCAAAAAGTAACCTTCACCAACACAGATAACCTTCGTCTGGACGGAATGTTAGAAAGCCCGGAAAACCCGGTAGCCTATGCATTATTTGCGCACTGTTTTACGTGTTCTAAAACCAGTGTGGCAGCCAGCCGAATTGGCCGCGAACTGGCATTACGTGGTGTTGCCGTACTCAGGTTTGATTTCACGGGCCTTGGCAGCAGTGAAGGCGATTTTGCGAATACTAACTTTTCATCAAACATCGAAGATCTGGTAGCGGCTGCCCGTTTCCTTGAAAACACCTATCAGGCCCCTTCTCTATTGATCGGACACAGCCTCGGCGGTGCGGCCGTATTAGCTTGTGCAGATCAGGTACCTTCTGCAAAAGCAGTAGTAACCGTTGGTGCACCAAGTGACCCGGCTCACGTAGCTCACTTGTTTGAAGCGCATCGCGCAGAAATCGAAGACTGTGGTTGTGCCTTGGTTAACCTGAGTGGTCGTGAATTTACGATTAAGAAGCAATTCCTTGAGGACATTCAGGAACAGAACCTGGACGACAAAATTCGTAAGCTGAAAAAAGCCTTGCTGATCATGCACTCTCCGGTGGATGACACTGTAGAGATCGAAGAAGCCGCTCACATTTATCAAGCAGCAATGCACCCTAAGAGCTTCGTTTCACTTGATCAAACCGATCATTTGATCACTCGTAAAGAAGATGCGGAATACGTGGCAGGAACAATTGGTGCCTGGGTATCACGTTACATCAAGAAAGACGATGCGCCGGTTGCTTTGACTTCTGTGGCATAAGCCTAATCAGAACAAGACTCAGAGTACGTTTAGAACTGCTCAGCCGTGCTACAAAATATAGGTCTATCAAACATAGGCCTACAAGACACAGGCTGAGCAGCTTTTTATCCGGAAACAAAACACCATCAGGCAAACATTAAGAACTGCATACCACTGATTGCAAACCCAATCACAGCTCCAATGACCACCAACGTGGTTTCATCCTGTTCAAAGACAATTCGTAGAACACGCTCAAATTTTTCTTTCGACAACTCAGAAAGATTCGCTTCGATAATCTCTGCCACACGATAGTCCGCTTCAAGCAAACGCTTCAGTTCAGAAACCAATTGAGGTTCTAACTCCAATTGTCTCTGATAATAAAACTCAATGGCTTTATCTGCGATTTCGTCTTTGGACACACCTTCCGGCAAGTGATCAAGATAATTACCAATAATACGATGCAAGATACGACGGGCCGTTTGCTCAAGATCGTCGATAAACGCTTTCTCTTCCAACACCGACATGATTTCATCTACAAACGCAGTTACGGGTAACACATGTTGTTCGCCTACCTGAGCAAACTGTGCAGCGATGTTGCTCTGACGTTTTGGAAATAATCCCTGGAAAGTAACCCCCAAGATTTTCGTTGGCTCACGAGGTCTGAAAATCATTTCAATGGCCAACCAGTTGGTGATCGCCCCCACCAACGTACCAAATAGAAAGATGGTCCAGCTCATTTCAGTAAAAGCGAACAACAAACCTTCAATAGCACCAATAATGGCACCAAAATACAGACCGTAAACTTCGATCATTCGTAATTCCGGCCGAGCAATACTACCGAACAGCTCAGCCAATAAGCGGGAATCCTTGGACAGGCGATGACTAATGACCCGACGAATATCAAACCGCTCGACAAACTTGGCACGAGCAATTTTTACTAATTCGAGCAGTAACGAATGACTGTCAAAACGAATCTGCATTTTTACCATCTGCTGTTGCAATGGCGTCATTTTCTGCCAGTGCTCACCCAACATATCCGGCAGGAACTCCCCGCCTTCAATTTCTTTCCATAATTCAGGAAACTTATTCACAAACGCCTGAGCATGTTGAATATTTACTTTTGGCAACAGGTCTTCCGCTTGAAGCATGTTTTCAGACACTTGCTTTCCAATGGCTTTAGCAAAGCCAGAAGATTTTCGGTGGATAATGCCTTGCCAGCCAAATTTAAAACGACCAATTTGCACCCCGCGCCAAACCCGAGGATAAAAAATCATTTTAATTGCAAGCCAGTTAGTAATCCAACCAATAAAGCCAGCAATAATAGGAATGAGTAGCAACCAATGCAGTCCAATACTTTGATCGATCAAGGTGTCCATCCTTTGGGTATTTATTGTTCTAGTTATTGGGTATTTATTGTTCTGGTTATTGAGTGTTATATCATAACTAAAAATCAGAACAGAGCGAGACAATAACTAAGATTAGACGGAGAGCTTACGCGAGAGAAACGGCCTTGAACACTCAAGACACGACACACAGGCTAAAGACTCCAAAGGTATTCAGAGTGAATCAACACAGTTTAATCAGACTCACCAGGATATAGACAGATACCCCACTGACACCGGCACTCACCAAGGCGATGAGGGCATATTTAAGGAAGGGTTGCCAAGAAAATGAGGACGCACGTTGTTCTTTAGTCTGTTGAATTTCGTCCCGCTCCAGTTGACGGCCGACGGCCAATAACAATTTAACTTCGGGGGTGGCTCGTTCAATAATAAACTCAGCGGCTTCACGCCACCTGGGGTGTTTCTTTCCAACTTTAAGAATATTAATAGCTGCCTGAGAGGTATGAAAACTCATAGGAAAATCCCAAAATCCGTTTTCCTCATCTTAGCAGCCATTAAAAAGAACTTACCAGAGTCTCCATGAGCTGGTTTTAAAGTTCGGAAAACGCCATTACTTCACCACGTTCTGATCTACCTTGTAGCGACTCAGAATGCGTTTAAGCTCAACGGACATTTCAGACAACCTTGATCCCGACGATGCAAGGTCTCTTGCGTTATCAGAAGAAGAGGTCGCATCATCCGCAATACGGACGATACTCTGCGTTATTTCATCCGCCACATAGGATTGCTCATGAGCGGCCGTCGCAATCTGAGCACTCATATCGGTAATTTTAAAGACGGCTTCAGCAATAGCCTGAAGGGTATTACGTGCCTCACTCGCCAGTACAACTGCATCACTGGCATTGCCTTCACTGGTTCGCATAACCTCAGCCACTCGTACAATCCCCGACTGAATCTTTTCTATTACCGCTTGAATTTCCTGGGTTGAGTTTTGTGTACGTTGCGCCAATGTTCGGACTTCATCAGCCACTACGGCAAATCCCCGACCTTGCTCTCCGGCCCTCGCCGCCTCAATTGCAGCATTCAAAGCCAAGAGGTTAGTTTGTTCAGCAATAGACTGAATGACATCCAAAATACCGGTAATGCTCTTACTGTTTTCTTCCAAGTTTTCAACAACCCCCACCGCATTGACCAGATCCTGGCTCAGCGACTGAATGTTACTCACCACATTGGTAATGACTTGCTCGCCTTGTTCTGCCTGAGTCTTGGCCTCTTCTGCTGAAGCCGAAGCCTCCTCAGTTCTGCCCGCCACTTCACTCACAGAGCTATTCATTTCGGTAATGGCACTGGAAGAGGTATCCAATTCTTTAGATTGACTATCCACAGACTGAGCAGTACTCGAACTGGCGGCCGCCACCTCATTTGCCGTATCTGCGATCTCATCACTGTATTTTAGAACCGACAGAATGGACTGTTTCATCCCTTCTGCAACTCGGTTAAAACTATCAGCAATCAATCTCATTTCATCCCGAGTCTGAAGCACCAAACGAACCTCCAGATTCCCATCACACAGCTCTCCAGCCATATCGGACATTTCTTTGATATTTTTCCTGATGCCTAAATAAATCCCCATAAAGAAGAAAACAAGAATACAGGTAATCACCGCAATAATGATTGCCATGGTATTAAACGAGGCCGACGACGCGGATACCCGCTCAGCCATTCGTTGAGTGAGAACCTCTAACAAAGCGTCATACAAAGTTAAAAGATTGCCGATGGTTTTAGTGCCTGTCGCGAAGAAGTCGCTTGCTTCCATCGTTTTAGAGCTCGCTTGAATTACATGTGTTTCTGTAAGATGAATAAAATTGTTTAAGTCTTCCACCGCTTGTCGATAAGTCACCGACAGTTCTTTTTCTAATTCAGGCGCTTCATCAAACAAATACTCCATGTCTTTCTGAAGTGCTTGTAAATAGCGCTTATCCGCTAATGAACTGACGATTAATTTGTTGTCCAGCGTAAAGGCACCAGATGCTATTACACCGGACCCTTTGCCACGTAACTTACCTAACGCTTCCACTTGGTTCGGTAACGTAATCAATAAGGTATTTATGGCATAACTGTTGGCAGGATTCTCTTCTTGTAACAGCCCTCCTTCACGACCCACGGTGTCTAAAAAATCCAGAACAGATGCAATCAACGAGGTATAGTCCGAGAATACTTGGTTAGCCTGACCATTAAATGCAGCGTTGGAGATCTTCTGCCAACGTCCATACAGCGAGTTCGGTATCCCACGATAGTCATGACTCAATATGGTGTGTTGCTCAGTCACCCTCAGCAACTCGTTAAAGCTCTCTTCTACCTTTGATCGTTTGGCTAAGATCTTACTCTCGAATTTTTTATCCCCCAGCAAATACGCATTAGTCATGCCCCGTGTTTGAGCAATGTCTTCAACCAAGTGCCTTAATGGCTGGATATAAGAATTCGCGGATAACGCGGCTTTGGCCAAGGTGCGCGTATCCAAAGAATCTTTCATGATGACGCCGTATCCGACCACCAACGGAATCAGACTAACAGCAATTAATAAAAGAAATTTTTGCTTAAAAGAAAGGTTATTCGAAACACTGACAGCCAAGTCTAAAATGATTTTCACTGGAGCACCCTTTAATGATCACCTCAGATTCATTAAAGACGAATACCCACATCAAACTGTATATTTTTCACTCAACCTGATAATCGGTTAGAAGACGCCCCAAAGATCACGCAGCGCATATTGTTTTGAAACTCTTTGCCCTCTTCAAGGTCTTAAACCTATTGGATTTTGCGAAGAAACAGCACAAATTTCATCGTTGGGAATACACAACACAGAAGAAATTGCTCATATTAAGAACACTTAACAGCTATTAGAAAGGGATAAACACTCATGAAATAACAGACATCTGTTAACCCGTCTGAAGCACTCGGATCAATTATCCAATGCAAACGACCCATTTACGGTTGATGACCGTTGTTTACGACTACCCTCCTTCATAAATTATTCAGTCGATCTCGTGATCATTTGATGAAAAATTCCTGCTCAACAGTTAGGATAGTCAGTCACTTTCGCTTGTAAGGAAGAACAAAAAGGACAAGGCGATGAGTTCAAAAATCAGTTTTCTAAGTATTGGTATTCTTATAATTATGGCAGTTGCATACGTTTCTCTGAAAAACTCACAGTATGATCCAAATGTCGTGATCCAACCGGATACCGATAAAAAGTCATATCAATACATTGAGCTTCCAAACAAGTTAAGAGTATTGCTAATTTCCGACCCAGCCACAGACAAGGCCGCTGCGGCTCTGGATGTGCACGTGGGTAGCCTGCAAGATCCAGAGAATCGTCAAGGTTTGGCACACTTCCTTGAGCATATGCTGTTCCTGGGAACCGAAGATTTCCCTGAAGCCGGTGAATATCAGGATTTCATCAGCAAAAATGGCGGCAGCCATAACGCCTTCACAGCAAGTGAACACACCAACTATTTCTTCGAAGTAGAAAAAAGCGCGTTAGAGCCGGCATTAAATCGCTTCTCTGCGTTCTTTAAAACGCCGTTATTTACAGAAAAATACGTGGATCGCGAAAAGAATGCGGTTCATTCAGAATACCAAGCCAAGTTGAAAGACGATGTTCGTCGCAACTATGAAGTGATCCGGGAAATTATTAATCCTAAGCACCCGGCATCGAAGTTTTCTGTAGGCTCACTCGATACCTTGTCTGACACCGATCAAAGCTCAGTCCAGGATGAATTGAAAGCCTTCTATAAGAAGTACTACTCTGCCAACCTGATGACATTAGTGGTATTGGGTCAGGAAGACTTAGCGACGCTGAAGAGCTGGGTCGAAGAGAAGTTCTCAGCCATCCCGAATCATGAAACCAAACTGGACTCTATTCAGGAACCGCTCTTTACCAAAGGCAGCTTACCGGCCGAGGTGAATATCAACCCTATCAAGAACACACGTACCTTGTCTCTTGTATTCCCAATTGAGTCACTGGCCACTCACTACCGTGAAAAGCCAATTCAGTACATTTCCAACCTGATCGGTCACGAAGGAGAAGGCAGCTTACTGTCAGAACTGAAAGCACAAGGTTTGGCTGACAGTCTCAGTGCCGGTTCCGGCTTCAACAACCTGGAATACGCAACCTTCAACATCAGCATTAAGCTCACTCAAAAAGGGTTAGAGCAATATCAGGACATTGTGTCTGAAGTGTTTGCCTACATTCAGTTGCTGAAAAATGAAGGGCCTAAGCAATCCTTATTCGATGAACAATCCAGCTTGAACAGCATTGCTTTCCGCTTCCAGGAACAACAAGCACCTCGCCAAACAGTGTCGCATCTGGCGGGTAACCTGCAACGCTATACCGCCCGTGAAGTCATTCGCGGCCCATACTTAATGGCTCGCTATGATGCAAAGTTGATTACTCGTTATCTTGATCAACTAACACCTGATAATGTTTTGGTGACCATTGCCGAACCGAATTTACCAACGGATAAACTAAGCAAATGGTATCAAACACCTTATTCTGTAAAACCATTAACAGAAGATGAAATAACCGCCTGGAAGTCTGCGCAACCAAACGGTCATCTTAAACTGCCCGTTGAAAACCAGTTTATCCCTGAGCACCTGACGCTGCTTGAAAATACACAACCCCAGGAGAAACCGGTAAAAATTACCGAAGAAGAAGGCTTCACTGTATGGCACAGAACCAATGTAAGTTTTGATAGCCCGAAAGCCGACATCTTCATCAACATTCGTAGCCCGCAGGGGAACAACACGGCCCAGCAAGGTGTAGCAGGCAACCTGTTCGCGAAATTAATCAACGACAGCCTGAATGAATATTCCTACCCAGCGTATCTTGCTGGCCTGGATTATGCGTTTTATCGCAACTCTCGCGGAGTAACGATCAAGGTCTCAGGGTACAGCGAGAAACTGGAAACTCTGCTTAATACTGTGATCGACAGCATGTTCAATGCACCGCTGGAAGAACAACGCTTCAACATCTACAAAGATGAAACCCTGCGTGCCTACACCAACGAAGCCAAAGACAAGCCTTACAGTTTGGCTTATAAAAAGCTGGTGACTTTGTTGATGAGCTCATCCTGGACGCTGGAAGAACGCATGACTGCGGCCCAAGAGATCACACTTGAAGACATCGAAGCCTATCGGAAAAACCTCTTTAAAGAAATTGAAGTGGTTATGCTAACCCACGGTAATCTGTCTGAAGACGAAGCCAAAAAAATTGGTGCACACGTCAAGCAAACCTTATTCAAAGACAGCCAGAGTACTACTGTGCCAGCTAACCAGGTTGCTAAACTGACCAAAGGTGAAATCACCGGTTTCAATCTGGACACTCAGCATAACGATTCCGTACTGCTTGCTTACTATCAGGGGCTGGAAATATCAGATCAGGAACGCGCACTGGCCGGCTTGGCCAGTCAGGTGATATCTACACCTTTCTACACTGATATTCGCACCGAAAAGCAACGTGGTTATATTGTTTTTGCCACACCAATTCCGTTGGCTCAGGTGCCAGGTTTCACTCTGATCACTCAGTCTCACGTAGTTGGACCAAAAACGCTTTCAAACGACTACCAGGCATTCTTACTTCAATTCCGAGACACGCTGTCTACCATGCAGCCTGAAGAGTTTGATCAACATAAAGCAGCTCTCGTTTCGAAATTGAATGAGAAGCCGCAAAGACTGAGTCAACTTTCCGACCGTTACTGGCAGGAAATTGATCAAGAACAAACGGAGTTCGACAACCGTGAACGTTTGTCTTCAGCCATTGAAGCCATCACCAAAGACGAGCTACTTGCCTTCTACGATCGTTTCTTCTTTGGACCTGAAAGTCGTGAGCTGTTGATTCAATATCAGGGACAAAGCGTGACACCAGAAAAGGCAGAGCTGATTGAAGTTAAGAACCTGATCAGCAACCCAAGAAGTTTCAAGCAAGAACGCCAGTCTTTTTAACGACTTATTAGTCCACTTTTACCCACAAGGGCTCTGACTCTCTAAAAGTCAGAGCCCTTGTTCGCGTTAAAACGTCTAAAGACACACTTCGTCTATTTATATGCAAATTAAGTCTAATCAAAGCTGTTCTTATAATGCTTTATTTTTTGGTATAGTTTCGCTCAACTAAAACTAGACACTTTCCAGGACATACGAGACCAATCATGTCGGAATACAACCTTACCCACTTGAAAGAGCTTGAAGCAGAGAGTATTCACATCATCCGTGAAGTTGCTGCCGAGTTCGAAAATCCTGTAATGCTTTACTCCATCGGTAAAGACTCAGCAGTTATGCTGCATCTTGCGATGAAAGCGTTCTACCCAGCAAAACCGCCATTCCCATTGATGCACGTTGATACCACGTGGAAATTCAAGGAAATGATCACCTTCCGTGATGAGATGGTGAAAAAGCTTGGTCTAGAATTGATCGTTCACACCAACCAAGAAGGTGTCGATCAGGGCATCGGTCCTTTCACACACGGCAGTGCCAAACATACTGACGTAATGAAAACCGCTGCGTTGAAGCAAGCGTTGGACAAGCATGGATTTGACGCAGCCTTTGGTGGTGCACGTCGTGATGAAGAAAAATCTCGTGCTAAAGAACGTGTGTATTCTTTCCGTGATAAAAACCACCGTTGGGATCCTAAGAGTCAACGTCCTGAGTTATGGAATGTATACAACGGTAAAGTAGACAAAGGCGAAAGCATCCGAGTTTTCCCACTGTCTAACTGGACGGAACTGGACATCTGGCAGTACATCTACCTTGAGTCGATTCCTATTGTTCCTTTGTACTTCTCTGCTAAGCGTCCGGTTGTTGAGCGTGATGGCGTAATGATCATGGTTGACGATGATCGTATGCCACTAGAGCCAGGTGAAGTACCTGAAATGAAGAGTGTGCGTTTCCGTACACTAGGCTGCTACCCACTAACAGGTGCAGTTGAATCTGAAGCCGCAACCCTACCTGACATCATTCAGGAAATGTTGCTGACCACCACTTCTGAGCGTCAAGGCCGCGTGATCGACCACGATAGCGCCGCTTCGATGGAGAAGAAGAAACAAGAAGGTTATTTCTAAGGCTTAAGGTAGGAAACGAATATGTCACACCAATCTGATTTGATCGCAGAAGACATTCTGGCGTATCTGAAAGAACACGAAAACAAAGAACTGTTGCGCTTCCTGACCTGTGGTAGCGTTGACGACGGTAAAAGTACCCTGATCGGTCGTTTGCTTCACGACTCTAAAATGATCTATGAAGATCAGTTAGCGTCGATCCAGTCTGACAGTGCAAAAATGGGCACTACCGGTGAGAAACTGGACCTTGCACTATTAGTTGACGGTCTGGCAGCAGAGCGTGAGCAAGGCATCACCATCGATGTGGCTTACCGCTACTTCTCCACCAGCAAGCGTAAGTTCATCATCGCGGACACACCGGGACATGAGCAATACACTCGTAACATGGCAACGGGCGCCTCTACCTGTGACCTTGCAATCATCTTGGTTGATGCCCGTGAAGGCGTAAAAACCCAAACCAAACGTCACAGTTACATTGCCTCTCTATTAGGTATTCGCCACGTTGTGGTTGCAGTGAACAAGATGGACCTGATCGACTTTGATGAAGCGAAATACGAAGCCATCAAAGCGGACTACCTTGAGTTTGCAAAAGAACTAAACATCAAAGACATTCAGTTCGTCCCTATGTCGGCGCTGGATGGCGATAATGTTGTAAACCGCAGTGAGAAATCACCGTGGTACGACGGTAAAACACTGATGGAAATCCTTGAGACGGTTGAGATTGCTGACGACCAGAACTTCGATGATTTCCGTATGCCAGTTCAGTTGGTATGTCGCCCTAACCTGGATTTCCGTGGTTTCCAAGGCACGATTGCATCCGGCATTATCAATGTGGGTGATGAGATTACCGTTCTTCCTTCTGGTAAGAGCAGCAAAGTCAAAGAAATCGTGACTTACGACGGTAAGCTTGATCAAGCGTTCGCACCGATGGCAGTGACCCTTACTTTCGAAGACGAAATCGACTGTAGCCGTGGCGATGTGATCGTTAAATCTGACAACCTTCCACAAAGTGCCGAGAAAATCGACGCACACATTGTATGGATGGCAGAAGACGCTTTGACGCCAGGTAAGGAATACATCATCAAGCACAACACCAACAGCACAACGGGCCGTGTTTCTACACTTCGCCACCGTGTTGATGTGAATACCCTTGAGCACAAACACGCGGCTCAATTGGCGTTGAATGAAATTGGTCTGTGTGAACTGACGCTGAGCAAGCCAATCAGCTTCGATGATTACCAAAAGAACAAAGGTACGGGTGCTTTCATCATCATTGATCGTCTAACCAACATCACCGTTGGTGCAGGTATGATCCATGTTTCTGAGAAAGTAGAGAGCATTGACCTTGATGCACTGACACCGGTAACTCAGGAAGAACGCGAAGCGCGCTTCGGTCAGACTGGTTCTGTGATCCTATTGTCAGACGAACAAGCCAACCTAGCGTCTGCGCTAGAGCGTTTACTGTTCAACCAAGGCCGCGCTGTGGCAATTATTGATGAAGACTCTTGCGGTTCAGATGCAGCACACAATGCAGCCGTTGCAGCTCAGTTTGCTAAAGCGGGCCTGATTGCCATTTGTGCTCTGGAAGCCGGATTCGAAAAAGAGTTAATCGACTCTGCGTTTGACGGTACTAACGTGATCGACGTGACTGACGAAGGCACGCCTGAAGAAACGTTAAAAGCACTATTAAACTCGCTTTAATCTAAAGCAAGTTCGCTAGTCCCCAAAAGCCTCATCTTCGGATGGGGCTTTTTGGTTTCTCCCTGTTCAAACCACCTCCTATTATCCAAATTAGCCCTTACCGACGGTCAACGCCACTAAGCAACCGGTTCTCATTTTCCCGATCTTTATAACCAACTCATCTAAACGTGCTTTCTTAATAGCCATTTCAACTTTGCAAAAGACCCACTGCTGAACTTTAGTGAAATATGTCATAGAAGGAAATTGACCAAAAATTAAACAGGCATATAGGGCTATGAATACGGCACACAAACATCCTGAAAAATCACTATCAGCAGAAGAGTTATTGGCGGAACGAAATCGGTTAGAGGAGTTATATCGCGATAAATACACGCGTGAAATCAGTGTTATGTTCACTGATTTAAAAGGCTCGACCGCGCTCGCTGAAACGCATGGTGATTTAGCAACCAGGGAGTTAGTAAACGCACACAACAGTATGCTCTACCCCATTATTAATCAGAACTCCGGGGTGCTGGTTAAAACAATGGGGGATGGCACCATGTCCTATTTTGAGTCCGGCGTACAGGCCATCCGTACTGCCATTGCTTTCCAGCAGGCAGTATCCAATAGAAATAAAAAATCGAAAGACAATCTCCCCTTAGAGGTCAGAATTGGTATTCATACCGGTGTTGGCATCGTCGAAGAAAACGATATCTATGGGGATGTCGTCAATGTGGCCTCCCGATACGAGGGACTAGCCGAAGCCGGTGAAATCTACATATCAGATTCCACCTGGCTAACCGTCGAAGATAAAGACGAGTTCTACATTCGCTTTCACAAAGAATCGAACGTCAAAGGCAAAAAAAACATCATTCAGGTCTACAAAGTCTTTTGGGATGAAGAAGAAATCAAACAGGATGCAGACATTGAACATCCACTACCATCATCTCATCAAAAGCCCACCAAGAAATCCCGTATCACAGCATCAGGTATCGTTCGTCTCATCATTGCTGCTGCCGTAATGGTCGGCAGCGTATATGCGTTGATGAGCCTTATGGATCAGAATTTTACGGATGACATCATCATAGATACTCGAACCAAACAGGATGTCGCCGCCCCTGAACGGAAACCCTAAAGGACAACCAAAGGACAGCTATGCAATCAGCACCTATCTCCAATCCTGTAGATAGATTGAGCAGCGGTATGCTCAAAATAGGCTTTGCTGTCTGTGGCCTTTTTATTCTCTATATGTCACAGCTTCGAATCGCCCTTGATCAACAGTTCATACTTGGCTGGGGGCTGGTCGCACTACTGTTTGTCATCCGCATGACCAATCTGACCGAAAAGCAGTTTGGCCGTGTTTTTCTTGTGCTGATCGCCAGTTTCATTTCGATTCGCTACTTTGTCTGGCGAGTTCAGGACACGCTCATCTACATTGATCCACTGGAGTTTTTCTTAGTCGCTATTCTGTTTCTGGCGGAAGTGGATGTATTTCTGGTTCACTTTGTAGGAATGTTTACCAACATCTGGCCTCTGAATCGAAAAGATCAACTGGTAGATTTACCTGACAATGAACTTCCTACGGTCGATATCTTTATTCCCACTTACACAGAGCCGGCAGAAGTGGTCAAGATCACGGCCACGGCCTGTACTCAGATTAACTACCCGAAAGACAAACTCAATATCCACATTCTTGATGATGGTGGTACCGAACAACGCTGTGACCATCCTTCATTAGGAGCGGTCAGTCGTCACCGGGCCAGACAACTCAAGAAAGTGGCTGGTGACTTAGGCATCAGCTATATCACTCGTCCTAAAAATGAACATGCCAAAGCGGGCAACATCAACCATGCGATGAAAACCACCTACGGCGAACTGATTTTGATTCTGGACTGTGATCATGTGCCAACCAATGACATTCTGCGGAGAACCGTAGGCTGGTTTATTAAAGACCCTAAACTCTATCTTGTTCAGACCCCGCATTTCTTTATCAACCCAGATCCTGTAGAGAAAACGCTGGGATGTTTTCACTCTGCACCCAGTGAAGGCGAAATGTTTTATCGAGGCAATCAGCCCGCCAACGATTTCTGGAATTCAGCATTTTTCTGCGGTTCAGCAGGCGTGTTACGGCGAACCTTCCTGGACGAAGTAGGTGGCATTTCAGGGGACACCATTACCGAAGATGCCGAGACCTCAATTAAACTTCATGCCAAAGGTTACAACAGTGTCTATGTCTCTCGCCCAATGGTGTGTGGGCTCTCTGCAGAAACCTTCAGTGATTTCATCATACAACGTTCCCGCTGGTGCCAGGGGATGCTTCAGATCGGCCTTCTTAAAAACCCCATGCTCAACAAGGGCCTAAAGTTCTATCAGAAGCTCTGTTACAGCAGCAGTTACCTCTATTGGTTTTTCGGTTTTGCCCGCTTTATTTTCTTCGTCGCACCTACGCTCTTTTTATCAACCGGAATTCAGCTGTATCACGCATCGTTGGAACAAGTGACCGCCTATGCCCTTCCCCACTTGTTTGCCAGTTTCCTGATGATGAGCATGCTGTTCGGAAAATACCGCTGGCCTTTATTTTCTGAACTCTATGAAACCGTTCAATCGATCTTCTTGTTGCCCGCCACTCTTGGCGTGATACAGAACCCCAGAGCGCCATCGTTTATCGTAACCCCCAAAGGCGCAACCTTAACCAAAGATTTTCTGAGCCCGTTAGCGCCTCCGTTCTATATCATGATTCTGATCATGTTGAGCTCTCTCCCGGCCGCCATATTTAAATGGCATGACAATCCCCAACTCCATGACGGCATCATCATCTGCACCAGTTGGTTAATGATCAACTTATGTATTGCCTATGTCTCTTTGGGCATATTCTGGGAAAAACATCAGGTACGGAATTATCATCGCGCATGGGCTTCGGGCCCGATCCGAGTTCAGGTTGGCGATGTTACCTGGTCTGGGTCACTGACCGATTTTTCACTGACAGGGTTAGGTTTTCATCTGCCGGCTCAATCTGGTATCACCAAAGGGCAAACCATTATGGCGCGCGTCAAAAACAGTCAGGGAGAAGACTTTCTTCTGCCCTTTAAAGTGGTACGCGCCACCCCCAAAGGCGATGAAATTATTGTCGGTGGCGAATTCAAAGATCCCGAAGCCCACTACCAAGAGTTGGTTCATCTGGTCTACGGTGATAGTCAGCGTTGGATGGACTTTTGGAACCGAGACACGAAACCACCATCGCTGCTCAAAGTCTTCGTTGATTTCCTAAGACTGGGTATGAAAGGCGCCCGTCAAACCACCCGGGGTATGTTCGTGTATTTCAGGAACAAGGCGTATCTGTTCCTTAAACATTTATGGATTACGGCCTTACGGAGGCAGCATGAGATCAAGTAGCTTACAGATCTTCATATTTGCAATTTTCAGCGTTTTTTCATTCAACGCATTCGCCATCAAACAAGTCATTCCATTAAAAGACATCACCAAAGTCGATACCGTACAACTCAAGTGTATCGCCAGTGAATACGAAGTCATGCTACCTATTCCTGAACGCTGGGAAGTAAAAAAAGCCAGTCTGGAATTTGGTTACTATAACTCGGCAGCCCTACTTAAACGGACCTCCCAAATGGTAATTGGCCTTAATGGTGTGCCTTTATCCCAAATCAAACTCGATCCACAGGCACCGGAAGGTTATGCGGAAGTTGATCTCCCCCCGTTATTATTGGAAAACGATTACAACAGCTTTCGCATTGCCGTCTCACAACATTACGCCACCGAATGCGAACTGCCTTGTATGCCGGAACTTTGGACCAAAGTGATGATGAACGAGGCCAAATTAAACATCGAATACGAGCTTAAACCCGTTCCACTCAAACTCTCAGCCGTGTCGAATTTCCTGTTTGATCCTAAGAGCTTCCCGACAGGCAATGTTCATATCATAGGTTCAGAAACCCCTGAAGATGATTTTCTAACGGTATTAAGCATGACCACGTCAGGAATATCACTGCGCTACGACTATCGAAAAACCTACTTCAGCTACGGCCAGACCATTCAACAAGGCAAGGACAATGTTCTGCTCGGTAACTACGAGCAGGTAAACAAACTACTTTCAAAGTATGAGCTGTCTATGGAAGGGGACGGCCCCGCCATCAAAGTCTTCCACTTACCCAATCGATACAAGAATACCCAACGAGCGGAAGACGAAGCCGAATGGTTGGTTACTCAAGATCCAACCTATGCCTTATTGGTGATTGTCGGGGACAACATTAAGGATTTAAAACTGGCAGCGGAAACCGTGGACATCATGTCGATTCCTTTTCCCCATTCGCAAAGTATGCAGGTTAAGGAATTCCACATGCCCGAAATTGCCTTGTATTCAGGCAAGCAAATCCTACTCACAGATAAAGAATACCCCTTCAAGAAACTGCAATATTCCACCCGAACCTTTCGTGGCTTTAACTCTTCGCCGGCCGACATCGTATTTCGGGTGCCCTCCGATTTCATGGTCAAACCTAATGAATACGTCGAACTGTCTCTGGACATAGCCTATGGTGCCGCATTAAGAATCGACTCAGCGCTTAATATTCTACTGAACGGTCATCATGTGGGCGCCATTCACCTGGATGATTCAAGTGGCTCCATTATCACAGGCTATAAACTGAGATTACCCACGCACCTCTTCCGAGGCGGGCTGAACCAGCTTTCATTTTCCGCCACCCTGACTCCGTTTGTGACAGAGAACTGTTCTTACGTGCAATCCGAAAACTTGTTCCTTACCTTGTTTGACTCTTCGACCATTCTCTTTCCCGAAATGCCCCACCGGGTAGAAATGCCGAATCTCGGGCTGTTTTTCGTGAATGGATTCCCTTACACACGATGGCCTGACGGCTATGAAAGTCAGGTCTACCTGACCAGTAACAGCAATCTTTCCATCTCATCAGCACTTAATCTGGTCGGTCTTCTGACTCAGAAAAACGGATATCCATTATTTGGCCTGGAATTCACCACGCAGACACCTACAGACTACAAAGGCGAACTGATTGTGATGGGCACCATCGAAAATATCCCGCCGCTCTATTTTCAAAACTCACCACTGAAGATCGGGGAAGAACATCAGGTGCCGTATCCCGTGTTTGAAAGCTGGGATCAAAAACAGGCGCTTGCTTACAGTCGACAAGTCAGTGATGTTGGAGATGAACAGGGCATAATTTTCCAAACGGCTTCGCCCTACCAGGAAGGTCGGACTATGACCGTCTACACCTCTAAGAAGGAGGAAGGGGTATCGAATCTCGCTCGCGCTATCCTTGAGCCGACTGTCCAAACCGCCGCTATTGGTGATCTGGTCTTTGTCGATTACATCTACAATGAATACAGCCATCAACTCTTTGGTAATGGCCTCGACTACCAGGTCGTAGCGCTGTCGGCAGGTGACACCTATATGACAGGAAAGGCAGGAATGATTTCCAAGCCCGACTATTATCTCACCAAGGATCAACGCATTTACTGGGCCGCCTTAATAGGAGGGTTAATCGTTCTAAGTGCATTTATCTATTTCATCTTGAGACGACGACATCAGCAGAGATCCTGATTTAAAGAGGTGGACTCAGTGAAACTCTCTGCGGCTCTAACAAGTA
This sequence comes from Litoribrevibacter albus, assembly GCF_030159995.1. Classification (NCBI taxonomy): domain Bacteria; kingdom Pseudomonadati; phylum Pseudomonadota; class Gammaproteobacteria; order Oceanospirillales; family Oceanospirillaceae; genus Litoribrevibacter; species Litoribrevibacter albus. The sequence goes on along the minus strand of NZ_BSNM01000002.1, from coordinate 293,184 downwards.
CAAAGATACCAGCAAGGTTGATGACATTCTCACTTCATCAACTCGGCCGCATTGTATTCGTTTGCCTTGTAATCTTCTTCTATGGTTGTGCCTCCTACCCTAAGGAATGGCAAGAGTACAAACACCTCTTTCTGGCTAATGGACGGATTCTGGACAGGGGTAATGGCGACATCAGTCACTCGGAAGGCCAAGGCTACGGATTACTGTTAGCATTGCACTATCAGGATCAGGCGGCTTTTGAGCGCATATGGTCATGGACTCATAACAAACTGCAGGTACGGGATGATCATTTGTTTGCCTGGCAATGGGCTAAAGCAGAGAAAGAGAGCGAAGGCAGGCAAGCAGACTATCGAATCACCGACAGCAACAATGCAACCGATGGTGATCTACTCATTGCCTGGGCATTATTCCAAGCCGGACAGCAATGGCAGAAATCCGACTACCTTGCCTCTGCAAGCCAAATTGCAGACTCCATTCTGGAACAACTGGTTGTGCCGCTGGATCGGCAGCGCACGCTGCTGTTACCTGCCCACTATGGTTTTCAAAAATCCACCCAGATTGCCTGGAATCCCTCGTATCAGATTCTTCCTGCCTATGACTCGATGGCTGAACTTCACCAAAACACACAGTGGGAAAATCTAAAACGCACCAGCGAACAACTGCTGATCAGCAGCTTACACCCTGAAACTAAACTGCCTTCCGACTGGGTCTCAGTCACACCCAATCAAACCTCACTGCTCTCATCCAATATGTCTCAATGGCCGGAGAAACGGAACTACTTTGGTGACGAAGCCATTCGTGTCTTCTTATACCAACTATGGCAACCCAAGTTACTGATCGAGCCTTACTTTTTATTTGAGTACTTTGAACAGCACAACCGTCTTCCTCGCTATGTCCAAGGAACAAAGGCTCTACCAGAGAAAGAAGCAATGGCAGGTTATTACGCCATTCTCAGTGCCAACGCGCGACGATTAGGAAAGAACACATTAGCCGATCGACTGCTACTCAAAGCCGATCAACGCATGATCACGGAGAAGAAAAACTACTATTCCCACACACTCTACTTGCTGGCCATTCATGCCGCTCAGCAGGTAACACCATGAAAAAACATGCCATCACATCGCTTCTCGTGGCTGTTCTATTCTTCAGCACAACACTTCTGAACGCTGCAATCAATACCGATTACCCCATAGAAGAAGAGTTTCAGGACGATGGTACCCGTTACACCGTTTTGGTGGTTAGAAAAGTCTCAGAACAACAAGCCACAGAAGATGCCATTTACATCAGTTCCTTTCTAAACCTACCCGTCTTCGTTGTTCAAAAAGATCAGACCTACTCTGTTTATGTGGGAAATTTTATCCATCAACAGGAAGTACCCAATTTGATGGTGCAATTAAGAATGAGCGGCTATCGCAGACTCTCCTACAAGAAAAAAAACTGGGCGCCAGAACAAGAGTCTGCACAGTTTAATCAGCAATACCTTTCAGCCTATGAAACGCCTCCTAATACAGAGGAGAGTCAACTCAAAGAGGATGCCGTGAAGATCATCGGTGAGCAACCAGACGCTCAGCCCGACTTGTGGGTATCGGTTCCGGATCATCCCGTCTTTGAAAACGAGCTTCGACAAGGCTGGTTGTTTTTAAGTCTGAATCACTTAGAACAAGCCTGTGATCACTTCGCAGAATTAAGAAAAAGCGAACTCATTAAAATGAAAGCCACCTATGGTTTGGCAACTTGCTATCACAAGACCAATCAGCCCGAACGCTCTGTACCGCTGTATACCGAGTTGCTGATCAATAACCAAGGAATCGAATACTTCATCATCGAATTTCTGGATGACCTGAATGCGTTGGGTCGTACAGAAGAAGCTCAACACTACCAAAACCTGTTTGAATCACTGACCAAAAACTACTGGACCAGCGAGCAATATTTGTTGAGTTTCAGAGAGAAAGTTCTTCAAACTATCCATGAAAATGATGCCGGTAAAATGTTTGCTCTGCTTGAAAGTCATGAGCGTTTGCTGAATCGTTGTGAAGCCATAGGCAGTTTCTACGGTGGCGCAAACTTTCTAAAACGCGTAGGTCATACCCATCAAGCGAAACAATACTATCTGAAATTAATGGAAAAGTGCCCTGAGAAATGGCATCTGAAACTGGGACTTATATATTCCCTATCCAGTTTATCTTCCACCAAGGAAAACCAAATTCGCATCTCTCAAGAGATGCAACAAACAAACGCGCCAGCATCCTATCAGAGACGTTTAAATAGTTTGTTGTTCGAGCTTGAACTGAACAAAGCGTATGCCCTGCCAAAATACACACAAACAGCGTATGAGCAATTTCAATCCTTAAATCAACGTTATCCGAATCGTCCTCAAATATTAAACCAACTCGGCTGGTGGCATTATCAACATGAAGAGTTTGATCAGTCTTTGGCGTTTTTTAAACACAGCCAGGACATTCGTGCTACCGACGAAGCCAACAAGGGCATTCTCTACAGCCTGTTACGGCTGGGTAAGAACGAAGAAGTTCGTCAACAAGCAGGAAGCCAACCTGTTGAGGATATCCAGTTAAATCTACTGAAAGATCAGCTACGAGAATTAGAGGTTAATGATCCTCGCGTGGATGAACTGACGCAACAGATTCTCGTGCTAGCACCCGACGATCTTCCCACAAAAACGACACGTGCCTGGCATTTATATGAGGTTCAAAAATACTCCGAATCCCGAGATGCCTTCGCTGCCCTGCGTCAACAGCAGCCTAACGACGTATCTTTTCTCAAAGGCCATGTATATAGCCTGATACAGTTGGGAGATGCAGATCAAACGGAAGCCATCCTTAGTGAAGAACAACCTCAAGACGAGGATCTGGAACAAGTTGCTGCCGGCATTTACATGGATAAGGCCATCTTCAACTATGAAACTAAACACTACTCCGCAGCGCTCAATTACACCAATAAGTACTTAGCCTTAGAGCCCAACAACCAAGATGCACTGGCCCTCAGAAGCTGGATTCATTTTCATCTGAACGAGAAGTCAAAAGCCGTCTCAGACCTTGAAAGCGTATGGCAAGACAACCCCTCTCATGAACACACCAAGTCACTGTTGTTCTTGTATCGAAGTCAATATCAAGATTCTCCAACCGATACGAGCTATCAGGAATTTTTGGCACAGTTGCAGGGGTCATACAATCGAGATTGGAATACCCTGGCAGCCAATGAATTCGCCTCTATCAATCACCCCGTTCGCGCGGCGCAAGTTTCTGATGATCCTAACACCAGCTATTACAACGCCAATAGCCCCCACGCTCACCTCGCCTTCGGTCTGCGAAGAAAATCTGGTGATAAAGGCACCTCTCAGCTCCAACAAGTTGGCGCCTATTTAGGAGCTGACATCTATTCCAACAATGGAAAACAGTGGCGTTTGCAATTGGGATGGGAAACCTTGGATGCAGGTACCCTACCTCAGTCCCCTTTTATCGGAAGAGCCTTTCTCTCTGAGGAGACCAACCAACCCAAACAAACCCCGGACACAAAGTTAAGCGCCAAACGGATATGGCTACAACATATCTCTGAAACCGGCTTCCTTAAATCAGCAACACTAGGGACGACTGCCATTAATTCGATCATCTCAACTCAACCGGTTTTTGAACTGGAAGGCAGCTTTCAAACCAACCTACTCGAACAGCGAATCGGTCCCTATTGGAATATTCATCAACGCTTGCTCGATGACACCCTGCTCAGTTATCTAGGACAACACGACCCATACTCGGAACAAGAATGGGGACGCGCAATGAAAACCGGCGTTACCCTTGGTAATCAATGGACACTAACCACACCGTACTGGCTAAGCGCAAATGTATCGGGAGATTATTACTGGGGAAAACATCTGTGGGAAAACTGGTCCATAGAAGGCAATGCCTCTCTTGGAAAAACAGACATCTACGACACTCACCTTCGCAGTCTTGGAATCTATACAAACCTACAACATTACGACCGAAATTCTAACTTTTTTACTTTTGGTCATGGCGGTTACTACAGCCCACAGCTACTGATTGGTGCAGGCCCTTTTGCTGCGTGGGAAGCCCGTCGACAAAACATACAATTTTGGTGGAAAGCTGAAACCTCAATCGGAGCATTCTGGGAGTTAGCAGACAGCGCCCCACTTTATCCAGTCGATCAACAAGCCCCCGGAGAATATGACAGTGATTCTGGATTGGGCATAGGTGCTCGGATTAAGGTCCAATATCGGAAACTTTGGAACAGTTACTTTGAAACCTCAGGCCTGCTAGAGTGGCGGAAAGCACCCGATTATGACGAAGCCAGGGCTCAAGCCACCTTCCGTATTTACTTTGAACCTAGAAATGCCTTAACCACCTTTGAGGTGCTCGACCGAATCGAATTACCTTAACACCTAACAATTAACCCTATCGGCATCAGACATACCAAACCGCGCTCTAATCCCCCACCAAAATGTCATCCATCAATTGAATAAACTCACGACGAATTGTCTCTCGGTCCTGAGCAAGTAAACCCGAATACTTTTCAGGAAACAGAAAGAGAAACGGCAATTCAGATTCATTACTCAACCGCTTTACCAAGGGCTGTAATTTTTGAGCATTGTTTTGAAATTGCTCTATCAACGAATAGCAAATTACGATGCCATTTATTGCCGGATTCCACCAGGCATCCGGGCCTGAGCATTGCGTTTCAAAATAGATAGTTACAGGTTCGGGAAGCTTTAATATCTGATTCGTACGATCAATCAGATACTTGAGTCGTTGCGACGACATTAACCAGTCTATTATCGGCTCATACGCCACATTTGATGTCGGAATAAACTGTATCTTCACGACCTCATCGGCCGGAGGATGTTGTTCTTTTTGGAAAAGCTGCCAATTACGATCAAAGCTGACATAACTGTAATTGTCCGCAAGCCAGAGCAACGCTTGCCGATTCTTTGTGTATTCTTTATCGCACTCCCAGGCGCGTTCAATGGGCAACCAGGTCTCTTTACGAATCTTCTCCAGCTTATCGGGGGCTGCCCCGTAAACTAAACAGGTCACGTCGTAAAAGCGCTGTATTGCCAAAGGATGAACATCCCAAAACGCCAGAGGATGACGCTTTATATCCTCACGCCACTCAATCATCCATTCACCAGAGATCGAAAGCATTTTATCGAATAAGGTTTCATCAAAGCCGTGACTGGTCATGATCATGAGCATAATTGCAATTTGATCTGCAGCCCGCTCATTACCGCCAAGTACTGGAATATCATTAAGCTCAATAACCGCATGAGACAGTTCATGGAGTAATGTGAATTCAAGATTGCTCTCCACAAAGAACCGTGGATCATAAGCCGAACTGGGGCGATAGGTTATGGAGTTCCCTTGCGACCCTTGCTCCATAGACAGCAGCGTTCCAGAGAACATCATCATAAACCCCATCAAGAGCAGGAGTCGTTTCGATACTTCGATCTTCATGCCACATCCTCAAAACATATTGTGCGTCACTTACCCCATTAACTATAAACAAAAAAGGCACCCCGTAGGGTGCCTTTACGCAATGTTCTTACAGAATAAATTAATCAATACGAACCCAAACGAAACGGCGCATTCCTTTACGAATCACCAACATAGGCAGGTTACGACCGGATGGAAGCTCTGACACAACCTGATCAAAGTCCGACTTACTGCCAATCCATTGATGGTTAAGCATCGCAATGATATCCCCCGGGCGAACACCTTTACGCGCAACAATGCTGTCCGGCACGACTTGATCAACAATAACCCCCTTATTGATGTCAGCATTACGACGCTGTTCATCGGTCATGTCCTTCACAGACACACCTAAAGGATTCGTTAACTTAGGCGCTTGCTGTTGATTACCTGCATACACTTGCTCTGTGGTTGGAAGTTCACCCACTTTAACCGTAATGGTTTTTTCTTTACCCTGGCGATTAATCACAAGAGTGGCCTCTGAACCTGGAGTAACCTGACCCACTACATGAGGTAAATCTGACGATAGGATGATTGGCTTATCGTTAAACTCAACAATCACATCACCTGCCATAATGCCGGCTTCTGCGGCTGGCTCACCATCATAGGCTTGAACGACCAAAGCACCCGCTGGTTTATCTAAACCAAATGCTTCTGCCAACTCTTTATTCACTTCCTGGATTCTTACGCCTAGATAGCCTCGACTTACATAGCCCTTATCTTTTAACTGAGCAGCCACCTTCATCGCAACATCGATTGGAATTGCAAAGGACACGCCCATGAAGCCACCCGAACGGGTATAAATCTGACTGTTAATACCAATGACCTTACCATCCATATCGAACAGCGGGCCACCCGAGTTACCTGGGTTAATCGCTACATCCGTTTGAATGAATGGCACATAGTTTTCGTTAGGAAGACTGCGACCTTTAGCACTAACAATGCCTTTGGTAACGGTATGATCGAAACCAAATGGAGAGCCAATGGCTAACACCCACTCTCCAACTTCAAGCTCTTCGGAACTGCCTAATTTGGCTGTCGGTAGACCAGACTCTTCCACTTTCAATAACGCAATGTCTGAACTCTTGTCAGCACCAATTAATTTAGCTTCCAACTCACTGCGATCACTTAAGCGCACAATAATCTCATCTGCACCCTCAATCACATGGTTATTGGTCAAGATATAACCGTCTTCTGAAATAATGAAACCTGAACCCAAGGATTGAGCATCGCGTTGACGAGGCTCACCATCGCGGGGGCCAAATTGGAAGAAGTGACGAAAGATTTCTGGCATTTGCTCATAACCAGGAGGCATACCAGATGCAGACTGACTATGAGTGATAGTACTGATGTTTACCACAGTGGGAGACTGTTCTTTTACCAGATCGGTAAAATCGGGAAGGCTTCGAGCAGACACTTGAAGCGAAACACTCATTAAGAGTACAAAAAGAATCGAGATTGACGTCTTTAATGCTTGCATTCTAATCCTCTCAAATGCGTTTTTAGTTATTGTTGTTGACTTGAATTTTACTCAGAAGTTTCAGCTTTCTGCGTCAGGATTTACCGCCAATAGCTGAGGTTCTTGACCAAACCGTCCTGAATTACCAAGGAAACGAACCAGAAAGAAGCCTAACCCCAAGCCCAACAATCCACATACGATGCTGGGTAGCTCTCCCCAAAGCCACTTCGCAGTCCCTGAGAACAGAATCAATAATACAATAGGTAATAAATAGCCTATGAGTGAGGCTTTAAGAATAGAGTCTTCAGGAATACCCACCAAAGCTATATCGCCTACCTTGGCAGGAATACCGTTTCGTTGGACATCCAGAGTAAAACGTTGACCAGAGGACGCTTTATTCAACAGCCCGTGACCACATCCTTTCTGGGCTTTGCACGAATCACAAGCACTGGTGCGAATCGTTTCCACCCACACTTTGTCGTCATCAACGTCGACAATAAGGCCAGATTCTTCAACCAATTTGATTACCTCTTAGATACACTCATCAGTTGAGCATACTAACAGAACTTGCCACACGTTTTGCGGTTTCTACCGGGATTTCACCCACTAAGGTGATACCCCATTTTTCACCCTGCTCTGTTTCGATAATGCGAGAGACAGCCACAGTTGCTCCCCCACTGCGCCCTTCCATTTCCACAAACTGCTGGCTTAACTGTTCACGAAATATTGAGAATGAAGAAAGGCCATCACTGTAGGTATGTGCTTCAACAAAATTCTCACCTTTGCCCGAAGTTACATCCGTCAACTCGAACCCTTCAGGCAACCATTTCGGTTTCCAATGAGGGGATTCCTTAATTGTTTCAGTCCAGTGCTTACGATCAAACTTGGTCATCTTACCGTGCAGAGTCGGTTTCAGATCGTCGTCAAGATTATCAGGGTTAATATCAATATGTGTGAACTGAGCTAATTCCAATGATCGGCCATCGGCCCCTAAAATTTCTGTTTTCAGCAAGAGACCGGTTTTCTCATCCACACCGTAACGACGAATAAAGCGGTCCTGATCAATGGCTTGAGCTTCAATTAAGATAGCATCTCGCCCGGCGATTCGAACATTTGATAGTATGGTGAAGGTCAGCCACTTTTGAAGCTCCGACCAATCGACATTCTCTCCTGGCACCAAAGGACTTAGTGGTGGAACCTGATCCCATCGAGAACCATCTTTACCAGGGAGGATACAGGTAACACTTTCACCATCACGAATGATCTCTCTCGGTGCTCCATCAAGGCTTTTTAAGCGTTCATATTGAACCCCATCCTTAACGGCGTGAACAATGTAGTAACTATTTACACTGTCCCCGCGTCGATGAATAAAGGTTCCTGCAAACGAATTCTGTTTACGGGCTTCATCCAACATGGACAACAGCTCTATCGGCGTCATTGCACGAACAGAGGCGGAAACTGTTGCCAACATCAGTGGACATATCACGGCCAGAAAAAATACCTTAGACCAGGCAGATTTTTTTGACCGAGAAACTGAAATGCCTTTCCACATAATTTCAATAAACCTTAAGTAATACCTTCAAATAAGTACGAATCTAGTCACCACTAATGGCTTACTTATTCTTTTCTTCTACTTCGAAGCTCACCACACGAGCATATGGCATGACATCACCAACACGATCTTCCGTAGAGTTTTCGGCGTGATGCTGCATATAAGAACGAAGTTTATCTTGAAGTGCTTTATATTGTTCAGGAGACATATCAGAAGCGGCCAAACGAGTTCCGCTGTCATCTGACGATTGAGGCTTTTCAGAGGTTTCTACTTTAGGTTGGTCATTTTCAACGAACTGAGCATCACCATTTGTGAACTGATCATTTTGAATTCCGATACCAACAACAGCCATCGCTACAGCCGCAGCCACACCAAAACCACCGACCCACTGTTTCAGACCTGACCGAGATTGTTTTACTACGATCTCTTCATCTGCAATACCCGCACGTACACCCTCAAGCAGATTTACAGAAGCAAAGGTCATATCTTCGTTATGAAGTCCCTGTTTGACGGAACAAAGTCGACGCCAAGTATCCAGATCTTCATCCGACATATGCTTTGTCAGACGTCTTACATCCAACTCCGTTGCTTCGTTATCCAATAGAGCCGACAAACTTTCCGCAATTTTATCGCTCATAATATCCTCACAAACAAATTAATTTTGAGTTAGCTTTCATCACTCACAGTGACAAAACACGTTAAAGAACAAGGGTTAAAAAACCTTCAACGATCTCTTAATAATTGACAGCGGTTTCCAGGATTGGTTCAAGCTGCTTGTCAATCGCTTCCCTTGCTCTAAAAATTCTTGATCGCACTGTTCCCACAGGACAATCCATGACTTGAGCAATGTCCTCATAACTCAAACCATCAAATTCTCTTAACATCAACGCCGTTCTTAAGTCGTCTGGTAATCCTTCTAACGCCTTCTTAAGGGTCTGCTCCACTTGCTCTTTGTGGAGACTCGCTTCCGGGCTGTCGATATTTTTCAGTTCACTCAAGCCACCGTCCGAATGAACTTCATCCACGTCAATATCTGTACCGGGTGGACGGCGACCACGGCTGATCAAATGGTTCTTAGCAGTGTTTACAGCAATTCGATAAAGCCAGGTATAAAACGCACTGTCCCCACGAAAGTTTGCCAATGCCTTATATGCCTTGATGAATGTTTCTTGAGCAACGTCCATAGATTCATGGGCATCAGAGACATAACGACTGATTAAACTTAACACTTTGCTTTGATATTTAATGACCAACAGATCAAAAGCACGTTTATCCCCTTTCTGAACGCGCTCTACCAACAACTGATCTGATTCCACTGATGTTGTCATTCTTTCTCCATGGAGGCTTATTATTTATGGAACTCGATTCCAAAAGCTACGACACTCTAAAATAGCATTTAGTTCCCGTTTTTTATGACATTTCTGTTATTCTTAGCGAAATATTTATGGCATAGCTTCATTTTATCCCAAAATGAAACACTACTAAGCATTTATCTCATGTCTAATACGAATACGCCTTCTCATCAATTTGATGTTGTTATCATTGGCTCCGGAGCTGCCGGATTAACCACTGCGTTGCAATTGCCTGAACATTTCAAGATTGCCATCATATGCAAGCAATCAATGACCAGCGGATCGACCCCCTGGGCGCAAGGTGGCGTTGCAGCAGTTCTTGATGAACAAGACAGTGTCGAAAGTCATTGCCAGGACACCATGATCGCCGGTTCCAATCTAAACAACCCGAACATGGTAAAGTTTATTGTTGAAGACAGTACTGAAAGCATTCAATGGCTCATTGATCAGGGCGTCCCTTTCACCAAAGATACCGTATTAGATGGTGCTCCGCCTGAAACTGAGACACATAACGACTCCCGAACCTTTCACCTGACCAAAGAAGGTGGGCACAGTTTCCGTCGTATTATTCATGCTGCAGATGCCACAGGCGCAGCCATCACCAAAACGCTCATCGAGCGAACGTTGGAACGGAAGAACATCGAAGTTTTTGAAAACCGTATTGCCGTTGATCTGATCATATCCCGCGATAACCAAGGCCAATCCAACTGTGTGGGTCTTTACGTTTTAAATCTTGAATCAGAGCACGTAGAAACCTTCCAAGCCGAGCATACTGTGCTGGCTACAGGTGGTGCCAGTAAAGCCTATTTGTATACCAGTAACCCGGATGGTGCCAGCGGTGATGGCATTGCAATGGCATGGCGTGCAGGATGCCGTGTTGCCAACATGGAATTCAACCAGTTTCACCCGACCTGTCTGTATCACCCTCACGCAAAATCCTTCCTGGTAAGTGAAGCGTTGCGAGGCGAAGGGGCTCATCTAACACTGCCAAACGGCAAGCGCTTTATGCATCAGTTTGATGAGCGTGGTGAGCTTGCACCACGAGATATTGTCGCTCGCGCTATAGACCATGAAATGAAACGTCTGGGTTGCGACCATGTGTATCTGGATATCAGCCACAAACCGGAAGACTTTATTAAAAGTCATTTCCCAACCATCTATGAACGCTGCCTGAAGTTCAACATCGATATCACCAAAGAGCCTATTCCAGTCGTACCTGCGGCTCATTACACCTGTGGTGGTGTGGTTATTGATCATAAAGGCCGAACCGATGTTCGTAGCCTTTATGCTATTGGCGAAGTCGCTCATTCAGGGCTTCATGGCGCCAACCGTTTAGCAAGCAACTCTTTGTTAGAATGTATTGTTCTGGGTCGCTCTGCTGCAAAAGACATCCTTAAACGTCACGTTGACGCAGTTGCACCATACAATGTGAACATTCCTGCCTGGGATGAATCGCAAGTAACCAATTCCGATGAAGACGTCATCATTTCCCACAACTGGGATGAATTGCGTCGTTTCATGTGGGACTACGTGGGAATTGTGAGAACAACTAAACGCCTGGAACGCGCAAAGCACCGTGTGGACTTACTGTTACGTGAAATTCACGAGTATTACAGCAACTACAAAGTCAGTCGGGATTTGATTGAATTAAGGAACCTGGTGATCGTCGCAGATCTTATCATTCGATCTGCTTTGCTACGAAAAGAAAGTCGAGGGCTGCACTTTACGCTGGATTACCCAGACTTATTACCTAAGGCAGTTGATACCATTTTAACGCCACCACCGAGACAACCTAGCTGGCGTTAAAAAACCAAAAGTGCCAATAAGTACTTGGAACGCGGAAACAAAGACGCTAGCCTAAGCTAGCGTCCGAATGACATGCGAATAATCCGAATGAGGGTATGAAACTCTTCCCGTCGACATTGATCAGGAAAGATCATTAACTGCTTATTGAGCGTTAATTTTTTCCACAGCCCCGGTTTACCTTCTGATTGCTCCTCATCTCTTAGCTCAAGCATGATGTAGCTTGGCAGCAACACAGAATTAGGCATGACCTGATAATTTTTATCATTCAGGGTCAGACTTGGAAATTCATCCATTCTCGGACGTTCCGGACCAACAGGCATTTCAATGCACTCCCTGCGACGGACATAGCTCACCATCTGAATAATATAGAAGAGACTTAGCACCACTATTGCAATGATACTGGACCATTGCAAAGCAAACAGATGATTCAAAATCTGTAGACACACCAGATAAATTACGGTGTACAGAAGAACCATATATTTTGAAGGTTTGAGTTCTATTCTAAGCAGGCTGAACGCGTTCAAGAATATAATCCACTATCGCTTTAAGTTCTGGATCTTGAGGTTCGGTTTTTCTCATAAACCACTGAAACATGTCCTGATCTTCACAATCAAGCAACTTTATGTAACGTTCTTGATTTTCAGGATCCAAACTAGGAAACACTTCTTTAGCAAAAGGCATTAACAGTACATCTAACTCTAACATACCACGACGACTGTGCCAGTATATTCTGTTCAAATCTTGTTCAGTAAATTTCACGTAACATCTAGCCTTTTATATGGATCAATATTTCGCATCTAATGCGACCCGCACCATTATACACAGGAAGCCGATTGAGCAGAATGCCTTTACTTCGATCCTTGACTTGGGACAAGCGCTTTCTTCCTAGTAAACAAACCCTATCCTGATGACTAAAAACCAAGTATTTTGATATGATTTAACTACCATCAGACAAAACACATAGAGCACTTATGTCCACTAAGATTGAACAACTTCTTGAAAGCTTTCCTGCCACCAAGTTGGAGTTAGACCTCGATAACGCACCTAAGTTCGTAGTTGAGACAGACACCAAGCCTTCTGCCGGCATCACCCTTTGTGCAACAAAAGGCATTCTAAGTATTACCGGCGAACAAAGACTCAAGTTCCTTCAAGGACAAACGACCTGTGACACTGCAGTAATCACACCAGAGCGAGCCAGCTTTGGTGCGTTTTGTAATATCAAAGGCCGTGCCATTGCGAACTTCCTTGCCTTTGATGATGGTATTAGTACTCACTTAATTATGCATCAGGGCTTGATTCAGCCATTAATAGCGCATCTAACGAAGTTCGCGGTATTTTTCCGAGTAACCTTAGAAGAAACCTTAGATCAGCTTGTGCTTGGAGCACTCAATGAGCAGGATGATTCTGATTCATCAACTCAAACAGCTTTACACACCTCCAAGAACGATGGTAACTATCGTATACAGCTAACACCTCAACGCACGATAACCATTACCTCAATAGAAGACGCCAAAGACAGCATTTCAGGCACTCAATTACTGAGTGAATCCCAATGGAACATCGAAGATTTGAAAGAAGGCATCTGCTGGCTATCCCCTTCATCCAGTGAAGAGTTTCTGCCTCAATTGCTGGGTCTGGAAGAGATTGAAGGTTTGAGCTTCACAAAAGGTTGTTATACTGGCCAGGAAATCATTGCCAGAATGAAATATCGTGGTCAGATGAAACGCCATATAACTTTGGCTGGGCTTGCGTCCGATGATTCTCAGGTGAACCTTCAGGAACTAAAACCTGGAGATAAAATTAACACCTCAGAAAAAAACAACATCGGACAACTGATTAACTACGAAATAACACCCACGGGTCTGTTAGCTCTGATCTCGCTGGAAGATGATTTCAAAACAATAGACAAATGTTCCATCAATCAAAATTCTTTAGAAATCAAGCTCATGGAAATAAATCCAAGTTAAATTTCAAAAAGAAACTAATCCCTGTATATCAACACTTTACAGAACACCAATCGCTCGCTTTAATTGTAATTTAATCACAATTAAAGATGCTTCAAGGACGTCCATAATGTCTTCTGTGTTTGAAACCGTATTTGCGGATATTAAACAGCGTATCAAAGACGATACGCTTACACTGCCAACACTTCCCGAGGTGGCGTTCCAAATTCGTGAAACAGCGGAGAATGAAGACAGTACTGTAAATGATATTGTACGTGTACTTCAAAAAGACCCTGCGGTCTGTGCAGAGCTGGTTCGATGTGCAAACAGCGCACTGATGCGTACAGTGAATCAATGCCGCGATGTTAGCGGTGCAGTCAACCGTATGGGGATGAACACAACGGTCAATATCGCAATGACTCAGGCCATGAAACAAATGTTTCAGGCGACCTCGGATACTGTAGACACCCGTATGCGTGAAACCTGGAACCGGGCCGTTGAAGTTGCAGCGATGTGTTTTGTGTTAGCCCAAACGCGTCGCAAGCTAGGCTTAAAGCCTGATCAGGCAGCATTGGCCGGTCTAATGCACAATATCGGAGCGCTTCCGGTATTGCTTTATGCCGAAGAAAATTCAGATCTGATTAACGACAGTTTTGCACTGGATAAAACCATTGAGAAGCTCCATCCAATTCTAGGTAAGTACCTTTTACAAAAATGGAACTTCACCCTAGATTTAATTGCCGTTCCTTATCAATACCTTCAGTTTGATCGTGAAGGCAGCTTTGCGGATTATGTGGATTTGGTTCAGGTCTCTTACCTTCATACACTGAGCGGAACCAATCACCCTCACGCCAAGATTGACCTCAGCACAGTGGGTGCATTCCAGCGTCTTGATATTGACCCAATGACGTTCATTAAGCAGGACGAAAAAACCGAAGCTCAACTGCAAGAAGCAAAAGATATGCTGGGTTAGAACTTAACAATCAAGCATAAAAAAGGCCGATCATGATGATCGGCCTTTTTTGTTTTCTGTCCCTTTTGGGTTTCTTACCCAATTAGTCTTCTGAAGACTGCTTCAGAGGTCTCATGTGAGGGAACAGAATAACGTCCTTAATAGTTGGGCTGTCAGTAAACAACATCACCAAGCGGTCAATCCCAATACCTTCACCTGCGGTCGGAGGCATACCGTATTCCAACGCCTGGATGTAGTCAGCATCGTAATGCATCGCTTCATCATCACCCGCGTCTTTCTCTTCCACTTGTTTACGGAAACGTTCCGCCTGATCTTCTGCATCGTTCAGCTCAGAGAAGCCATTTGCCAGCTCGCGTCCCCCCACAAAGAACTCGAAGCGATCAGTAATAAATGGGTTATCGTCGTTACGACGTGCCAGTGGAGACACTTCCCACGGATATTCGGTAATGAAAGTCGGTTGATCCAGTTGCTCTTCAGCGGTTGCCTCAAAGATTTCACACAACCACTTACCTGCACCCCAAACAGCTTGTTTCGCATCTTCACGAATACCAACCTGGCGACCATACTCAATCAATTTCTCCAGGTTGTTCTCTGCATCGTTGATCACAGCAGGATCAAAGTCCGCGTTATACTTGAGTACCGCTTCAGCCATACTCATACGAGTAAACGGCTTAGCAAAGTCGTAGACGGTTTCAGAGATCACATTGCCGTCTGCATCTTTTTGAGTGCTCTTAATGTCGGTCGTACCCAAAACATCATTCGCAATCGTACGAAGCATGTCTTCCGTTGTATCCATCAAATCATGATAGGTTGCATACGCCTGATAGAACTCAATCATAGTGAATTCAGGGTTGTGACGAGTCGACAAGCCTTCGTTACGGAAGTTACGGTTAATCTCGAAAACACGCTCGAAACCACCAACAATCAAACGCTTAAGATACAACTCAGGCGCAATACGCAGATACATATCAATATCCAACGCATTGTGGTAAGTCTCAAACGGTTTCGCCGTTGCACCACCAGGAATGGTTTGCAGCATTGGAGTTTCAACTTCCATGAAGTTACGATCACTCAAATACTTACGAATGCCTTCAATGATTTTCGAACGCACCATGAACAAATCACGAGTATCACGATTGATGATCAAGTCCACATAACGCTGACGGTATTTCGTTTCCTGATCTGCCAAACCATGGAACTTATCAGGCAGAGGGCGAAGTGATTTAGTCAACATCACCAAATCATCAGCTTGGGCAACGTTTACATACAACTCGCCTTTACCGGATTTATGAAGTGCACCTTTAACCCCAACGATATCGCCCAGATCAAACTTGGACTTGTAATTGATCTCTTTCTGAACATCTTTTGGTACGTAGAATTGAATTGCACCAGACGCATCTGAAATCTGTGTAAACGGACCACGCTGGAACATAATTCGTCCAGCTACAGCCACTTGATTATCTTGCTCTTCCAGCTCTTCTTTTGAGAACTCGCCAAACTTAGCCTGAAGATCTGCCGACAAGTGTTTTCGATCAAAATCATTACGATGGCCATTAGCGCTACAATTCTCACGCAAAGATTCCAACTTTGCACGACGCTCAACAATCAATTTATTTTCATCACGTGGCTGTTCAGACATGTTTTAACCTATATTCCTCATGGAATGTGTTTATTTAAATTCGTTTCTAACGTTATAGCACCGACCAAAGATCGATGATTACAAACCTGCTTTCAGGCTGGCCTCAATGAATGGGTCCAAATCACCATCCAATACCGCCTGTGTATTTCGATTCTCAACACCAGTTCTTAAATCCTTGATGCGAGAGTCATCCAATACATACGATCGAATCTGGCTACCCCAACCAATATCGGCTTTGGAATCTTCCATCGCCTGGGCTTCAGCATTTCGCTTTTGCATTTCCATCTCATACAACTTAGCTTTTAACTGCTTCATTGCCTGATCTTTGTTCTTATGCTGAGAACGGTCGTTCTGACACTGGGTCACGATACCTGATGGCATGTGAGTAATACGTACCGCCGACTCGGTTCGGTTTACGTGCTGCCCACCTGCGCCCGAAGCACGGTATACGTCAATCCGTAAATCGGCCGGATTAATTTCAATATCAATATTGTCATCAACCTCTGGTGATACAAACACAGAAGCAAAGGACGTATGTCGGCGATTACCAGAATCGAATGGCGACTTACGAACCAAACGATGAACGCCGGTTTCGGTTTTTAACCAACCGAAAGCATATTCGCCATCAACCTTAATCGTCGCACCCTTGATACCAGCCACCTCACCATCGGTGACTTCCATCAGTTCTGCTTTGAAACCTTTGGATTCACACCAACGAAGGTACATTCGCAGCATCATGTTTGCCCAATCCTGAGCTTCTGTCCCGCCGGAACCAGACTGGATTTCCACATAGGCATTGTTCTCGTCCATTTCTCCAGAGAACATACGACGGAATTCCAGTTTTTCAAGCGTCTCTTTCAGACCCGCTAATTCTTGCTCAACTTCCTCAACCGTATCCGGGTCATCTTCCTCAACCGCCAGTTCTAACAAACCTTCTACGTCTTCAAGACCTGAATCCATATTTTCAATGGTTTCCACAACCGTTTCGAGAGAAGCACGCTCCCGACCTAACGCCTGCGCCTGCTCAGGGTTTTCCCACACAGCAGCATCTTCAAGTTCACGATTAACTTCTTCTAATCGTTCTTTCTTCTCTGCGTAGTCAAAGATACCCCCTAAGAACGTCTGTACGCTCACGAAGGTCCTTAATGGTTTGTACGATTGGATTGATTTCCACCTACTACCTCGGTTCAGTTTCTAAACAATTCGAAATGACAAGTCAGAGCCGGGAATCAGCTCTTGCCCAAGATCGGCCACCAATTGAAATGACCCTAAATTTTAAGAGGCGCAATTGTACATGAAATCATCGACAGTTTCAGTCTTTTCCATGCGTTTAAGACAAAGTTTTCCCCTTCTAGCCCTGTCATAAACTGTTAACAATTTAGTCACATAACTGTTATTGCCTCAGCCTACATTATCCACATCAAGAACATAGACATTGTCTGGAGTTAGACATGGCGTACCAAGTGATCAGCAAATCAAATAATACCTTTTGGTTAATGACTTCAAACGGTAACTGGATTTCTTCTCACCACAGCACCGATGAAGCCATTGCTGCCTGCCGGGTTTGGTTCAAGTGCTCGCCTATTGTTCGTCTGAAACAGGAAGGGCCGATAGCGCAGCAAAGCATGCTGAAACAACGATTGGCTAACATACTAATCAAGGTCGCTGAGATAATCTCAGACATCATCAAGAAAACACTCGATAAAAATAATAAGAGAGAACTTCATGAGTTTCGCCATTAAAAGCAATCATCACCGCCAACTGATCAAACTACTTCAACAGCATCAGCGCGGAAAGCTCAGACCTCAGTGGTCACATAAGTCGGACGATCATCTGGATAATCAATTTTCAGGGAACGAGCTAACCAACCAGTTAGATCAAAGAAAAACCTTAAGTGGACTTATGCGTGATTCTGATCACAACTTATTGATTCTTTAGCTGCTCAGATCCACGTCTCTCTGTAAGATTTATCCTACAACCATATTCTTACAACAATAATAGATAGTCCTAACAAAGAGATAAAAACTATGGTAAGCAATCCGGTGAACCAAAGAGAACACCCTCGCTTTCAACCAAGACAAACCATCAGCTGCCAAGATCTGGATGGGCGAATCTCTGGTCGAGTTATGAATTTAAGTGAAAGCGGCTTTATGTTGATGAGTAATGCCCCATCGGACGTGAATGAATCACTGATTTTTCGCCTGGAGCTACCTTTAACACCGCCTCACCAGATTACCATCACCAGTGAAACCATTTGGTGTCAAAAGTCGAGCTACAGTGATGAATATGGTATTGGTATTCAGATAACGCAGATTGACGATTTGGCTTACGCCGCATTACGACGCTTTTTAGGCGACACAAACCAAGCTACCGCTGCCTGATACAAAGACCAGACAGCCGATAGTGAACTGAATGAATTACCCGTTTATAGCTTCATCAACCGTGTTGTAGCTTTGGAATAATTTGTCCATGCGGGTAATTCGAAAGAGTTCCTGAACAGCCCCCTGAGCTCCGGCAACCCGAAGATAACCATCATCGCCCGTGAGTTTTTTACACGCTACGATGGCCCCTAAGCCACTACTGTCCATAAAGTCGAGCCCTGTCAAATCGACAACGATTCGATCTCGCCCTTTGTTAATCAGATCCGCAACATAATTCCTAAGATTTGTCGCATTCACCGCGTCTAAACGCTTTTCTCCAATTTTAATTACTGCAACCTGTCCGTCTGCTAGCTGATGAGACACGCTCATTCCCAGATCCTCAATTTATTTTTTTAAAATACGATAACAATAGCCATACAATACAACGTATTTCTGATCTTAACTATAGCGTATATTATGCCAAGTTAATGACTTCACTGATTTTTCAGTGAGTCCTATCCAGAAATATACGACAGTCCTACCTATACTATAGGTCAAAATACTTTAAGATCGAGTCGAGACACGCGTGACATACTTTAATAACAATAATAGCAACAAGCCGTCTCTCAAAACCGTCTCCGAGCGGAAATATAATGAATTAAAACAACAGTTTGATGATTTAATTCATAATGCTCGTCTTAATGAACAACTTTTCAAACGTTTTTCTGAGTTTGAGTCCCATCTCATGGAAAGCAATGACCTAAAGTCTTTACTGACTGCGATGACTACAGAGTTTGCGGACTACTTTGAGATTCCTTTTCTTAAATTGGTACTGGAAAAGGATATCTTCACTCACTGGCATCTGGCCCCTGTTAATCTGGAACAATACAAGGATGTTCTCACCTACACTTTATGTGATTACCCTGAGTTATTGGTCAATGCTAATGGCAGCCTGTACATGGGCGCTACACCTAAGAAAATCAGCCGTGAAATTCATATCCCGATCAACACCTTGTCTTTTGCTCAACTTCCCCTGGTCAGGAATAAGAAGTTAATAGGAATGCTAAATCTTGGCAGTCCTGACCCTAATCGCTTCAGACCGGACATGGGCACAGATTTCCTGGAACGCTTAACAATGATCGCCTCGCTGTGCTTCGAAAATGCCTGCAACATGGAGCAAGTACGCCAGCTCAGCTTAGTGGATGGCTTAACACAAGTCTGCAACCGTCGGGCGTTTGATGAAGCCCTGATACAAGAAACGTCCAGCGCAATGCGTTATCAACGACATCTGGCCTGTTTATTTATAGACATTGACCACTTTAAGAAAATCAACGACCACTTTGGTCATCAAGTAGGCGATGAAGCATTAAAGCAATTAGCCAATTGTGTGAAGCCTCTACTTAGACGATCGGATCACATCGCAAGATACGGCGGAGAAGAGTTTGCCATTCTATTACCTGAGACAGATCTTTCAGGGGCAAACATCATTGCAGAGCGAATTCGTGAAACCGTCGCAAATCAGGAATTTCAACTATTGGATCAAGCGTTGAAAATAACCTTATCTGTCGGTGTCGCCTGCCTGGACGGGTCATGTGATGGCGGAACTAACATTGAAACTCTGGCTCAAATCTTGGTTAAAGATGCCGATGAACAGGTTTATATCGCCAAAAAAAGCGGCCGTAACCGAGTGTGCAGCCGCCAACGTTAGTCAAGAAACGCTCAATCTAATCAAGAATCGTTCGCTCAATATTCTCTGACTTACCTATTAACCCTGCAGCTATAAAATCCGATAACCCCTGCCACATTCCTAGATAAGGTTTCAGAACCACTTTTACACCCGGATGAGTTGATTCAAATTGACGAATAATATCAGGCACATCATCTCGAACATGGCGACCTTCAGCTAAGAAATGAGGATAGACGACTATTTCAGTCACACTCTCTGTCGCAACATCAGCAAGCACACGAGAAAAGCGCGGTTCAGTCAATTCCAGAAAACAAGGTTCAACACGATCGTATTCAGGCATTTTTTCAGATAGCTCTGTCGCCAATGCGACCACTTCCTCATTTGATTTTACAACTCGACTTCCGTGCGCCAACACCAACAATACTCTCATAGATACTCCAGAAGGGTTTGATAGCCTGCATAATACAGCCTAAGAATCCTGTCACAATCATTTTTGGCCGGTACTTTCGACAGGTACTTTATACGACAGGTGCTTTATACGACCTCAGTCAGAGAACAGATCACCACGAATCTCAAACCAACAAGATTGAATATTTTAAATCCAACAAGAGACATCATATGTTCAGCTCACTTGGACTGATATACACTTGTTTAGTATAAATGTTCGGATCTATTGAAACCTTTGGTTTAGTCGACTCAATTTTTACGGCGCCGTTTTGTTCATCAAGTTAGGGATTAACATGAAACACTCAACACTGGTCTCTCTATTGGCCGCTTTGCCCTTAGCCATTTCAGCTGCATCAATTCAACAGGCATCCGCCTCTTCAGATGAGTTTCTGAAGTGGAAAGAACAAACCATGAGCAGCTATCAGGCTTACAAAGATGAACGAGACAAAGCGTTTACCGACTTTTTGAAAAAACAATGGAAACAGGTGGACACGAAAGAAGGGGAAGTTCGGGATACACAACCCAAGCCTGTCAGTATTCCGGTTGCGAAACCTAAACCGGTTGAAGTGAACGATTTACCTGTGGTGGAAATCCCTAAAAAAATCAAACCCATCATAGATCTTCCCAAGCCAGACATCACAACGCCTGAACCAGTAGTGTCTACTCCTACACCGAAACATCCTCAACCCTCTACACCGATTGAGGATAAAAAACCTGCTCAGCAGTTACCTGACTTCGACTTACCACAAACGCCAGAGCCAGATTTTGATCAAATAACCAAAGCAGATCCTATGTATGATCAACCGGATTTTGACCAGCCTGGATTTGATCAACCAGATTTTGACTCTCCTGACTTTGGCAAGGACATCAAACCTGAAATTCCTGAGCTTAAACAACCCGCCCCTATCAAGATTGAGCAGCCGATAACGATTGAAGAGCTGCCTCGTGTGGAAGATATCCCAACACCCGAGGTAACCCCTACTGTTCCACCAGCGCCTATTGTTTCTCCAACACCTATCGCGCCTCCGGTACCAATTGTTAAGGACGTAACTCCGACACCGCCGCCGGTTATTGTCCCAAAACAACCCAAAGCGCCAGTTTATTCAGGTAAGAAATATCAATTCGATTTCTTTGGCCGATCAACCATCGTCTATGCCGATAAGAAGTTGGCTGCTTCGCTGGGCCGCACCTACAACGCTAAAGCGATTGCCAAAGGGTGGTCCGATTTAAGTTTGTCCGACTATGAGCCGGTATTAGAACAACTGGCTAAGATTTCCAAACAACACAATCTAGGCGACTGGGGCAAGGTGCAACTTGCATTTGCCTTATCAAAAGCTATGCACCCCGGTGATATTAATGCTCAAAGCTTTACCAGCTGGTTTCTTCTGGTAAAACAGGATTACCAAGCTCGCCTTGCGTACAACAATGCAGGCATCTACCTTTTGGTTCCCGCAGAGCAATCACTCTATGAAGTTACCTTCTTCACCTTTGGTGGTAAACGCTTCTACGCAGTCTCCCCGGATGGTAAACCAAGATATCTTGGCCGGGTCTACACCTATGATGGTGAATACCCTCGTGCAATCGTTCAGGTTAACATGAAAGACCCATTAGCCTTTGGTGACGAACAGCACTATCAAAAACGCACCTTCAAATTTAAATACAACCGTCAGCAATACCAAGTAACGCTGAACGTGAACCCAACCCGGGTGAATTACCTAGCCAGTTATCCACAGATGGATATCGATCAATATTTTGTATCCCCTGTGGATATGGTCACTGCTAATGATGCATTGGATTTGTTCCGACCAATGCTGCAAGGCAAGTCCGAACTGGATGCCGTAAATTTACTCCTTCGCTTTGTACAAACCGGGTTTGAATACCAAACAGACGACCAGCAATTTGGCTTTGAAAACTACCTATTTGCAGAAGAAACCCTCACCATGCCAGCCTCTGACTGTGAAGATAGGTCAGTCCTGTTTGCCTGGTTAGTTCGTGAACTGCTTGGACTGGAAGTGGTTGGCCTGGATTACCCTGGTCATATCGCAGCAGCAGTGGCCTTCAGCAAGCCCGTCCCTGGTGACAGCATTGCTTACAATGGGAAGCGCTATACCATTACTGACCCAACCTACATTAACGCTAATGCAGGTATGACCATGCCGGAAGTTGCAGGTCACCAGCCTAAGGTTGTGGCAATTCAATAAGCGGTGCAAAATACCGCTTCATTTTTTTAGGACAGAAGTTTTAACATGACGAAAGAACACTTCATCGAAGGGTTAAAAAACCAAACCAATAGTTTTCAACAAACCATGGACTTCATTGAAGCCAACTTTGACTTCACCCCAGTTGCTTTTACTGTGGGTGAACAAGTAAATGAGCTTGGTACCAATCAAGGGTCAGCCAAGATCTTTAGTCTCGGTAAAGCATTGTCTTTAAAGGAAGAAGAAGTGCTTCAGTGCTTCGGTGATTTCTATCGAAAAGACGTTTTAGAGCACCCGGAAGCCGAGGATCACCAAAACATTCGTAACTTTATAAAGTTTGGATGGTCTGGTGTTTCTATCGATGCCAACGCCCTGGCACCTAAAACACACTAAATATCGCCAAGCCCAATTAAGTTAGCTATCCGCAGGAATTTGGACACATGAGCAACAACGCTTTTTCCTTAAAAAGCCAAATGATCCCTCTTACCGTGATCGAATTAACCACGCTGGACAATGCCATTTTTGATCAGCAATTGACTGAAAAAGTACAAGCGAGCCCAGCCTTGTTTGACCGAATGCCTGCTATTTTGGGTTTGGAAGCCTTTGAAACAGCGGATGAATCCGCCATTCAAAAGTTGCTTTTCACCATCCGAAAACACAATATTTTACCGGTTGCAATTAAAGGTGCTGAGCCTTTAAAAGAACTTGCTCAACGATTAGACCTTGCCTGGATTCCTCCTGGACGAAATAAGCTCCAGAAAAAAGCCCAACAAGCCAAAGAAGGCATCGAAGCGGTCAATGAGACAAGTGCTTCAGCGAGTGAAGATCCATTATCACAGGAAGCCATCCCGGATACCGCTATATCAGCTGAACCGCAACAATTAGAGCTGACCGAAGCTGAAAGCTCTACCACCACTTTATTACAAGAACAAAACACGAACGCTGTCGAAGCACACCATTCGTCGGAAGAAAGTAATAGAAGTGACGCTGCTGCACTCACGGTGAAGGCAAAAATCGTCGCGACACCAGTCCGCTCTGGCCAGCAAATTTATGCGAAAGGCAGTGATTTGATTGTGCTTGCACAGGTCGGCCAAGGAGCCGAAGTCATCGCCGATGGTAACATTCACATTTACGGAACCTTGAGAGGCCGTGCTATCGCTGGTGCCAGCGGAAATTCAGAGGCAAGAATCTTCTGCCAATCATTGCAAGCCGAACTGATTTCAATCGCTGGTGTTTATCAAGTAAGTGATGATCTTCCTGCCGACAGAATCGGCCAAAGCAGCCAGATTGAGCTCAAGGAAAACCACTTGCATATAGATACGCTTTAACCAATAATCGCCGAAAGACTCTCACGCCCGCAGGGATAGAACTAAAAGAACAGGACTGACATGGCCAAGATTATCGTTGTCACCTCAGGTAAAGGAGGTGTTGGTAAAACCACCTCTAGTGCTGCTATCAGTACAGGTCTCGCACTTCGCGGACACAAAACCGTTGTTATTGATTTTGATGTAGGTCTTCGTAACCTAGACCTTATTATGAACTGTGAACGTCGAGTTGTTTTCGACTTTGTTCAAGTCATTAACAAAGAAGCCACACTGAAACAGGCTTTGATCAAAGACAAACGCTGCGACAACCTTTTCATCCTTGCGGCTTCTCAGACCCGTGACAAAGATGCTCTGAATAAAGAAGCGGTGGGTGAAGTTCTTGAAGAACTTTCCAAAGAGTTTGATTACATCATTTGTGATTCACCTGCCGGTATTGAGCATGGTGCGTTAATGGCGCTGTATTTTGCAGACGAAGCCATCATCGTAACCAACCCGGAAGTCTCTTCGGTTCGTGACTCTGATCGCATCATTGGTATTCTGCAAAGCCGTTCTCGCAAAGCCGAAGCTGGAGAAACAGTAAAAGAACACCTTCTTGTTACTCGCTATAATCCAAAGCGCGTTGAAAAAGGCGAAATGCTGTCGGTTGAAGATGTGGAAGAAATCCTGGCAGTACCTCTGTTGGGTGTGATTCCTGAATCAGAATCTGTGATCAAAAACTCAAACCAAGGCACACCCGTGATCCTTGATGATGACAGTGATGCAGGACAAGCATACCGTGACATGGTCGCTCGCCTTCTTGGGGAACAGGTTGAATATCGTTTCCTTGAAGCCGAAAAGAAAGGCTTTTTGAAGAGAATGTTTGGTGGCTAAGAAATGAGTATTTTTAGCTACTTCAAAAAAGACCAAAAGGCGTCAGCATCCATTGCCAAAGAACGCCTGCAAATTATCGTCGCTCATGAACGATCTGCTCGCCATCAGCCGGACTATTTACCTGCGATGCAGCAAGAGATCTTAGCGGTTATTCGAAAGTATGTCTCAATTGCTGACGACGATGTTCAAGTCCAACTAGAGAACTCAGATGATTGTTCAATCTTAGAACTAAACATCACCCTACCAGAAAAGTAAGTACCCACTTATTTATAGATCTGGCTAAAGCGCGATTCGGGTCGCGCTTTTTTATGCCTATCGAAACGATGCCAGCAACTTGATGCGAGCAGACAGATCGAATACCTGGCCGCTCTTATGAATCCACATACTTACCATTTCGCGTAATGGTCTTCGGCGTAGCCAGGCACGTTTTTAAAGACCACTGGATTACCCTCATCATCCAAAATCGAACCAGAATAGTGACCGAACATCTGTTTGAAGTTTGATGCAAGTAAGCCAACATTCAGTTTTTCCGAGCGACAACCTTGTGAGTGAAATTCCAATGTCACTCGGCCACATTCAGAAACCACCCGCCAAGGCCGTTCCATATGATTGCGATCGAACTCAAAACGAACCCCACCTAGCTTATGAAGCTTGCCATCGACCCATAAACCATTTTCTGTGGTTCCGGTTTCATTCACCCCTGACGCAAGATTTAATCCAATGGTTCGATCCAGTTCATCACGTCCTGAAAAACACGCCCAGTTCCAGGCCGTCTCCCGGCGCATGTAGCCACATGACCAATCTACGCTACCCAGTGCATTCATGGCTTTTAAATCAAAGTTTTGCCCTTTGATTGAAATATGCCCATTGGCTTCCAGACCTGCTGTTTTTTGTGTGTATACCCAACCGGTATAACCCGCTTGAGAACAGACTCTCAACGGTTCGTAGTTCTGACCTTGATGCAATGAAAAATCTACTTGCACCTGTTTGGAGTTCAAACGAACCCGGGTTGTTGGTCCAGACTGCTCAATGCTGGCTTTGGTCCCCATAAAAGAAAAATGAGAGTTTGCTTCATCGGGGGAAGAGGATAATCGCGCACCTAACCCGAACGGACTGATGACACTCTTCTCTATCAATAACCCCTGCTCTTTTGTCCAGACATAAAAAAAGCAATTACTGACCAACTTCAAATCCACAATGGCCAACCCAGCCATGAAATCTTCCGTCAAGACACCAATAAAATGAAACTGATTAAATTTCCGTTTTTTACTGGATACACTTAATTGCTTATCCATCGTCGTTGTTAAAGGGAAATCCAGATAATTAACCTCACTCACCGGCTCTTTAATCCAACCATATTGAGGCTTTCCGTTTGCATTAATTAATTTATTCATTCCTTTCCCTACAACCAATTCCACCATAAGCAGATGACCAAAAAATCTGCCTACTACCCTAATCAATACTTGCTGCAATTGCTATGTCTTAACTAACTATCTAGGATGGGTAATATTCCAAATATGGACAATATCCTAAAGGATTGAAATGATCAGAATGCGCAAAATTCCTTACCTAGTTTCTTTACTATCCTGCACCGCCTTAGCGTCAATTTGCCAAGGGGCAGATCTAAACCCAATCAACAGCCGCTTTTCGTCGCCCATTGAGGGGCTCTTTAATATTCCTGGAATGTCTGAAATTCAATTACTTTCATCTGGCCAGCAAAAGGCAGGAGTAAAAGCCGAAGTTGTAAGTAATGCCGTCACGATGAATGACGGCGCCGAAATCGTTCGCTTTGATGGTGAAACATGGCGCCTGACTCCTACTTGGTCCATGGGCTTTGATGACGGCTGGCAAGTATCAGCTGAACTACCCCTGATACGGCACTCCAGTGGTTTTCTAGATAACGCCATTGATAAATGGCATGAAATCTTTAACTTCAGGGAAGGCAGTCGTGATGATTTCCCAAGAAATGAATTGGTTTATGGATACCAAAACGACAACTCAGTCGATTATTTGATCACCAGCAGTGAAAACGGCGTAGGAGATCTCAGACTGCAACTCAGCAAATCCTTTGCAGATGAACTTCCCTTTGTCCTTCACTTCTATTTAAAAGCGCCAACCGGTGACGAAGATAAACTCATGGGAAGTGGCAGCTGGGATCTTGGCACCAGCCTCAGTTACATTAAGCCTCAATTATTTGATATTGAATCATTATCCCTCGCTGCAGAAGTCGGGCAACACTATTTGGGCGAGACAGATCAGGTACGAAACCAAAAGCAGCATCTAACCACCCTACATGCAGGGCTATTTTGGGAAGCCTTCTCTGGCTTTACACTGAAAAGCCAATTAGAGAGCCACAGCAAGCTCGCCGAGAGTAGTGTCGAACCCGCTGAGAGTGAGGCTCTACAGCTAACCCTTGGCGCATCTATAACGGCAATGGAATCACAACAATGGGATATCGCATTTTCCGAAGACGTTAAAACCGACTCAACTGCGGATGTTACCTTCTTTGTCGAGTGGAGTTACCGATACTAATAACGCTCTAAACCTATAAATTTCGATATTCCCCTTCTCTTTGGTCAGCTTTCTTACAGCTGACCTCAAAAATCCCATGACATGGATCAATAACCACATCAAATATACCCATTTGTGATAAAGGGGCATTCATCAAATTGATTCATATCAATAATCCGGTTTCATCTGCTCATAAACTACGCCTAACAAATTAAAACCAACTAAAAAAAGTGCTCTGCGATCTTGGAGAAACCTATGAAAATGAACAAGTTAAGCTCCGCTATATTGGCTGCGACATTAACACTAACTGGTGCAACAGCGACTTATGCACACGAAGCTGGCGATATTATCGTCCGTGCAGGTTTTGCTAACGTTGACCCAAAAGATGCAACAACTAATGATATTGATGAAGTATCGGCACTTGGTGCAAATTCAAACATCGCAGCAGATGGGGACACACAACTAGGTTTAAACTTTGTTTACATGCTTTCAGACAACATTGGCGTAGAACTACTAGCTGCCACACCATTTGAGCATGACATCCAAGTGTCGCTAGCTAATACCGGAACTGCACTAGATGGCACACATAACGTGGGCTCAACTAAACATCTACCGCCAACCCTTTCTTTACAGTACTACTTGTTTGATAAAGACGCATCTTTCAGACCTTACGTAGGCGCAGGTATTAACTACACTTGGTTCTTCGATGAATCAGATGGCACTAATTTCGACGACCTAGATCTGGACGACTCAATTGGACTAGCATTCCAAGCAGGTGTGGACGTAATGTTGACAGACAATCTGCTTTTTAACGCCTCTGTATATCACATCGATATTGATACAGAAGCTACTGTTAAGCTTGATCAATCATTACCTTTAGGTGGTGAAGAACTACACGCTGATGTAGATATCGATCCTATGGTTTACATGGTAAGCCTTGGCTACAAGCTGTAAGCCAATTGATTAAAGAACCATACCCAAAAATCAAAAAAAACCGGTTCATTTGAACCGGTTTTTTTATGCGTTATTCAGAAGTATTGGCAGGTGCTTTGGGCAACACTTTATGCAATAACAAAAAGCCCACTACCGACGACAATAAGGAGCCAAACAAGATTCCTAACCGATCATCCATACTCTCACCAGTCTGTTCAAAGGCCAAAGATCCAATAAATAAACTCATGGTAAAACCAATACCACATAAAATTGCAACGCCATAGAGCTGAGCCCAGTTGATACTGCTTGGTAATTTTGCCAACCCTAACTTAATCACTAACCAGGCAAAGCCAAATACACCTAGCTGTTTACCTAAGAACAGGCCCATTGCGATACCTATAGGCAGCGGATCAAGGAAACGCTCGAGAGACATGCCTCGTAAATCAACGCCGGCATTAGCAAAGGCAAAGATAGGAACGATCACAAAAGCGACAGAAGAATGAAGATCATGTTCAAGCTGACGCGCAGGTGATTCTCCATGTTCATTTTTCAGTTTAAGAGGAATGAAAAACGCCAAAACAACACCGGCCAAAGTAGCATGTACACCCGACTTCAATACAGATACCCAGAGCACCAAACCAACAAGTAAATAAGGTGCAATCTTAACCACTCCACGCTTATTCAATACCGCAAGAAACGCTATGGAAAGCCCTGCGACAACCAAAGATTCAATAGACAAATCACTGGTGTAGAAGATTGCAATGATGATGATAGCGCCAATGTCATCAATAATCGCTAATGAGACCAAAAAGACCTTAAGAGCAACCGGAACACGACTCCCCAACATTGCCAAAATACCTAAGGCAAAAGCGATATCTGTAGCTGCTGGGATCGCCCAACCCGTGATGGCCTGTTCATCACCCCAGTTAAAGAACACATAAATCAGCGCAGGCACCAACATACCGCCAACCGCACCAGCAGCAGGCAGAATAATTTGTTTAGGATCCGACAACTCACCTTCAACAAGCTCGCGCTTTAGCTCCAAACCGATAAGGAAAAAGAACACCGCCATTAAGCCGTCATTAATCCATAACAACAAAGGCTTATTAATTGCCAAAGCCCCAATATGCACGCCCATTTGAGTGGAGAGAAAGAGCTCGTAGTACTGATCTAATGGCGTATTAGCAAAAACTAACGCCACGGCAGTTGCAAGGATAAGTAATATTCCTGAAGCAGACTCCAACTTGAGAAAATCCTTTATCATGCTTTGTATCATTGAGTTTATACCCTTTTGATAAGACAGAAAGAGAGTTTTATATATCGTCTGACGATATATATGAAAATTGATAGCCAGAATTACTATAGATTACTGTACATAGACATCGACCGGACTAGACCAAGTCGACTAATTGACCGCTCACCTGACGCAGTCTCTGACTCATAAGGCTTGATATTTTCCATAAAATTTTAAACGCAAGATGTGACTGGCGCTCACTCATTGCCATAAATTTTTCCTTTGTAAGAAGAAGACAAGTGCAACTGGAGTCCGCAACTACCTCAGCCGATCGAGGTTGCCCGTCGATCAAACTCATCTCACCAAATGTCTGAGGACTTTTAACCTTAGCAATCGACTTCTTCTGATTATTCAAGGTCGATTTAAGAATCTCTACCCTGCCTTCGACCAGAATAGCCATGGTTTGGTTCGATTCCCCCTCAGCAAACAATACAGTATGAGGCTTCACTTTATAGGCCTGAATGAACTTCCCCAAGGTTACAAGTTCACTCCATGAAAGATCATTTCCCCAAGATGTTTTATCCAACATTTGAGCAAGTTCATCCGGATTCAACTGAAGTCGCTCAACATTTTTCTCTTTGGGGAGCATAAAACATCCTCGATAACATCATTAACATAAATTTTCTAGATACAGGTAGGTTAAATAAAACCGAACATACCCGCTCTATGATATTATAAGAAATCTTCAAAATCTCGATATTCCATAATATCAGTTGCAGTCTTTAATCGGTTATCCCTAAGGTTCAGATCCTAGACTTGATCGCTTATCTGAGAGCTTCAATAGAACTATGTCATCCACCACACTTAAATGCCCTATTTGTGCACACTCCTTACAGAATGATCAAAAGAACTTATCATGCGTAAATCGACACAGTTTCGATCAAGCGAAACAAGGATATTTCAACCTACTAATGTCGAACAAAAAACGCTCTAAAAGCCCAGGCGACAATATCGAAATGGTTCTCGCCCGACAAACCTTCCTGAATACAGGGATTTACCAACCCATTTCAGAAGCACTGAATGAAACCTGTAGCCAATGGATTACTGAGCACGCCTCAACATTAGAAGATCCCATCAGAATTCTCGACTTAGGTTGTGGTGAAGGTTATTACACCGAGCGACTCTACAACGCGTTACATCCCCAATCCATCGAATTGATTGGCCTGGATATATCGAAAGACGCAGTTCGATACGCAGCCAAACGAAACAAACAAGTCACATGGCTGGTTGCTTCAGGGGCAGAAATTCCCGTAATGCCACGCTCACAGGATCTTATAGTATGTCTGTTTACACGTCTGATGCCGGAAGGAATTGCGCCAGCATTGTCTCGCCAAGGTACATTAATTACCGTAACCACGGGTAAACAACACCTCATAGAGATGCGTGAAATCCTGTATCCTTCCATCAAAGATCAAGTGTTGGATCCACAAGTGCCTTTGGCAAGTCACTTCAAACTCGATCAACAACAAGCCTTCCAGGCAAAACATACATTAACGTCAAGCCAACAA
This sequence comes from Litoribrevibacter albus, assembly GCF_030159995.1. NCBI lineage: Bacteria > Pseudomonadati > Pseudomonadota > Gammaproteobacteria > Oceanospirillales > Oceanospirillaceae > Litoribrevibacter > Litoribrevibacter albus. The sequence goes on along the minus strand of NZ_BSNM01000002.1, from coordinate 261,832 downwards.
ATCCAAGACCTATTGGCAATGACGCCTCATCAATGGCGTGCACCTGCCGTTGGCCGAGAAAAACTGCTATCCCTCGATTCGCTGACAATCACCATTGATGTCAACATCTCATGCTTTAGTTTGAAAGAAGACCAGATCAGCCCGGAGTCACTATGATAAAAGCGCAACCACTGTCAAACATCCCGAAGTCCTCTGAACCCTGCCCTTGTGGTAGCAATAAGGCCTACAGTCTGTGTTGTGCGCCGTACATTAACGGAACGAAGCCGGCAACCACAGCCAAAGCATTGATGAAAAGCCGCTATACCGCTTATTTCATCAAAGATGAACACTATTTATTCAATACCTGGCACCCTAGCAGTCGCCCCGCACGATTAGACCTTGCCAAAGATCAAACCCAGTGGCAACAGCTGAAAATTTTAAATACAAAACGAGGAAAAGTGACGGATAAAAAAGGCTGGGTAAGCTTTGCGGCATTCTATCTTGATGAGCAAGGAAATCCCGGGGTGTTAAAAGAAGAGTCCATGTTCGTGCGTGAAGCGGGCTGCTGGCTGTATCACTCCGGCACTTTTATCGACTAGAACCTAATTCGGCCTATTGCCAAATTTGAGACACAAAAAAGGAGCCAATTCAGGCTCCTTTTTTATTCGACCAGATCGATTAACGTACACCCGCTCGACGTAGGGCTGATGGCGTGTAATCTTTCTTAGAACTACGGTAATCAAAGTTATACCCTTCGGTTTCGTTCACCATACCGAATGTGTAGTAACGACCGTTGTTCAAGTCATACAAAGCTTCCATTGCATACCAAGGAATCTTTACATCATAGAACTGTGCACTGTGTGCTTCGGCAATACGCCATAGTTGTCCACGTGCATCGTAGTGATCAATATAAACCACTGAGTAAGAATCTTCGTCAAAGTAGAAAGTACGCTTCGCATAAATATTACGAACACCGTCTTTCAACGTCGCCTCAACAACCCAAACACGATGCAATTCATAACGTGCAAAGTCTTGGTTAATATGGCCTGCCTTAATGATGTCATTCAGAGCAACAGATTTATCCATCAACTTATACGAGTTGTATGGGATATAAATTTCTTTCTTACCCTTTAAATCCCAAGTGTACTGATCCGGAGAACCATTGAACATGTCATAGTTATCGGCAGTACGCTGACCATCTGACGCAGTACCTGGACCATCATAAGCAACTTGAGGTGCACGACGAACACGACGCTGACCCGCGTTATAAACCCAAGCACGACGAGGTTCTTTTACTTGGTTAATGGTTTCCTGTACCAACAATACATTACCGCCCAAACGTGCTGGCGACTTAATGATTTGTTTGAAATAGAAAAGGCTGTTTTCAGAAGGATCACCAATGAACTTCAATTCATCAGTCAGTACGATCGGATTAAAAGAGCCGTTCGCATTGGGAACAACCTGAGCCACCGTACGTTGAATATCACGAGAACGGAAACGAGTTACGTGGTTCCAAACCAACTCAACGCCAGTCTTAGGAATCGCGAAAGGAACTGTTTCATCGTACTTATCGATTCCGTTACCGCTATCAACTAACTCAGCCGTTGTTGCATTCGCTTTCGCTTTTTCATAAACGAAATCTGGGTATGCTGCAGTACGACGTGTCTGATACACAGGCATTTTGAATGTTTCAGGATAACGCTGGAACATTGCTTTCTGACCTTCAGTTAATTGGTCAGCGTATTTTTGATAATTCTGAGCAGTGATCACTCGAACAGGTTCATCACTTGCAAAAGGATTAATGTATCCTTCAGCACTTTTATAACCACCAGGTCCCTCGGTCAATCCACCTGTCCATGCTGGAATTGTTCCTGTTGCGTTACCCGCTTTTTCAGCACCAATTGGAGTCAACTCTTGACCAAGCTTTGACGCTTCTTGCGGACTAACTGCAGCTACTGCAACACTCGTAGACACAGATAACACTGCGGCAAGTATTGTTTTATAAGAAAATGACATCGTTTACCTTCCAGACCTTTTGAATGAAAATTGAATTGCATTCCAATCGCAATCAAGCAATTCCATCTAATATATGCCAGCGGGCGCCATTATACATAAATAGGCGACAGCCACTCAAAACGTGATGTAACGTTTTGTAACATAACAATCAAAAGTACTCACTTAGATACAAAAAAGCTCACGCCGAGGCATGAGCTTTTAATAATAGTGCAATATAACCAAGTGTTTGAATCAGAATTGAAAATCCATAACTTGGTATGAAGGGTTAACCTTCCAGATTATCCAGATAGCGCTCTGCGTCCAACGCCGCCATACAGCCAGTACCTGCAGAAGTAATCGCCTGACGATAGATATGATCCATTACGTCGCCCGCCGCAAATACACCAGGAATGCTGGTTTGGGTTGCATTCCCTTCAGATCCGCTTTGAACCTTAAGGTAACCACCCGCCATTTCTAGCTGACCTTCAAACAAACTGGTATTAGGTTGGTGACCAATGGCAATGAACACACCATCAACAGACAACTCTTCAGTCTCACCCGTTTGGTTGTTACGAATACGGACACCAGTAACACCAGCATCATCACCCAACACCTCTTCAAGCTCAGAATACCACTTGATATTGATGTTGCCGTTCTCCGCACGTTCACGGATTTTATCCTGAAGAATTTTCTCAGAGCGGAATGAATCACGACGGTGAATTACTGTCACTTCAGAAGCAATGTTTGAAAGGTACAGTGCTTCTTCAACCGCTGTGTTACCACCACCAACAACTACCACGGGTTTGTTACGATAGAAGAATCCATCACACGTTGCACAGGCCGATACACCACGACCAGAAAACGCTTCCTCGCTCTCAAGGCCCAAGTACTTGGCGCTTGCACCCGTACAAATGATCAAAGCGTCACATGTGTAAACACCGTTATCCCCTTCCAGGCGGAAAGGCTTTTCTTTCAAATTAGCCGTATGAATTTGATCGAAAATAATCTCAGTCTCAAAACGCTCTGCGTGCTGTTGCATACGAGCCATTAGATCCGGCCCCTGAACACCGTCGTGATCACCAGGCCAGTTATCCACATCGGTGGTTTGTGTTAGCTGTCCACCCATTTGCATGCCGGTTACAAGAACCGGATTCAAATTTGCACGAGCAGCATATACAGCAGCGGTATAGCCTGCTGGTCCAGAACCTAAGATTAATAATTTAGAGTGCTTCACTTCGCTCATTGTTCGGGCCTATTTATAGCATGATAAAAATTGTCGGCTAGTGTAATAAATGTCACCGATAAATTGTATTAAAAAGAATTAATTACTCTGATTAATATAATTAATACTGTTAACACCGTCTGCGCTAAATTATGGACATGGATTACTGTTTTCAGCATGTAAGGCGTTAATATCTGCCAACAGTTCCTGCGACAAAGTCACATCCATACTCGCAATATTCTCTTTTAACTGAGCCATTGACGTCGCACCAATGATATTCGATGTTACAAAATCCCGACTCGTAACAAACGCCAAGGCCATATGTACCGGAGAAATCCCATGCTTTTTAGCAATATCAACATAGCCTTGAGTTGCGGTTTCTGCCTGGCTGCTCGCATAACGGGTAAAACGATCAAACAAGGTTAATCTCGCTTTTTCAGGCCGTTGACCGTTCAGATACTTACCGCTCAACACACCAAAAGCCAATGGGGAATAAGCTAGTAATCCAGCTTTCTCGCGTATCGACACTTCTGCCATCCCCACCTCATAACTCCGATTCAGCAAGTTATATGGATTCTGAACACTCATGATGCGAGGAAGATCAAACTGTTCTGCCGCCTTTAAGAAAGACATCACGCCCCAAGGCGTTTCATTTGAGAGACCGATATAACGAATCTTGCCTGCTTTCACAGCAGACTCTAAAGCACGCAACGTCTCTTCAATGGGAGTACGCTGCTCGTTACTGTCGTGCTGATACCCTAACTGCCCAAAGAAATTGGTATTCCTGTCAGGCCAATGCAGTTGATACAAGTCGATGTAATCGGTTTGAAGTCTCTTGAGGCTGCCATTAATCGCTTCTTCAATATGAGTCTGATTAAAGCGTGAACCGCCCCGAATATAAGTCAGCCAATCAGCAGGGCCTGCTATTTTAGAAGCGATGATCAGTTGATCCCTATCTTTGCGACCAGCCAACCATTGACCAATAATACGTTCCGTATCACCTTGCGTTGAAGCCATTGGTGGCACAGGATACATTTCAGCAGTATCAATAAAGTTAATCCCCTGAGATACGGCATAAGCCAGCTGTTCAAAGGCTTCTTCCGCTGTATTTTGTTCGCCAAAGGTCATGGTTCCCAAACACAATGCACTGACCTTTAACTGAGTATTACCTAACTGTCGATATTCCATAATCGTTCCTTAATCCTCTTGAATTTAACAGGTCAAAAGTACTTCACTTTATTATTCACTCCCAGACACGATAAAATACGCAGGAAATCAATCATTCACAAGCAAGTACACTTCATAACTGTCTTGCTTTCTTTCATCATTACTAGCTAGAAGTACTCATAACCATGGCAAACATTACCGTTGTTTATGGATCGGTTCGAGGCAATGCCAAAACCGTTGCAGAAACCGCCACTCAACTCCTCAATACACTGGGTCACAAAGCCGAACTTGTTGAAAACCCAACTGCAGCGTTGTTGCAATCCCCAGAAATGGACGCCCTATTAATCTGCACATCCACAACAGGCCAAGGTGATATCCCCCAGAATCTAGTGGGTTTGTATATCGACATCCAGGATAAGTTCCCAATGATGACCAACAAAAAAGCGGGCATCATTGCGCTGGGCGACAGTTCCTATCCTAACTTTTGTGGTGCGGGTGAAAAATTTGAAGAGCTAATGTACGAGCTTCAGTGCGGTTCGGTCAGTCGTGTGACGGTCGATGCAACAGAGACAACTCAGCCGATGGCAGATGCAGAGCCTTGGCTTAAAGAGTGGGCAACAACTCTGTAAATAAGCTGATTTCAGCCATACAAAAAAAAGCCACTAAAGATAACTCTTCAGTGGCTTTTTGACGTTTGCGTCGACTAAACGTTATTCAGACAAATATTAGTCCAGAATAATTTTCTGCTTATTGATCAAGTAACCGGCTTTAAGATTCGCTTGTTTTGCTGTCTGGCTCTCCGGAAACTCACGCTGAATTCTTACAAAATACTCAAGCGCCTTTTCTTCACTCCCTTGAGCATTGTATGGGCTCATGTACATCAAACCGATCTGATACAAAGACCCAGCTTTCAACTCATTTGTGGAGCCTTTATTTTCATACATCAAGGTATAGAGCAAGATGGCTTCCTGAACTCGATCAGTACTGATCGCTCGTGCAGTAAAGTCCTTCATTTCATCATCATGAGGAATCACTTTCGGAGGCAACTTCGGCTGCTTCTTCCAATTCATTAAATGCTGATCGGCCGACAAAATTACTACATTGCTCTTACGTTGCTCAATTTTGGCCAAACGATCATCAATGCGCTTATTTAATGGCTCAATATTAAACTCGTCTTTTGCTTTCTTTAGATAAGTAACCGCTTTCTCATCATCACGAGCACGGTTGTAGTGGTTCATATATAGCAAACCGATTTGATATAAAGCGATCGCTCGAATAGGGTCAGAATTCTTAGGGTTGTTATAACCTTCCAGGTAGGTTTCTACTGCTTTTTCGGTTTTATCTTTAGAAATAGCTTCAACAGAGAAGGTCAGTAAATCACTTTCCTCATGCAAAGCGGCATGAGCACGCATTGCAATGTTCTCTTTATTCATTGCCAGTTTGTGACCGCCAAGGCCGGCAACCGTCAGACCAGTACCTGGACCAGGTAAACAAGCCTGCAAAGACACCGTAAGCAGACCTATACCCAACAAAGATGCCGCTTTTTTTAATAAAGGGGCTTTGCGTAACATGAGAGCGTTCCTTTTCGATCAAATATTCTTGTTATTATTGGAGCGAATCAGTTGGAAAACTAAAGACGTACTAACTGACTACGACACGATCCATATGGTTATCCCAGCGAGTATCGCTTACAAGCTCATCCCGCTCAAGTGTCAAAACGCCATTATTTGATGATAAACACACAATCTGGCCCGTCCCCGTGCTGACCAAATACCGACCCAAATCATCAGTACATGCGCCACCAGGATCTGGAAGTTTGAATTGACTCAACCATTTCCCTTGGGTTAATGAAAACAAATGAACCAGATTTGAACGAGGGCAAGTCACCAGAACTTCACTGCCATCTTCATTGATTTGAACACTGGCAATGTATTGATTCATCGACTGCCAGACAGACTCCGGTGCATCAAAGGGTTTCAACCCTTGATCAACTTGGTAATGATATACCAGCGGGAATTGCTCATATTTAGGCCCTTGATATTGAGCTGCAATCACCACTTGATCACGCACTGCGGCGACATCCAAGTGTCGTAAACTCAACTGAGGGTCTAACGGCTTATCACGATCTATAATTTGCTGAGCCTTGGTATCAACCAGTAAGATCTCAGATTGCATGGTATCCAGATTCAGTTTCTTGCGAGGAAAATCCGGGTGCGTCTCAATGCCCCCCAAACCAATGACGGCAGTTCTGCCATCTTTTAAGAATCGAAACTCATGCGGACCAATCCCCTGAAGATCAATTTCAGCGTCCACGGTTTCTAACCGAGAACCCGATCTCGCCACCAATAAGGAACGGCCATTCACATAGTCATTTTCTGTAAACCAAACTCGATTGTCGGCATCGACAGCCGCATGACCAAAGAAATGTCGGCCTTCAGCCGCAGTCAGCTCAATCACTTGGCGCTTAGTCAAATCCAGAACAACAGCCAGATTACCAGGTCGGCGAGCAACAAAGACTAACTGCTGACTAACAACTCCAGCACCATCAAATCGAGCCACACCACTGTGGTAACGACGACTGACGGCCACTCGCTCCAACCACGTTTTGGCTGAAAGATCATAAGCACCAACGTAATGCTGCCCTTTAAGATCATCAAAGGCAGAAACCAGGATATTCCCCGAGAAAGAAGGTGATGAAACCTTCTGACTGGAAGGCATTACATAAGTCGCGTTTGCTATGGCAGGAGAAGCCGCTAATGCGGCCAATAATTTAACAAATGAACGACGATCCTGACTCATTCTTAATCACCGTCATTTGCATTAAAGCCGAGTACGAAGCCAGTCAATGGCGTGACATCGTTTCTTAGGAAGCTATAAAACTCATGAACCTTTCGATCATAGGCTTTTAAACGATCACGACCCGATGAATCTTTGAGCATCAGCACCATTGGCTGCTCAAACCCAGCAACTTCAGCAATCAACTGATCAAATCCTTGAATCACTTTCGTATTCATCTCAGCGCTCTGTGAAGCGATCGCTTTTTGGAAACCAAGCACGTACAGCTGCTTCAATGATTCCAGCCCATGCTTAATGTTGTTAAAAGAGTGTTCACTTCTCCAGGACTCCGCTTGGGTAGGCTTTGCTTTCTTCGCATGCGGATTGACCGGGCCTTCCAGCTTTCTTAATTGAATAAACTCAATCTCTGATAACAGCGCATTCCAAACAATGGATGCGGAAGACTCAAACTCCTTTGCCTGATCAAGCATATCCACACCTTGCTTGAACGGAGAAATCACCTCTTCTGTTTGCCAAGCCTTACTTAAGGCCAAGGCAGACTTATGTCCATTAGCAATGGCTTGACCAAGTATGATGCATCGGTTTTTCGCCGATTCATCCTGATATTGAGCAAGTTGCCCACCCGAACCACTGAAGAGCAGATATTCACTGCCCGTTAGACCTCTAACAGAAACACCGGACTTATCAACGTCTTCAGTCGACAACTGAGTATTCGCGAGTAATGACTGTACTTTCTTATGGGTAATCCCTTTACGGATAGGCCAGATTTGAATATCAAATCTCGCACTACCAGAAGAGATTGGACCAAAGTGAATCCAGGAGACGCCCATCCAAGCCAATATAGCTTCTTTCCAGGCCGCTTGAACTTGCTGATAACTCGCCTCTGAAGGTTGAGTACAAAAGCCATCGGCCTGTTTACCCAGAGCCTCAAAAGAACTGGCCAAGTGTGCATAACCAGGACGAATAACTTCCTTGGTCACAGTTTCTACCGTTGGTTGCCAATCGCTTGCAGAGACGCCGGAAGATACCAGAGCCAAAAACAAACCTACCTTAGAAATCATCCACTTATACTTTGGCATACATCACCCTAAGATCTTTATTAAAGAGAGTTCAGGAACGTCTCTAATTGTGTTCTTTGTTCTTTAGTCATTTTTAGCACAGTTTGCTTACTTTGCTCGGCTTCACCACCGTGCCATAACACGGCTTCCATAACATTTCGAGCACGACCATCATGAAGAAACTGCGTGTGACCATTAACGGTTTCCGTCATACCAATACCCCACAATGGTGGAGTACGCCATTCATTGCCTTGAGCAAGAAACTCGGTATGACCACCGTCACTCAAGTCATCCCCCATGTCATGCACAAGCATGTCCGTGTAAGGGAAAATCACTTGATTTCTCAGATGCTTATCAACTGTTTTTGCACTACTTGTTTGATAAGCTGGGGTATGACACGCCTGACAACCGGCATCGAAGAATAATGCCTTACCTTTTAGAACCTCAGGTTGATCTGCATCACGACGAACAGGCACGGCCAGGTTCTGACTATAGAAAGCAACCGCATCAAGAATTTCATCACTCACTTCCGGCTCACCATTACGACTGCCCGTTGGAGCCTTCAAACAATCAGCTTGAGCTGCTGTACAGTTTTCAGAAGAAAAGAGCGAAGTGGTCAGCCCCATATCACCGTTAAATGCGCCGGCACCTTGCTGTTTAAGCGACGGCTGACCGGCTTTCCAACCAAAACGTCCCAGTACCAAATCACCGGTTTGTGCATCCACAACCCAGTTAGCTTTACCGGAAACACCATCGTTATTCTTATCGTCAACGTCTTGCTGAGACAAAATATCTTTTGCATCAATCGCTTCAATCAACCCCAAGCCAATCATTGGCGGAGCAACACGTGGCGACATTTTGGTATCAGGATGCAAATCACCATACGCCAGATCTTCCAAAGCGAACGTTGGTTTTCTCAGAGATACGGCTTCACCGTCTGCAAAGGTCACCTGCACTTCTGTCCAGGTCACTGCAATTCGTCCTTCCGGCTTAACGCCAAATACCGCTTGATCCTGAAACTGACCACCGTAATTAGGTTCAGCAATCGATGGTGTTTTACCTTCAGCTAACAGCGCCTGGTGAGCTTCGCTCTGAGGCAAAATGCTCAAACGAATTAGCATCGAATCCGCACGATCTGACGCATCCGTTGGCGCATGACCACGACCATCTTTAATATGACAACTTTGGCAAGCGTTTACGTTGAATAATGATCCCAAGCCATCACGGGCATCCGTAGAGGCAGGCGCAACAACCCAAGGATTTTTAAAGAAACTGTTCCCTACTTTGAAATCAGCTCGTTGAGATCCTTTCAACAAAGTAGATGGTTTTGAGAAGGCATTATTGGTCATGGTTGTTGTAGAGTTATCCCCACCCTGCTGAACTTCACGAGGATCAAACGCTGCACCTACATCTAAAACATCAGCCAAGCTTACTGATGATGCCAAGGCCATCAACGTACCTGAGACCAACCACTTGCTATACGACATACCAACCTTCTCCGTATCATTCGTTCAGGCCGTCTGACAGCCTTACTTTTTGTAGTGTTTTTGCTGCGCGCATACTACACCCACACGCAAAACAAATCAAAATCATTATTATTTGCAATCAAATAAAAAAGGAGGTGCTGATTTACATCAACCCCTCCTTTTCTCAAGCTTCTTTATAAGGAAGAAACAAGACTTTCTACCCTGTACTTACTATCCGGTACTAACTACCCAGTAATTACAGTTCAGTGATTCCGATTTCTTTCGCAGCAGCTTCAGTCACTTCTGTAACTAACAACAAGCTATTAATTGAATCCTGAACGATCTTGTTACCTTCTTTATTACCTGAAGCAATCAATTGGTCGAACGTTTGAGGATTCGTCTCGCTTTCTGCAGAAGTCACCAGACCTTCAACCGCAATTCGAGCCGTTTCGATTTGGGCTTCCAGCTTCTTAGCAACATCAGTATTTTTGCTAGCAATCAATGAATTTACAGACGGACCTTCAACCACATCACCATTTACTCGAACATAACGCCCCAGGTAAACATTCTGAATACCCTTGATGTCGTAGTAGTGAGAGTAATGTGTGTTGTCGCTGAAACAGTCGTGCTCGTCTTCCGGGTCATTCGCCACTAACGCCACACGCATACGCTCACCAGCCAACTCACCACCAGCCAATTCACCAATACCGGTCAATACTTTCTTAATGCCAGTCTGACCTTCAGTGACCAAAGTTGCACGATAGTTTGCGTCTGCCTCTGGGTTCCATTCTGCAACCATAGACTCAAGGTCTTCGATCATCATATCCATAGCTGTCGTCAGGTACTGACCTCGACGCACACAAATCTCAGCGGCTGCTTTCACAGTACCATTCGTACAAGCTTCACCATTTACGTAGTCAGTGAAAGGACGGTTACCGGCACCTGCATTTGTACCGTTTAAATCTTGCCCCCAAAGTAGAAACTCAACAGCATGATATCCACGGGATACGTTAGCTTCACCACCACGAAGTTCATGCAGACTAGCGATCAAAGAAGCCGAAATTTCAGCAGTATCAACTGAGCCATCGTTATCAATATCCAGCGAATTATTGGTAATAACGGAATAAATCGCAGACTGATCTACTTCTTCGCCTTCCTCAAGGTTAGATGCATTTCGGTTATAGCTAGCCGCTACATAGTCGATCAAACCTTCATCCAATGGCCAAGCGTTTAAATCGCCTTCCCAGTCATCAACCACAGAGTTACCAAAACGGAATACTTCACTTTGCTGATAAGGAACACGAGCCGCTTTCCAGGCGTCCTTTGCGTTCTGCAATGTTTCTTCTGAAGGGTTTGCAACCAATGCATCCGTTGCAGACTTCAATGCTTTCGCTGTTTCTAACGAGTCACTGTAGACAGCAAATGCGATATCTGAATAGTTATCTAAAACCGTTTGCTCAGACACGTCTTTGGTTGGAGTACTGTTACAGCCAGTTAAGCTCGCCAGCGCAATGCTTGCACCCAGCAAAAGAGTCTTGTTCATTTTCTAACCTCAGGTAAAAAACGTAATTGACGTTCGGAAACAGTCAATATTCGTTTAATTTTAATAATATTGATTCCTATTTAGATTATCACTTTGTATTTTATTAGGTAAAGTGCTTATTTCATAAAGACACTGGTAGGTAAGCCTGAACAAGCGAACAGCCAAGCTCAGATAAATTTCCTATATCAGCATAGACAGACTTGTGAAGTTTTCTAAAAACCGATAAAGAGCTCTTTTCGCATTTAAACTAAATTCTTATACTTTCTCATTAATCGGTTGATTTACCTTATGTATTTCTATACTAATACTTGGTTCTCAGCACTTTATCGGAAGAATTCTCTAAAACTGTTCTACAGTTAGTATTCGTGTTAAAAACATTAGACGATAAAAAGAGTGAACAACGCCTGATGCACCTAAAGGGATATAGGTTACGCGAGAAAAGATTCGCACCTACCAGATGCACAGCGCGAAGAGATAAATAAATCAGACCTTTAGGGTCAACCACGAAAAGAAGCCAGATTACGTTTTATTTTCTAGAACATTCAAACGTAGGACTGGACAAAGCTAACACTTGGATGAAGTATGCACTTTAGTTTTGTTGCAAATATTGCATTATCAGCAGCCTGCCTGGTTTGGATTGCTGTAAGCGCATACTATTTATTCTTTAGCACTCGGCAACTTCCAAAGTTAACCCGAAAAATCAGCATTGCACTGGCTGTTCACGGTACATTAATCGCCGCCTTATCATTATCCAGCCTACTCTCACTTCCACAGTTCAGTAACTATTTCCAAATTCAGAGCGAAGTTCCACAAATGATTTCTGGAATTTTAGCCCTGTCACTCGGTTTTTTATCTATCAGTTGGTTCTTGCCCAAGGTTCTACCTAGTTATTCACAGCGTGAGTATGAACTGGAAACGTCTCTTTCAGACACTACAAGCCACCTGAAGTCCCTCTATTCTTTGTCTCAACAAGGTGTGATGTTAGTTTACGCCGACAGCTTTGAGATCCAGCAAGCAAACACAGAAGCAAAGCGTGTGCTGCATTTGGTTAATCGAGGGGGCGATCAACTGGCCTTACCTAAAGCCATGCGGGATTACCTTGCCAACTGGCTCAAACACGGTCGGTCGTCGAGCATTCTGAGCCTACCAAGCAACCACGGCATAGTGACTCTGAATTTGGACATCACGTCCTTTGCGATGGAAAAGTCACCAGTGTTATTAGTGCAGTTTAAAGACATTGAAACGCTGCCAGACAGCCATCGTCCATCTGTTGAGCATGAGCACTCCTTTGAAGTTCAGCTGATCGAACGCTTCGATGAACTGCTCAATATTCAAGCTGGCAATGGTACAGAACTGGTGACTCAACTGGCTAATCGACTGGCAAATTTCAGCCTGTTTGATTACGTGGCGTTCTTAGAAACCGACAACAAAGCTCAGACCACTTCCTTCAGAATGATCTCCGAGCTGGGTCAACAAACACAACAGGTTCTAGCCAAGAACAGCTTCGAAGAACGTATGCTTGACCCACAGAGCGGCATACAACTCTACAGCCGAGTTTCCGAACTGAAGTTACCCACAGAAATTACAGACGTAATCGAACCACACAGCTCGCTGACCGTTGTGAATCTTGATGATCAATTGAGTCAACAATTCACACTGATTCTGTTCACCCGAAAGACCAGCAAACTCAACAGTGCCGTTCTTGCTCTTGTGGAACAATTACGAACTCAAATTTGTTACCGGATTAACCAGCTCAGCCAAAGCAATATTCAGAAACAGAACGCTCTGCTCCAGAAGCAGCTGACGACCATCATTGAGTCCAGCGCTAATGCGATCATTCTGACCAACACCAATTTCATGATCGAATACGTCAATCCCAAGCTCTGTGAAACCAGTGGTTTTGATGAACAACAACTCATTGGTCGCCCTTTCAGCCAGTTATGTCCGATTGAAGATAATCCGTTAATCCACAGAAGCATTCGTGATCATGTTAAAGCCAACCAACCTTGGTATGGCGAGGTTGTGCAACGTGACCGCCAAGGTCATCTGCGCTGGAGCAACCTCCAACTGTCCTTCATGCACGATGAGCAAGGCGAGGTATCTCACTACATCATGCATCTGGAAGACAGAACCGAACTTTATCTGGCACAGGATGAGATCAATCAGCTCACCCACTTTGATCCACTGACGAATCTTCCGAACCGAAATCTGTTAACGTTACGAATGAAATCGGCGATTGAAGAGAATAAATCGAAGAACATCATGGCCTTGATGTATCTTGATCTGGACGGTTTCAAACACATCAATGACTCATTGGGTCATCAAAGCGGTGACCGCCTGCTGAAACAAATTGCCGAACGCTTAACTGAACATCTGACACCCGACGATACGTTAGCTCGATTAGGCGGCGATGAATTCGCCATTCTCATTCCGAATGTGTTAGCTAAAGGGTCGATCGTTAATCTGGTGAACAGCGTACTGGAAACAATTTCACTGCCCACCATCATCAGTGATAACTCCGTGGTGCTGACGGGCAGTATCGGTATTACGTTATTCCCGCAAGATGCTCAGACGGTAGAAGAGCTGCAAAAGAATGCCGACCTTGCGATGTACCAGGCTAAAAAAGAGCAAGGCAACTCTTACCATATTTACACACCGGAGTTGAACACTCAGGCTGTTAAACGCTTGGATATGGAACACCGTCTTCGTAAAGCGATACAAAATGAAGAACTGGATGTTCACTTCCAGCCTCAAGTCGATATTACTACTGGTGAGGTGGTCGGCGCGGAAGCGCTTGTTCGCTGGACCGACCCTGAACGCGGTCCGATTTCCCCGGTTCAGTTCATTCCACTTGCAGAAGAAACCGGATTGATTGCCGAGTTAGGAAACTGGGTACTGCATCAATCGTGCGCTTATTGCCGCGAGTTCATGGCCCATGTTACCGGGCCATTCAAAGTTGCGATCAATCTCAGCGCATATCAATTTAAACGATCGGATCAATTGATCCAGGAACTGGAATCCGCGTTGTACAACCATACCTTACCGCCTGAGTGCATTGAGCTGGAATTAACCGAAAGTATGTTGATGGAAAACGTACAGTCCACCAAAGAAACTCTCAGACAGCTTCATGACAAAGGCATCACCCTAGCGATTGATGACTTTGGTACAGGCTATTCTTCACTGGCGTATCTAAAAGAATTCCCTATCGATAAACTGAAAATCGATCGATCCTTCATCAAAGATGTTAATCGCAGCCAGGACGATGCAGCGATCACCACAGCCGTTATCGCGATGGCGCACAAGCTCGGACTCACCGTTCTTGCCGAAGGCGTTGAAAACAGCAGTCAATTGCAATTCCTGATCAACCACAACTGTAATTACATGCAAGGCTTCTATTTCAGTAAGCCATTGCCTGCCGATGAGTTCATCGACCTTTTATGTAAAGACGAGCGTACCCCAGACCTTTTAAAAGGGTTACAATAAGCCCCCTGTCTTTACCAACCATATCGTCACCAACCATATCGTTGACCATCCTTGCCACCGACCAGACATACTTGCAGCCACACAGACTCACTATGCAATTGACCATAGAACCTATCGGCATCGTTCATTCTCCCTACAAACAAAAGTTCGGTATCCCCAGACAACCGGGATTAGTTACTCATGCATCTGGCGTTATAGAAATTCTAGGGAAGTACAATCGCCCTGAGGCGTTTGAAGGCATCGAACAATATTCACACCTTTGGCTTGAGTTTTACTTTCATCAGACTGCGGATAAGGAGTGGAAACCGAGTGTTCGTCCCCCGAGACTGGGTGGTAACAAAAAGATCGGCTGTTTTGCCACGCGTTCCAACTTCCGACCAAACAACATTGGCTTATCGGTAGTTCAATTTAAGGGATTGGAAATCAAACAAGGGCAAGTAAAACTTCACATTGCCGCACACGACCTTCTTGATCAAACACCTATTCTCGACATTAAGCCCTATATCCCTTACAGCGATGCGTTACCACAGGCCAATGCAGGAATATTTGAACAAGCCCCGGAAACGACACTGTCTGTTGAACTTTCATCCACAGTAGAATCAAAACTGGTTCACCTAGAAAACCGTTACCCAAACCTAACCGAATTTATCTACCAAGTGCTGGCACAAGACCCAAGGCCTGCTTACATGAAAGCCAAAGCCAATCGGGATGATTTTTCTATCCAGCTCTATGATTTGGACATTAAGTGGCGAGTCCAGGATAAGCAGATCTTAGTAACGGATATTATCTCGGTATGAAGATTCAAGGTTTCAAATGCGCATTATATGGCCTACTGGTAGCCACACTTGTAGTATGCCTTATGCCATCCTCTTCGCATTCAGGCATTCCGCACTTCGATAAGCTGGTGCATTTTACCAACTACACCATTTTGGGTTTCTTTGCGGCCAAGAGTTATCCACAGCCATCATATTTCACACGGCTTTTTCCAGCATTACTGATTTTTGGATTTATTATTGAAGTCTTGCAAGGTTTGAGTGGGTATCGCACATTCTCGCTGCTCGACATGCTGGCAAATGGTGCGGGTCTTATTTTCGCGGGGATTCTCGTCCGGGGCAGTATCTACCGATAACAGATCAAGCGAACATGTATCTGCCGAAAATGTTACTAACCCAAATCGCCGAGCTGCCAGTTTCATTGCACTGGTATATACTTAGCCGCAATTACTGTAAATCGCGATTAATACAAGCAACGATTAATACAAGCAACGATCAATACAAACAACGATGTTTGAGCAAATTAATACTTGGAATAGCTAAGTTTTTACAATAGCCACCTACTCAAACCATCGATTCATAGACCTAAGACAGAGTAACTGAATGACCTCTTCTGATATTGCCAACTTTAAAGATTTTCAACTCGACCGCTCCCTTACCCGAGCGTTAAGCGTAAACGGTTTCCGAACGCCAACCCCAATTCAAGAGGCTGTCATTGGCGACATTCTCAATAAGAAAGATGTCATTGGTTGTGCACGTACCGGCTCAGGAAAATCATTGGCGTTTATGCTACCGGTCGCCCAGCGTCTTCTTAAGCCTGCCGAAAGAGATGTCCGAGGACCTCGTTGTTTAATTATGAGTCCAACCCGAGAATTGGCTCATCAGTTATTCAAAAAACTCAAAGAACTTTTAACTTTTACCAATCTGCGTGTTGAATTAATGAGCAATGCGTCAGATCTGAAAGATCAGGAAAAGTTCTTAAAGAAACCTATCGACTTCTTGATAGCGACTCCAGGTCGTCTGATTGATCACACTCAAAGTGGCATCGTTAACTACAGCAGACTCGAAGTACTGATTCTTGATGAAGCTGACCGTATGCTGGACATGGGTTTTCGGGATGATTTGAACTACATCATTGATCAATGTCCGGCAGAACGACAAACCTTGCTGTTCTCCGCAACGCTGGATCACCCAGATACCTTGGAAATCGCGCGAACTGTCATGACTGGGCCGGTTGAACACATCGTCGATACGGTGGATCAACCGCTGGAAAACATTACCGAGCATTTCTATCGCCTCAAAGGCATTATTCAGAAATTTGACCTGCTGACTCACCTGATCAAAGAACAGTCGAAGCTTAAGAATATCGTCTTCATTACGTCACGCGCTGCGGTGGAACAACTTTCTGCACGTCTTAACGAACAAGGGCTGGAAGTAGTTTCTTTGCATGGCAAGATGGCTAAGAATGCACGCGAAGATGCAATGCTGAAATTCAAAAGCCTTGCGCAAGGCACACTTGTGACCACAGACCTGGGAGCGCGTGGCTTGGATGTGTTAGACGTGAACCGTGTAATCAACTTCGATATGCCAACTAAGCCAGAGGATTATGTCCATCGCATTGGTCGAACGGGTCGTATTGAACGCAAGGGCACCGCTGTATCTTTTGTCTCATCAGGTAAAGATACCGAGTCGCTTAATGCTATTCGAGACTATCTGGATCGCTACATTCCTCTTGAGAATGATCCTTTAGCACCGAAGAAATCAGCTAATCCTTATTCAAAAGGCAAAAAGAGAACGGCGACTAAACCTAAGCTTGGCAATTTCAAAGGCAACGCCGATGGCATGGCGCCATTGAAGCGGAAAAAGAGCTAATCGATTGGGCTCTGTGCTCAACACCGGCGTTACACTACGGACTTTTGTGCTCTAGCGAAACGCCAAACAAAAAAAACGGTGACATCCTGTCACCGTTTTTTATTTAGAGTGTGTATTGTTGAGAGAGAATTATCTTAGCGATTCTTACCTCCTTTACCACCTTTGGTAGTTGTTGTGTCAGTTGTTGTATCACCTGAAGTTGTAGTGTCTGCCTGTAGAGTAATGCTTACTGTTGCGATCGCTACCTTGTCACCGTCTGTGATGGTGTAGCTGAAGCTGTCTACATCTTTGAAGCGCTTACCAGGAACATAAGTCACAGTACCGTCGTTGTTGATGCTTACTGAACCTTTTGCTGCACCGCTTACTTCGATTACCGTCAATGCATCACCTTCTGCGTCATAATCGTTTGCCAATACTGCGATGGTTACGGTTTGTTTGCTGGTGATGGTTACTGCGTCGTTTACTGCAACTGGAGCACTGTTCGCTGCTGCTGTTGCTTCTACTGTGTAGTATACCGCTGAGTTTGATTGACCTTCTACGCTGTCTGCCATCAAACCAATCACGTAGTCACCTGCGTTTGCGTTGCTTGCTGATGCAATGCTTAGAGTTACTGTCTTGGTGGTACCTGCCGCTACCGTTACGCTGTTGTTCGCCCATGCTGCATTCCAACCTGCTGGTACTGCTGCCTGAAGGCTAATGGTGCTGTCTGCACACGCATCGCTGCTGTTGTTAGTTACCGCTACTTGGTAGTTTGCTGTGTCACCCGCCGCTGCCGTTACTGAACCAGAGATCACCGCAATGCTAGGTGCTGATGGTGCACATACCGGAGCTGGAGCCGCTGCAGCACCGTCGAAGGTGATGGTCACGCCCGCGCCGAACGCATCAACGTAATCGGTGATGAAGCTTACGCCAGTGTCTGTGTCAGTGAAGCTGTTACCTGCAGTTAGTGCAGCGTCATCGAAATCACCCCAGCTGGTGCTGTTCGGCGTCATATCCAATTGGAATGCTTCGTTTGCATAGCTGTCGTGGGTTACGCTAAAAGAGATACCCTCTTCCGCATTACCTTGGGTTGCCAGGAAAGCATCATGACCTTGTGCCTTACGCGCTTCCAGATAGTAATAAGTCGGTTGACCCGCTGCGTCTGTACCACGACGCACTTTCAATGCTTTCACACCGTACGTTGATTCAACGTCGTCCATGCTGTAGCTGCCGCTTTCTTCAACCGTGGTCATGTTACCGTTGTGCAACCAACCTAGACGTTCTTTTGCGTGTGCATTGAAGTGACCGGCGTCAAGGTTACCCATGATGTCCAACATGTGTGTTTTCAAAGACACGGCACAGTCTGCACCAAGTGCCAATTCACCACAGTTCAAAGAACCTGCGTGAGTCAGACCAAAGTTATGACCCATTTCGTGAGCAATCAATTTGTAGTCGATAGAACCATTGATCCATGAGTTTGAAGGGTAAGTACCGATGTCACCCAAACCGCTGAAACCACAAGCGCTGTTCTGAGGCATGATGAACACAAAACGGTCATACGCAGAGATATCAACACCACTGTCCGCTGCCGCTTGTTTGCCCAACGCTTGAATTTGGTAAGTGTCACATGAGCTAGAGCTCATTGCGATGGTGTGCCAGCCGGTCACATCACCCGCTAACCAGGTTTGTTGATAAGAGTTCTCGTAGAAAAAATCGCTTGCTTGATTGAATACGGCGTTTGCTACGTCTGCTTCGTTGAACGGCATGTTGCTTGGCGCGTCCTGGAAGTTCACCATCACAACCAAGGTGTCTTGTTGACCGATTGTATTGGTAAGTGTGGTTGCTGATGCGCCCATTGTTGCCAGTGATACAGCAGACGTTAGAGCAAGGGTTTTAACAGACGAAGGAATAGTGTGCGCGAACGCAGATACAGCATTTTTCATTTGAGGACTCTCTATACAACATATGAAAGCCCTCAACGGTCATCACTCCTTCGGCAATCCGGATATCCACGTGGGACCAGGACTTTGCTTGCCACAATTGCTTGTGGGTCGCCTTTTCGGGAGGACTTTCTAAATCTTTACACTCTTGCAGCTGTGATCTTCCACTTGCTTACCCATCCGAGGTAAGCTCCAAACTGTTCACCAGCTGACGAAACGAATAATAGGTCATTTAATGACCAAAATATGTGAATCAGCTACCACAATTGATCGCTTTTTAATCAATTCAGCAAAATAATACGAAATTAGTCTGATACCGGATGAACGGTTGTTGAATGTGATCATCTACCTTGGTCCAAAACACAGATCACTTTTCAGTGAAAACAAAAAGGGAGATTATCCATGAAGGTAATCTCCCTTTTTCGTTGTTAAGACGGTCAAACCATTAAGGTTCAAATCGTTAACGATAGCCGTCCAAATCTACAGTGAATTAACGTCTAGCGAATAAGCTTGCCAATCACTCGTCCTGCCGGCCCTTCAATCGATTCAACAGGCTGATCAAACATAGTCAGTGACTCTGAGTCACACTTTGTCAGGTCAACTTCCAAGCCGTCTTCCCCTTTGGTAAGGGTCAGATAGTGTTCACCTGTCGCTTCGGCCGTAAAAACAGCATCAGCACGTAACATCGCTTGAGGTTGCCCTTTCACTACCATTTGATAGGCATTATGACATCCGCCAAACAACACTCTTTCATCATTTAATAACTGCATGTCATCGCCGCACGCTGATAGCAGCGCCGCGCCACTGAGTAAAATGCTTATCTGCATTACTCGTAATTTCATACTACTTTAACTCCTTACAATTGCCCCACTTACAGGCAATAACCACAGACTCGTTTTTACAACTGCCCTGATAAATTTCATCCGGCCATTTTGCCACAAGTACACTCACAGCACCGCGCTCACACCCTTTCTTGGCCCAAAACTTTTCAACAACGTACAATGAACGACCAGAACGCGGTGCTTTTTTAACAACCGCTTGTTGAAGACGAAGTTTTTCATCCTTCAAAGAACGGTTGCTTTTAAGATCTCCCAGTTGAGCCGCCATCGCCTGGTTAATTTTGACCAGATCAAAACCACCTTGCTTATATTGATCCAGTGTTTTCAAACAAACACTGCGCTTGTCACTGGATTCTGCCGGAATCATTTGACGAGCTGCCTGTTCCGCACGCTGTACCGCTGCATAGACCATTTGTTGGGACATGGCAGTAGCGCCTTCCCAGTTGCCGTTATTAAACATCGACATGTGATAAGTGAAGTGTTCATCCGCAGATTGAATCAACTCTCCGTTACGAACATGCCAATCACGGACGGCATAATTCGCAGCCGCTTCCAAAATCCCATCCAACTGAGCACAATCAGATGCTACTAGACGCAGCTTTACTTCTTCTGAAATCGCCCACTGAACCGCTTGCTGCTGACGTTCAGCTTCTGAGATCTCCTTTTTAGGCGCCGCACACGCAACCAAAGTCAACGTCGCAAGCATGATTAACAATGCTCTCATCTTAACCCTCAATAGTTTGATTTCTACAGATCTTATAAGTGGTTGTTAGTATAACAAGTTTTAGTTGTTTACAGTCTAAAGCAACATGAATAACCTACTATCTTAATCAGTTGTCTATTCTATAGTGAATTTGGTTTTAGACTGGGTGTTCCTTCTCATTGTTGTATTTTTCATTGACGGTAATCATTAACTTGTCTTGAACTGTCATTAGAATACCCGCCTAATTCTACTCGATACGAGGAATTTCTTTCTTTATGAGCTCAAATATTTTAGTTATCAATTGCGGTAGCTCCTCCCTCAAATTCTCAGTCGTTAACAGTCAAAGTGGTGAACAACCGATATCCGGGTTGGCAGAACGCTTAGGTGATGCAGAAGCCATTGTGACCATTAAAACCTCCAATGGAAACAAGCTGACCTTTGATATTAGTGGTGGTGAGCACGACCAAGCGCTGGAAACCATCCTAAATTATTTACAGCAAGAAAATCTGCTAGACAGCATTCAGGCAGTAGGCCATCGAGTTGTTCATGGCGGTGAACATTTCACCGCATCAACCATTATTAATGAGGATGTACTAAACGCGATTGAAAGCTGCAATCATTTGGCACCACTTCATAATCCGGCCAACCTGATTGGCATTCGTTCCAGTCAAAAGCTACTTAATAAGGTACCTCATGTCGCAGTGTTTGATACCGCCTTTCACCAAACGATGCCGGCCCAGGCTTATCTATATCCAGTGCCTTACGAGCTCTATCAAAAAGAAGGCGTTCGTCGCTATGGATTCCACGGCACCAGTCATAGATACGTTTCTATGGCTCTGGCTGAAAAACTTGAGAAACCATTAAGCTCGCTGAATTTAATCAGTGCACACTTAGGCAACGGTTGCAGTGCCACAGCCATTAAAGCGGGTCAAAGTGTCGATACCACAATGGGTCTGACACCACTTGAAGGTTTGGTTATGGGGACTCGCAGTGGCGATGTTGACCCAAGCCTGCATCACTTCTTATGCACCCAAACTCAGATGACCATTGATGAAGTAAACACGCTTCTTAATAAGAAGAGTGGTTTGCTGGGCTTATCAGGGTTAAGCAATGACATGCGTACCCTTGAACAAGCGGCTAGTGAAGGTAACCAACAGGCCGAAATAGCCATTCAGGTGTTCTGCTACCGATTAGCAAAACAGATTGCGGCGTTGGCTGTGCCTCTGGGTCATGTGGACGGATTAATCTTTACGGGTGGCATCGGTGAAAACTCGGTATCCATTCGTCAGCGTGTTTTGGAACAACTGACAGTTCTCGGATTCCAACTCGACCCATCACAGAATGAACTAGCCGGTAAGAGCCAATTGGGCTTAATTACTCAAGCCGGATCAACCCCAGCCTACGTGGTAAATACCGACGAAGAATGGATGATCGCAAAAGACACACAAACCTGTGTTACTGCCGGTGAATAATTAGCGCGTTACAAACCACTGTTACTAAATATTCTTTATTACAAATACTTATTGTTAGCAGGAGATATCTGCTGTGGCTACAAAACTCTTTCTTTCACCGGTAAGCTCCAGTACCGGTCTTACATCCATCAGCGTCGGATTACTTCGCGCACTGGATGAACAAGGGCTAAAAGTTGCCTTTGTTAAACCCATTGCCCAAATGCATAAGTACGACGAAGGCCCTGAACGCTCCACTCGCATCGTTCAAAACACAACCACCCTAGAACCACCTCAGCCTTTGTCTCTAAAATACGCCCAAAAGCTGATTGGCGACGGCAAGCTGAATCGATTGATGGAAGAAGTGGTCGGTCTGACCGAGCAAGCGGCTGAAGACTATGACGTGGTCATCATTGAAGGTCTGGTTCCTGAAAACGAACCATTCATTGCCAAACTGAACGTTGAAATGGCTCAGTCTTTAGATGCCTCTGTATTGCTGACTGCAACACCGACCATGTTTGGTAGTTATAAAGAACTTGAAGATCGAATTACCATTACCAGCAGCCTGTTCGGCGCCGGTAAGAAAAACAAAGTGATTGGCGTGATCGTCAATAAGCTTAATAGCCCGACCGCAAAAGCCACCTTGGTGGAAAGCACAAGCATCACCAATGCGGACGTTGATGTGGATGAAGTGGATGTCATCAAGTCACTGAATATCTTCCATGGTCACCACCGCTTACTCGGCACCATTCCGTGGTCACCGGATTTAATGTCGCCACGCACCACCGATGTATGCAACCATTTGAAAGCCGAATTTGTTTATAAAGGGGCGGCGGACGAACGACGGGTTGATCACATGGCATTGTGCGCACGCACTGCGGCCAATATGGCTGGAAGCCTGAAACCTGGCTCTTTGATCATCACCCCTGGCGATCGCCACGACATCATCATGGCAGTATCCCTTGCGGCACTAAAAGGGGTTCCACTGGCGGGCTTGGTTGTGACCGGCGACTACACACCACCAGACAGTATCATTGAGCTGTGCAGACCCGCGCTGGAAAGCGGCCTTCCTGTTATGAAGTCCACCCTGGACAGCTTCTCAACGGTAAGCCGTCTAAACCTGATGAACAACGAAGTACCTACAGACGACACTGACCGAATCAACAAAGTGATGGATTCAGTTGCTGGGAATATCGACGGCGAAGGCTTGCGTGACCTACTTAAATTGCCAAAAGTAAGTCGTCTCTCACCACCAGCATTCCGCTACCAGTTAGTAAAACGTGCTCAAGCGGCTAACAAGCGTGTTGTCCTTCCGGAAGGAGAAGAGCCTCGTACCATTCAAGCCGCAGCGATTTGTCAGGAACGAGGCATCGCCAACTGTGTTCTGATTGGTAAAGAAGAAAAGATTCTTGAGATCGCCAAAAACCAGGGCATTGAGTTACCGTCCAATATCGAGATCATTGATCCGGATAAAGTACGTCATAACTACATTTCTCCGTTTGTTGAATTAAGAAAACACAAAGGCGTCACCGCGCCAATGGCAGAAGCCATGCTGGAAGATACGGTAGTTATGGGCACCATGATGTTGGCTATGGATGAAGTGGACGGATTAGTCTCCGGTGCTATTCATACCACCGCCAACACCATTCGTCCTGCACTGCAGTTGATCAAAACCAGCCCGGATGCAAAACAAGTATCCTCAGTCTTCTTTATGTGTCTGCCTGAGCAAGTGTTGGTCTACGGTGACTGTGCAGTAAACCCGGACCCGGATGCAGAACTATTGGCAGACATTGCGATTCAGAGTGCCGACTCCGCGAAAACCTTTGGTATTGATCCGAAAGTCGCGATGATCAGCTACAGCACAGGAAAATCAGGGTCAGGTGCGGACGTAGAAAAAGTTATCCAGGCAACATCAATCGCTCAGGAACGACGCCCTGATCTGATTCTTGATGGCCCGTTGCAGTACGATGCCGCCGCGATTGAAAACGTAGCCAAGAGCAAAGCCCCTGACAGCCCGGTAGCAGGCCAGGCGACCGTCTTTGTCTTCCCGGATCTCAATACAGGTAACACCACCTATAAAGCCGTTCAGCGTAGTGCCAATGTAATCAGCGTGGGCCCAATGCTTCAGGGCTTGAGAAAACCGGTAAACGATTTGTCTCGCGGTGCGCTGGTTGAAGACATTGTCTACACCATTGCCCTTACTGCGATTCAGGCCAAACAGGCTGCGGAAAAACTGCTTTAATCTCCACAGAGGGCACACCTGTGCCCTCTTCTTCCTTTCCCCCTCTCATTTTTCACGAATAAACACGCCTCTTAACATTTGTTATGGTGAGCCACTGATTCCTGAAGTAAGCTCTTTCGTTTTGAATAAAAAAAGAGCAAAATCGCCAACATCAATAAGGTCATGTACGCCCAAAAACAAGGCCGACATTTCCCAAAAAGTCCGTTTATTCACTTGGATTTGAAATAAAGTCATCTTAGAATTAGCTAACACGTGTTAGCTGAAAAACAGGTTCATCATGCTTAGCTTTTTACCACCGACTCTCAGAGGAATCCTTGCCAGTATTCTTTTGATTACTAATACCCTTATCTGGACGCCACTACTGTTTACTGCGGCGATATTTAAATTATTGCTCCCTTTCAAAGCAGCACGAAAGGTGACGGACTTTTTGGTCATACGTATCGCGCAGAACTGGATCTCTTGTAACAGCGGCTGGATGCACTTGATTCAAAAACTTGATTATCGGGTAACAGGCTTAGAGCAACTCAACCACGACGGTTGGTATTTAGTGACGTCCAATCACCAATCCTGGTCTGACATCACCATCTTGCAACACATCTTCAATCACAAGATTCCGTTCTTTAAGTTTTTCCTAAAACAAGAATTAATCTGGGTGCCTATCATGGGCCTGAACTGGTGGGCATTAGAGTTTCCTTTCATGAAACGTTATTCGAAAGAATTTCTGGAAAAGAACCCGCACCTGAAAGGAAAGGATATGGAAACCACGCGTAAAGCGTGTGAAAAGTACAAGCATAATCCAGTCGCCATTTTTAATTTTCTGGAAGGTACGCGTTTTACGGAAGCCAAGCACAAGCGTCAGAATTCACCGTACAAGCACTTACTGAAACCCAAAGCCGGTGGTGCAGCTTTCACACTGGAGGCCATGGATGGATTAATCAATAAACTGGTCAACATCACCATCGTCTATGAAGAAGGCACTCCGATGGATTACTGGTCGTTCATGTGTGGCAAGGTGAATAAAGCACGCATCGTGGTAGAAGAAGTGATTATTCCTCCAGAGCTACTGGAAGGTGATTACACCAATGATCCAGAATTCAGAGCTGACTTCCAAGACTGGATCAGCGCGCTATGGCAAGAAAAGGATCAGTTAATCACGCAATTGAAATCGGAACAAAGCAGTCCGGCCACTCAATCCGTGGCTGATCCGGCTTAAGTGCTCGATTCAAAAACTAAAAAGGCGATCGTTTGATCGCCTTTTTAGATTTTGAAGTTCAAGTTTTGAAAACAGAGCAAGTCACTCAGTAGGGCCATACAAAAAATAGAATACAACAGCTAGAACCATAGATATGTTTAAGGTCGAAATAAAGCATACAGCCAAGTACCAATCTTTCTTACGAGCAAACCGTAAAATTGACTCTGAATCTATGAAAGACTTTACTGGATATCTTTTGATTATAATCAGAGTTGCATATGCACTTACTCGAGCACCGATCCCTTTGTCCCACAAAGGAGGCTCTTTTCCTTCCTTCGCCATTTGTTCTTCAATGTAGTCAACTGAAATTTTTCTAAAAATAAATCCCAGCACCCCTGATACCAAAAAAATCCCGACTACCACAAACGCCCAAATTTCTTCAATAGAGAAGTCATCCATATATCACTACCACCTTTACATTTAAAACCAGCTCATGGCCGAACTACGATCATACAAGGCGCCAGCAACAACTTTACCACCATAATCAACCCCCTTAGCTACAGCATAACCAGCCACTATACCTGCACCAATCACAAATACCCATCCAACAGGAGTAGCAGCTAAAAATACTCCCATAGCAGCTGTAGCGACATGGGCACCAACGTATGCTCCAGCAGCTGTTCCCAACCCAAAGCCTACACTTTCCGTCACCAAGGTACGTTGCCAATCCTTTCCAGTTTGGTAATCCTTATAAACATTACTCACACGAAGGCCTGCATCCAAAATAATCATCGACTTTCCTCCGACATTCGCAACCTTCTCAAACTTTCTAATTAAGTTAAACTCGTTCATCGAAGACAACGTGATTGGCTTACTGGTTCTGGCGCCCTTGGCCTGATTAATCCCACGCTCCGCGTTGGTCCAAACGTTACCGCGTTTACCGGCTTTGCCCATGTATTTGTTAATTTCGGCCTGGAACCTTGCATTAAACTCTTTGTGAAGCAGTCTAGCCTTTTGCTCCAACTTGGTCAGTTCCATTTTAGGTACCTTAGCAATATGGGCCGCTCGTACTTGCTCCAACGCTTTTTGATATTTGAGTGCCGACTTAGCAAACTGACTCATACGGCTTTCCATGGCGGTTGCGGCTGCACCAGACACGCCTGGAAATTCATTAACAGCTATAGGCATGACCGTGTTCGTCATGTAGTTTTGAGTGTATTGCGCCAAAGGTTGAATTTCATTTTCATAAACTTCAGACAGCGCCAATAACATGTCCGTCCCGAAGTACTCATTCATTTCAGAAATGTTTCGTCTTTCAGAAGCAGACAAAGACTGAATCTTCTTAAACATCAGCGCTAAGTCTGGTCTCATTTGTTGCCAAGGTTGTTGATGCGCTCCGGTATTTGGACGAATAATGTAAGGAGTTCCCTTTTGGATAACCGGGCCGGAGATATGAGGATTATCCAATTTAAACTTCTCAGCCGATGGCTGGTCACCAGGAAAACATGGGGTTTGGGTAGTGCTGGACGCACTAAGGCATAGTTGAATTTGATCTGACATACCTGATCCTTTGGTAATGTTTGATTAGTCCGTTGGTGCGCAACTTTACCACTGAGAATCAGATAGACATAACGACAGAATGTGACCTAACTAACAAAAAATAAGAATGCTATCAATAACCTACCAAAAGAAGCGAATGACCTGGGAGATCTTCTAAATACCAGATACGAATTTAGACTCAGAGGCACTCACCATTGGCCATTCTTTAACTACAAGGTTCTGCGTTCTCTTAAGACGGCATCACCCTTGGCCCCATCCAGTTTAAGGTTTTCTCAGTTTGCTGGGTTGGCTTGTACTCTGCCGCGACATAACCATCGTAGGTACTGTCTTCAATGATTTGGAAGAACTGTTTCAAGGCCAAGCCACCGGTACCTGGCTCCCCTCGACCTGGCATATCAGCAAACTGAATATGACCGATCTGATCTGATCTGGTAGACAAGTCATGCCAAAGATTTTCGCCCATCATCGCCATATGATAGAGGTCATACTGTGCTTTCACATTCGGGTGATTCACACGAGACATTACAGACCATAGGTGCTCGGCACGATGCACCAGAAAACCAGGCATGTCTTTGGTGTTGATGGCTTCAAACGTGGTGAGAATTTTATGCTCCGCCAAAGCATCCGCAGTACGCGATAAGTTCCATTCAAAGGTCTGCCAATATTTGGATTCTTGTTCTGCAGTTAAGCAACGTCCTGCAAGTACATTTACCGCCTTCACATTTAAAGCCGTAGCGTATTCAATGCATTGAGCCAAGGCCTGTGAGTATTCTTCTGTTAATTCCGGGACCGAAGCCAAACCCTCTCCGCCTGTCATCAAATCACCGGCAGGTACATTGATTAATACCACTTCAACCTGAGCTACATTTTTGGCTTTCACCAACTCATCAATACTTGCTTCATAAGGAAACTGGATTTCCACTGCATCAAACCCACAGGCACGAGCTTTGGCAAAACGCTCCAGTAAAGGAACCTCAGTAAACATTAGGGATAAATTTGCACACAATTTCATGATCTGGTTACCTTTTCGACCTTATGTTGATTTGACGATGGGTTAGATGGATTCCGCACGATATTAATTCTTCGAAATGTATTGTTCGATCAAGGTACATGGGTCCTGATCCATATTGCCTTTACTGCCGTGCATACGCATTAATTCAGCGCCCAATCCAGCCATAGGAATCGAGGACTGGAGTGTTTTAGCCAAATGATTAGCCATGTCCAAATCCTTCAACAAGGTTTTAACGTGCCATTTCACCTCATCAAAATCTCTGGTTGCCATTCTCGGCCCCGTTAACTGAAGAGGAATCGAATCAGCAAAACCACCTTTCAAGGCCTGCGGAATCTGAGAGGAATCCACCCCGGCTTTCTCGGCCATCGCCATTACCTCAGCCATCACCAGTACGTTACAGCTCACGATCATCTGATTGCAGATTTTAGTGACCTGACCGCTTCCTACAGGCCCCATACGTGTAACTCGCTGCGACAGCGGTTCCAGAATTGGCGTCACCTGCTCAATTACACTTTCTTCGCCACCACACATAATGGCTAACGTGCCTTGTTCTGCCCCAGCTACACCACCTGAAACAGGGCTATCTACCCACTCAATTCCGGTACGATGTTTAAGTGTTTGTGCCATCTCGCGAGTTTGTTCAGGGTCGATACTGGAGAAATCGATTAGGAGGCGGGTTTTTGCGCTGGTATTGCCTTCAACGGCATCCACCACGCCCCCCTCACCAAAGACCACCGATCGAACTGCATCAGTATCAGATACACACAGCATGATCACATCGGAAGCTTCCACCAGCTCCACAATCGAAGATTTAGCGATCGCCCCAGCATCAACCACAGCAGCTAATTTATCCACCGAACGGTTCCAAACATTCACTGGGAAGCCTGCGGCCAATAACCGTTTGGTCATTGGGTTGCCCATTAAACCAATGCCAATAAATCCAAGAACGGGGGATTGCTGAGACATATTTCTTACCTGTATCTGTTAATCAAAAAACTGTGCAGTCTTCGCGCCCAGATCGATCAAAAAGTGATCTAAATCATTAAAGCGTAATTTGAGAGCCGTATATTAAAAGAGCCTACCTAAAGGGGAAAGCGAAACTAAAAATAAAGATAACACCAAGGTAATTTAACTAAGGAAAGTAGGTATGTCGAAAATACGTGTAGGTCAAAAAGCCTCAGTTACCCGAAAATTTACAGAGCATGACGTTGGAACATTTTCTGAATTATCTCTCGATTTTAACCCTGTACATCTTGATCCCAAGTACGCGGAGCAATCCATGTTTGGTCAACGTATTGTGCACGGCATGCTCGTTTCGAGTTTATTCTCCGGATTACTAGGTAAACATCTCCCGGGCGAAGGCACAATTTATTTAGGGCAAGATCTGAAATTTACAAAGCCGGTGTACCTAGATCAGGAAGTCACTGCAACTGTCGAAGTCACGGAGGTTCGTGACGATAAACCAATCATTACGTTATCCACAACCTGTATAAACGATGAAGGCGACGTTGTGATTACTGGCGAAGCGGTAGTGCTGTATAAAGGCTGATTCAGTAAGAATCCGCTTGGAAGCATGAGCTACACAACAAATACCCGCGCTTGAACGTATAAAAGAACAAACTAAAAAAGGCCCACAATGGGCCTTTTTTAGTTACGTTTATTTTTGTGCTTTGGAAAGCTGACTTACGTTAATTATTCACACCCAGCGTGCGCTTCACATAGGTACCAGGAGCATCACACAGTAGCTCAAACTTACCTTCTTCCGGAGAACGTGCCTCAACCTGCTTCCCTTTATTTGGCGCTAGCCATTCATCCCAATGAGTCCACCAGCTACCTGAATGTTGCTCTGACAAATCAAGCCACTCATCCGCTGAGTCACACAGAGTTTCGTTGGTCCAGTAGGAATATTTTTTCTTGGCTGGAGGATTTACAATCCCCGCAATATGACCTGATTCACCCAGCACAAAGGTGCTGTTATTACGGCAAATCTTGGCACCTTCATAGGTTATTCGCCAACGGGCAATATGGTCCTGATGAGTAGAAATAAAATAAAGCGGTGTCGTGATTTTCGACAGATCAATCTTAGTGCCATTGACACTGTAGGCTCCAGGTTTGACCAACTGATTTTCCAGATAGAAACGTCTCAACATATCGTTATGACATGCCGCCGTTATGTTGGTACTGTCTGAATTCCAATACAGCAAATCAAAGGGAACAGGCGACTCACCTTTCAAATAGTTCTGTACAAAATAGTTCCAATACAAGGAGTTTTCACGGAGCAGGCTAAAGGAAACGGCCATCACCCGACCATCAAAATACCCTTTGTGGTTATTCTGATCCTCAATCGCCTTCACGGTATGCTCATCGACGAACACCCCTATATCCCCCGGATCAGAGAAGTCGGTCAAGGTTGTAAACAAGGTGGCACTTTTTACTCGTGACTTCATACGACGAGCAGCCATATAGGCTAAAGAGGTCATCAATAGAGTTCCACCGATGCAGTAACCCACTGCGTTGACCTCACGAACGCCAGTCTGCTCTTCAACCGCCTCAAGCGCTTTTAGCACGCCTTCTGTTACGTATCGGTCAAAGCCCAAATTTCGATGTTCCTCAGTTGGATTCACCCAGGACACCATGAATACGGTATTACCTTGCTCCACTGCCCATCGAACGAAAGAATTCTTGGCCGACAAATCAAGGATGTAATATTTATTCACGAAAGGAGGAATGATCACCAAGGGTCTTTCAGCCACTTTTTCAGTCGTTGGCGTATATTGAATCAGCTCAAACAGCTCGCTTCGATAAACGACTTTACCCGGCGTCGTAGCAATGTTGGTTCCTAATTCAAAGGCTTGATCATCAGTCATTGAGATCTTCAAGGCATCGGCACTTTTCTCAAGATCCTGTACAAAACGCTCAAGACCACTGAGTAGATTTTTACCGCGAGATTTCACGGTTAACTGCACCAGCTCTGGATTGGTTAGCAAATAATTCGAGGGTGACATTGCATTTACAAGCTGACGTACAAAAAACTCAGCACGCGTTCTCGCATGGTCATCTAACCCAGGAATGTTGTGAATGCTGTCCAGCCAGGCTTGTCCGGTGACCAGATACATCTGCTTGACGAAGTTAAACCAGGTATTAGCCGACCAGTCAGGATGAGCAAAGCGCATGTCGCCTTTTTCTGGTTCAACCACAGAATCAACCTCTCGTCCCATCAACTGAAAAAGAGATTGTTTCATCACTCGAAAGTAGTTTTTCCCTACACCAACCGACTGTTTAGTCATGGCCCAAGGGTGTTTGATGCACTCCTGTACATAGCGTGCATAAGCATCTGCTGCGTCGGTAGCTACCGCCTGCATACTGCTATGGTCTGCATTCATTTTCGATGCAAAAGAGGTAAAAGCCCGTTGACTGTCTTCAAAGGCCTTTAGCGACATTTTCCAATAAGGATTTTCAAAAGGGTTCATGGTATCCATCTGACACACCAGTCGGTCTCGCCGAACGTAGATTGAATCACTCAGAGATTTAACATTCAGAAATTCAATAATTCTGAAATTCAATCAAGTCACTTAATTCAGAAAATACACAACACAATGCTGTCTTAGAGTCAGGTTTTTCGACCCGCCACAAAACAAGCTGTCATATATACTATGACAACCAAATATGTATTTTACTGAGTGGAAGCATCGTGCAGGCCGGAACAGGGCCTACACGACGAGCAATTAAGCGGAAGCTTTTGCCGATGGCTTAGGAGCCGCTTTGGCTGGAGCTTTCTTCTCTGCTTGCTCTTCTTCCGCAGGGTTCATGATGGCTTCGAGATCTTGACGAAATTTAATGCCAGCATCAGCCATTGCTTTCAGGTCAGACATGACTTGTTCGTTAAGTGCTTCGAAGGTACCAATTTGCTTTTGAAAGAAGTTTTGAAGTGACTCCATATCACGAATCTCTGAAGCCGCCTTCACTTGTTCCATTGTCATCTCAGAGTAGCGCTGAGTTGCTGACATTTGTGCATGGAACAGATCCTGGATCGATGCGCTCATCAATTCATTAAATTTCATGATAGGTGCAAAGTTCTCTTTGGTTTTTTCAGAAAAGTCTTTAAAAAAGTCAGTTGTCATGTTGTATTCCTCCATGTCTAAATATTCTTATTCTGTTAGGTCAACCAATACTTCCTACACTAGTTTTATGACCATTTAGCTACAACAAAAACAGTATATTAATTAACCAAAATTAAATTGATTAAGATCAACAGATAGTAACTGCTTTATGCATACAGTAGTGAAAACAATTAACAAAGATTAAACAGGGGATGACAATGACTAATGCAACTTACAGTGATGTAGCCGCATGTGTTGATGACGTAATCAAACAACTAGATAAGAACATAGTACTAGGCATTCCTCTCGGAATCGGAAAGCCAACACAATTCATTAACGAGCTGTATCGTAGAGCCAAGGAAGATGCGAGCATTTCTTTACGCATTATTACGGCACTGTCATTGGAGCGACCAAAACCTGCCCCTGGCTTAGAGTCTAAATTCCTGGAACCTGTCTTCAATCGTCTGTTCGACGGGTATGTCGCCCCTGAATATGTTCAAGATCTGAAGAAGCAACAGATTCCTGACAACATTCAACTGTGCGAATTTTTCTTTAAATCAGGCAGCATGATGGGCAACGACTATGCCCAGCAGCATTACATTTCAAGTAACTATACCCACGTTGCCAGGGACATGATTGATCAAGGCGCAAACCTGCTTGCTCAGCAAGTTTGTCGTGGCGAATACGAAGGCCAATCTTATCTTTCGTTGAGCAGTAATACCGACGTTACGGTCGATCTACTGCCTCTGATAGAAGAAGAGCGCAAGAAAGGAAAAACCATCAAAATCGTTGCGCAAATTAATCAGAAAATGCCGTTCATGCTTAACGATGCACTAGTGTCCGAAGACGATTTCGACATGGTGATTGATAACCCAGAGTACTACACCACTCTGTTTGCGCCACCTAATATGCCGGTAACCCCGGTTGATTTTGCCATTGGTATGCACGCGAGTGCCTTGGTCAAAGACGGTGGCACACTCCAAATCGGTATCGGTTCACTAGGTGATGCCATTGTGTATGCTTGCCAACTGAAAGACGAACACAACGCCACCTACAACGAAGCGTTAGATGCACTTGGCCGGGAAAAGTATCAACAGCTCATCGACAAGATTGGTGACACCACACCCTTTAAAGAAGGGCTGTATGGTTCCAGCGAAATGTTCGTAAATGGATTCCTGCACCTAATCAAAAAAGGCATTGTTAAGCGCAAGGTTTACGAAGATCTGCATATCCAACGTCTGATCAATGAAGGAAAAATCCAAGAAACGCTCACACCGAACTGCCTGGATGAATTAATTAAAGCCGGTTTCTTCGGAGACTTATTCCACGAAGAACAGGTACTAAAAGCCAAACACTTTGGCATCTTCAATGAGCGAGTCAGCTGGAAACACGGTCAGATCTATCTGGACAACCGTACCCTAGGCAATGACCCGCATGAACATGAAATCGTTGAGAAGCTAAAACACAGTGGCATCGGCCAGAAGTTAAAACACGGCATCATCATGCACGGTGGTTTCTTCCTTGGCCCACAAGATTTCTACGATGCCTTGCATAAGATGTCCATTGAAGAACTTGAAGCCATTTGCATGACCAGCGTAGGCCATGTAAATCAACTGCTCATTAATGAAGATTTAGTGATTGCACAACGTAAAGAAGCCCGCTTCATCAACACCGGATTAATGGCCACACTGAACGGTGCCGTTGTTTCAGACGGTCTGGACAACGGTAAGATTGTCAGTGGCGTGGGCGGTCAATACAACTTTGTGTCTATGGCCCATGCGCTGCCATGTGCTCGATCCATTCTTCTAATTCGCAGTACCCGTGAAAGCAAAGGAGAAGTGTCTTCTAATGTTGTTTGGAACTATGGTCACACCACAATTCCTCGTCATTTGAGAGACATCGTAATCACTGAATATGGTGTGGCTGACTTACGAGGAAAAACCGATTGTGACGTCATGAAGGCCATGCTGAATGTAACCGATTCACGCTTCCAGCAGGAATTACTCGAGCAAGCTAAGCAGAACGGAAAAATTGAGCAGAGCTATGAAATTCCTGAAGCCTTCCGCAACAACTTGCCAGAGGCTGTCAGCAATACCATTGAGCGATTCCGTCAACAAGACCTGTTCCCTGCATTCCCGTTGGGTACAGATTTCACTGATCAGGAGCTGCAAATTGGCGCCTGTTTGAAACAGTTAAAAGCCTTACAAACACACAAGGTGGATCTGTTGAAAACCTTGTTCAGAGCATTCACTCATCATCACCAGGAAGAGTCTGTTCAACCATTCCTTGAGCGCATGTCGATGACCGATGCAAAAACTCAAAAAGAGAAGATTGAACAGAAGCTGCTTATCCATCAATTGCATGAGTTGGGGGTTATAGCCTAACCCCGGCTATAACCTTATTTTTTCAAACCTTTAATTTTAAAAACCCAATAGTCTAATAGGTACTTGCATCTATCCAGGGAGAAGCGAATAATACTTAACCAATTGTTAGTGATAATTTGCTCATTAAAATAATCAAAAAAGACTCCTCTGGATGGAATGCAAGCTATCAAAAGAGCAGGAAGGCTCTATTTCTAAGCCCAACCTATGGCACATGGCTGTCTACGCTGTGTATGTTGCCACGGGATTTTTAGGCATTGCTTTTGTGAGCTTTCCACCAGGTCACATCAGTGTGGTGTGGCTGCCGTCTGGCATCGCCTTTCTTGCTATATTACTTCTCGGCCCCCTAGCAACCCTGCCTGTTTTTTTAGGGTCGCTGACGATTAAGCTCCCCTACCTTTATGACGATGATCGAGCACTGCTGTCACTATCAGTACTCACCTTGGTTGCAGCAATAGAAACGCTTCAGGGGTGGATTGCCCACAAGTTCTGGAACAGCCACTTTCAAGAACGCGGCATTTCTTCTGGCGCCGATGTTCTGACATTTTTCCTACGGGTTGCATTTGCTTCCTGCGCCTTTACCGTCTGGCTGATTGTTTTGCTGTTTATTGCAACCGGTTACCTACAGAATGATTTAAATGTTCTTCAGAACTGGGCTGAAAATACCGTCGTTATTACCATGGCACACACCTTGGGTATCTTTTTGGTGGTAGCTCTGTATCAGAGCTACTGGCTGGTAAAACAAGACCCGTGGACACTCAAAGAAATCAAAATTGGTCTGGCAACACTTGCTTGCCTGCTGACGGTGTGTGCGATTTCGTTTTCCTACACCGAACTCAGCTTGTATTTATTGCTTCCGATCTTCCTCATTTTAATCATTCACACGGGGTATGCGGGTTCAAGCATCGGACTCACCCTGGTCAGTTTCTGGACCATCATTGCCACAGCAAACGGAAACGGCCCGTTTGTGGCAGACGACAACTACATCAGCATGATTCATATCATGATCTTTGTTTTGTGTATGGGGCTCACCATGCAGTTCTCAGCACTGACACTGGATAACCTGAATGCCAACAAGCGCCACATGGCCAAGACCATTCAGAGACGCACCGAGGAATTAGAAAAGAAAAACCGCCAACTGCTCGAACTGGCGTCCACCGACCACCTAACGGGCCTTTGTAATCGCCGAAGTTTTGAGAAAATTGCCAATAAAGAGCTGGAGCGAGCACAACGTTATCAAACCCCGCTTTCCATTCTTGCGTTGGATTTAGACTTCTTTAAGACAATTAACGATAGCTACGGTCATCCATTTGGCGATGAAGTTTTAAAAGCGTTTACCGATGTCTGCCTCGACTGCCTTCGGAAAACAGATTTAATGGCCAGATTGGGCGGAGAAGAGTTTGTGGTCCTGCTGCCAGAAACCACAGAGTATCTGGCCACAAATGTCGGTGAAAAACTTCGACTGGCCATTTCAGAAATTCGCCTGACCACCAATGAAGGTATTGACGTATCTATTACCTGCTCCATTGGCGTGACCACCGCTACGATGCAAGATGACAACATTGCCAGCTTGTTACACCGGGCCGATGAAGCCCTCTACGATGCTAAGAAATTTGGCAGAAATAAAGTTTGCACTTACAAGCGTTTGCAGGAAGCAGGGTTCGATTTGCCCCAATAAAATGCAAAACCCTAAGAAAATTACCATCTTAGGACACTTTTCCCATTAAAGTGTCACCTTCTATACTTCACTTTGGTTGAACACCTGAAACTTAAAAACAAACCGCTCAAGACCCGTTGCACTGCACATTGAGCTGTGTAATGATTCGTCGTCGCTTGATCTTGATAGGAGTATTCAGTGAGGAATAAAAAAGCGCTAATCCGAAAGCTAAAACAGGAAATGGCTAATGCGGAAACTTATGATGAATGGCAGAACGCCGCGCTTTCACTGGATCACCTGGAAGGAAACGATGAATGGAAACGCATCGACAAGTCTTCCCTCTATGATTACACCCTGATATCCCGTCGTTTAGAACAGCTGAGATTGTGCCATCGCACCAACGATATGGCTCAGCTTACTCGTGCCCTTCGTGAAGGTTTGCACCACGACTTGGGTAACATGGGTAACCACAAGCTGTATGAAAAAAGTCACATCGGCACTAAAAAGCTGATTGAAGATTATGTGAGCCAGGTGTGTTATTCACTGGACTTCCTCTGTGATAACGACATCGACGCGCTGCCTCTGGACAAAAAACTGGGCTTCTTTGAAGATACCTCGTTGAGCTTTGGTCGCCCTTCATTGTTATTAAGTGGTGGGGC
Organism: Litoribrevibacter albus; assembly: GCF_030159995.1. Lineage (NCBI taxonomy): Bacteria > Pseudomonadati > Pseudomonadota > Gammaproteobacteria > Oceanospirillales > Oceanospirillaceae > Litoribrevibacter > Litoribrevibacter albus. The sequence continues at coordinate 224,766 of NZ_BSNM01000002.1, read as the reverse complement.
AACCCTTGGCTTGTTTCACCTTGGTGTTGTGAAAGCCTTGTGGGAACACAATTTATTACCACAGGTGATTGCCGGCTCCTCAGTAGGCTCCATCATTGCTGGTATCATCGGTACTCGTACCGACGACGAACTCTCCGAATTACTGGATAGAGACGATCACGATCTTCAAGCATGGAAATACCTCGGACTAAAAGGCTTATTGCTCGGACGTGGTATTTACGACGCGAAAAACCTGGAACAATGCATCCGTAAAAACGTGGGCGATTACACTTTCCAGGAAGCTTACGAACACAGCGGACGCAGTATCAACATTTCTGTATCACCGGCGGCATCCAAGAACCAAAAGACCCGTTTATTGTGTGGTTACACCTCTCCATATGTAACCATTTGGAGCGCGTCACTGGCGTCTTGTTCAATTCCGGGAATCTTCCCACCCGCAACCCTGATTCAAAAGAATGCCAACAATGCACTCAGCCCGTATCTGCCACTGCACAGATGGGTAGATGGCTCGGTGAAAAGTGACTTACCGATCGAACGTTTAACGCACTTGTACGACGTGAACTATCACGTGGTGAGTCAGACGAACCCACACATTGTGCCCTTCATTCCTGAAGGTGGACATCCACCTGATCCGTCATGGAGCAACCTGCCTTGGCGTATGATCAAATCCGAACTGGAATACCACGGTAAGGGCGTGTTCGACTTCCTGCGTAAAAAAGCGCCGACAGAATTACTGAGACAAACAGCCGGTCATGCGTATACCGTCATGGCGCAACGTTACTACGGTGACGTAACCATCGCGCCATCCTATAAGTTGTCCGATTACATGATGATCACTAAAAACCCAACGCAAGAAATGCTAAGGCAATTCATGATCGACGGGCAACGAGCAACCTGGCCTCAAATCAGTATGATCAAAGCTCACTCACAAATCAGTCAGACACTGGAGCAATGCATCAAACGTACGAAGCGTCGATTGAAGCTTAAAATCTTTAGCTAAACAGTCATTAGCTGAATCAACATGCCGGACGAGAGAGTTCACCTTATGTCCGGCATTCCTCATTAGCGGCCTTTTTGTATCTAACACCTTAGGTCCAGCATCCAATCGTTTTAGCTCCCCTTCTCCCGTTTCACTTGTTAACAATTTCTGACAAGAGGCTTCCGTTTTTTACACTTCTAATTGATAGAGGTGTCTATACTGGGGAAATGGATGCCATAATAATTACAGAAGATCATTCACTTTCTCATCAGATTAAACTCTGGTGCGAGCCTAACTGTGTCTCGCTTGAGCAGTTTTCCACGTCTTCTTTTTCATCCAATGAAATTACCTGCGAGTGTTTAGCCAAACGCGAACCTGACCTCATTATCGTTGATCTCAGGGACAGCTTCCTTCAAACCAGTGGTGATGAATTAGCTAATATCCGAACATTGGTGGCAAGTGAAAGTCCGCATTTATACATGCTCTACATCATTGACGAAGTGGACCCGGAGTATTGGCTAAATGCTCATGAATACGACTATCGTGTCGTTATGCCAGCCCCCATCGGTAAGCTGGAAGCGAAGCTCAACAGCATCCTTACCAACTATCGGGTCATGCACGAACTGAAGTCACAAGTGCTGCTAATGGAAACCCTGTTTGATCGCTCTCGTGACGGCATTGCTATTTCAGATAAAAACGGCAATTTATTAATTACCAACCATCAACTCAACTCCTTATTCGGCTATAAGAATCACGGCCTCGACGGCAAGAACGTTTCCGAATTACTTCCCAAACCCTATAACGAGCACTTTCGCCAATACTTATCGAAATTCAGCTCCACCATCGAGGAATACAAACAAGGACACAAGTTTGTTGAAGAAGGAGAGGGTTTGGATATCCACGGAAAAATTATCCCAGTGGAACTCTCCATTACCGAATTGCCTGGTCTCAATGAAATGCGTTACCTTGCCGTAATTCGGGATATTCGACAAAAATCTGCAGATAAACGAGCCTTATCCAAAGCCTCGCAATACGATGCTTTGACCCAATTACCAGGCAGAGAACTTCTGATCAATCGACTGACGAAGCGCATCAATCAATGGGACATCAACAAGATCAGCCAATCGCCTTATCTGCTGCTCATCGACATTAACCGCTTTAAGACATTCAATGAATCGTTAGGTCATAAAGTGGGAGATCAACTTCTCATTAATCTGATACGACGTATTCGCTTTAACTTATCCGAACAAGACACCCTGTACCGGGTAGCCAGTGATGAGTTTGCAATCGTTTTGAAACCCGGCATAACCGAAAATGATATAGATTGCCTGACCGGGCAAATCCTGGATGATCTGGCAAAACCTTTCTTTATGGGCACGTTAGAACTCTATATGACGGTATGTTTCGGCGTTGCAAAAGCAAACCAAGATACCGACAGCGCAGAAAGTTTGTTGCAGTGTGCCAATCAGGCCCTACTTCAGGCAAAACAAAGTAATACTCCAATCAGCTATTACCGAGCCAAAGAAAACACCTCAAGCACCTATCGCCTGGAGTTGGAATCATCCTTATTCAAGGCTCTAGACAATGAGGACTTTGAGCTCTACTACCAGCCGCAAGTGTGTGTAAGAAACGGCCACATTTCTGGAGCAGAAGCCTTGCTACGCTGGAGCGACGCCAAGCATGGCGCCATTTCTCCGATGGAGTTTATCCCTATTCTGGAAGATACCGGCCTGATTGACAGAGTGGGTAGCTGGGTAATTGAGAAAGCCTGTGCCTTTTGGAAATTCTGGCAAGATGAGGGTTTGATTCAACCGGAGCAGAAACTGTCCGTTAACGTCTCGCCTTATCAATTCAGAAACACCGGTCTGCTGGTCTCAGTGAAATCAGCCCTTGAGGAAAGCGGCTTATCTCCAAATGACCTTATTCTTGAGATCACTGAAAGTACCTTACTGGCTGACGATGAAAATAACCTCGCCATCTTAAACAGCCTCAAAAGCCTTGGCGTTACCATTGCGTTGGATGATTTTGGTACCGGCTTTTCTTCATTAAGTTACCTCACTCGTTTCCCCATCGACTATTTAAAGGTGGATCGTTCCTTCCTGATGAACATCATGGACTCCACTAATGACGCTCATTTGGTGACGGCCATTATCAATATGGCTCAAAGCCTGGAAATGAAAGTTATTGCTGAAGGCGTAGACAGCATTGAGAAACTGAACTTCCTCAAACTAAAAGGCTGTGATAATTACCAAGGTTTCTATTTCTCCCGCCCCGTCTCCGGTAATGAGTTCATACGACTGATTAATCACATCAGTCACATGGAAGCCTGTTAGCCCTGCTTGATATCTTTGATCCTCTCTCCCCTTGATACCCTCTGCCCTGACAGCCTCAGCCCTCGATAACTTTGATACCCGCGATTCAACCGTCTGACCCCTATTATGTAATGACGCCGATCGTTTGCCGTAAAACACACACGTTGTCACGAAACCGACCGATTGTTAGGCTCCCTGGTTCACATTATTCACCCCACCAACTGCTATAATTCGGAAAACGACTTTTTGGGAGCATTTATGAGTACAGATACCATTATTGGCTTGGTCATTGTGGTGGGTGTGTTTCTGTTGGTTGTCTCGATGTACAACCAACTGGTCACTTTAAGAAATCGGTTCAAAAACAGCTTTGCTCAGATTGATGTTCAATTGCAGCGCCGCTATGAATTAATCCCCAACTTGGTGGAGTCCTCCAAAGCCTATATGAGTCACGAGCGGGAAACGCTGGCACAGGTGATGGAAGCAAGAAATCAGGCATCTTCTGCCAGTAAGCAAGCGGCTGCACACCCTGAAGACGCCTCGGCGTTGAAAGCCTTATCAAAAGCCGAAAGTCGCCTAACCTCTATGTTGGGGGGGTTTTATGCGGTGGCCGAAAATTATCCCGATCTAAAAGCAAATGAAACCATCTCTCAGTTGATGGAAGAACTCACGTCCACAGAAAACCGTGTGGCGTTTTCTCGCCAAGCCTTTAATGATGCGGTGATGAACTACAACACCTACCGGGAACAATTTCCTAGCAACCTGATTGCCGGCTTCTTCGGCTTTAAGTTTGCTGAGCTTCTGGAGATTGACGATCCTAAAAAACGTGAAGCCGTAAAAGTGAGCTTCAATTAATCTTCGGTTAGAACCTAACCCCCGCTCACTAACGTTTTCACGGCTGAATTTCGACGGTCCCACGGGCCGTCGAACGAGACTCTCTCATGGACTTTTTTGAACACCAGGCCAAAGCCAATCGATCAAGTAAATATCTCATTGTCGGTTACACACTGGCTTTGATTGTCCTCACTATTGGCTTCAATCTTGGTGGGCTTCTTGTTTGGGCCATTGCCACAGAACCCGCTGAACTGGCAAAAGCCTCAGAAAGTCACAGCTATTCAACCATACTTCATCACTGGCTGGACACCCGCTACAGCTGGCAAGTAACCGTTTCGGTAGTGTTGTTTGTGGGCATGGTGTCTCTGGCAAATTGGCTGACACTTCGACAAGGTGGCAGTAAAGTAGCGGAAATGATGGGCGGACGCCGCATCCCGGCAAACACCATGAATCGAGATGAGCGACGCCTGCTAAACGTGGTAGAAGAAATGGCATTGGCTTCCGGCTTACCAGTACCTGAAGTCTTCATTATGGATCGGGAACATGCCATCAACGCCTTTGCCGCTGGCTACTCACCGAACGAAGCGGCCATTTGTGTGACCCGGGGTTTAACCATCAGCCTCAACCGGGATGAGTTACAAGGGGTGATCGGCCATGAGTTCTCTCATATCCTCAATGGTGACATGAGACTCAATGTGAAAATGATGTCGATTCTGTCTGGCTTGGTAGCGATGGGGCAGCTTGGGCGTTGGTTGGTCGATCTGGGGTTACGCGGCGGTCATGATGCCCGAGGCGGCATTGTGTTTCTCGCCCTTCCCGGTGTGCTTATCTGGATCTTGGGCAGTTTAGGGGTGCTATGCAGCCGAATTATCAAAGCAGCATTGTCACGTCAGCGCGAATTCATGGCTGATGCCTCTGCCGTGCAGTTCACTCGCCAAACCCAAGGCATTGCCTCTGCGTTATATAAGATCCACACGCACCATCACCAGTCTATACTGACCACGCGGCATGCAGAAAACCTCAGTCACATGTGTATTGCCAAAACCTTATCGCTTCGATTTTCCACCTGGTTAGACACCCACCCGCCAATTGAAGAACGTATAACGCGTCTGGATGCACAGTTTCTCACCAAAGCCAAAATCCAACGCGCTCAGGAACGACAACAAACACTTCAGACGTCTGACGCACCTGCTGAGTCTTCAGGTTCTACTTCCTCCTCAGTTACTTTATCAACAGCCACCTCGCCGGCCTTGAGTGAAGTAACTTCCGGTCTGGCTGCAGACACTCGTGCAAGTGCAGACTTGTATGGTATAGAACTTCAACAGGAAGAAATGATTGAGTTCACCTCACCCTTCCAGCAAGCCAATGTAGATCAGGCGATTGCCTCTATTGGTTTGAGTGACCAGCAAAGTATCACGGCAGCCCGAAGCTGCTTATCCAGTATTCCGAATGAATTAATCACGGGCCTTCATCAACCCGACTATGCCTCGTTATTGCTGTTGTTGATCTTAGCTCAAAACAACAGTCGCCCAGAGTCGGCCACCGCTTTACTGATAGAACAGGAAAGTTATCCACAATCATTGATCGACCATTACTTGCCAATGGTTCATGAAATGAAGGAACGCCCGGTCTACCCTTTATTGCAACTAGGGTTGGCTTCGTTGAAGTCTTTATCCGCTGAGGATAAGAAAGCGCTGTTGGTAACCGCTAAAAAAGTGATCATGTCGGATAAACAGATTCTGCCGCAAGAACTGTTCTTTTACCTGGTTCTGTTTCGACACCTTAATCCTAAGGCCAGCCGAAATCCCAGGGTGGAGTTTTCATCGTTTTCGCATCTTAAACCAGAGCTATCCACCCTGTTTGGATTTTTAAGTCAGTTCACAGAAGAAGCCCACCAGCTGGCAGCCTATCAACATGCAGTGCAGCAGTTTCAAATCAAAGAGACATCATTACCGAATATCAAAACAATTAGCCATCAAGCGCTCGCCAATGCCATCTTTCGAGTTGAACATCTGGCGCCGTTGCTAAAACGAAGTGTGTTGATGGCCGTAACCGATTTAATGCAGCACGACGATACCATGACTCACCAAGAGCTGGACTGGCTGCGAATGTTAGGCGATTGTTGGGATTGCCCAATACCGATGGCACTAGGCAAATAAGATCATAGGTTGAAAAGCACTTGGTTAACTACGCCGTAAACTGCTCGACCGAACGATGATTCATGATTTGCTCTAATACTTCGATCACCTGCTCGGCACTGTCGAAGTCGATCCCAAAGCGATATTGCACACCATTAATCATGGCACAGTGAATATTTGATAACGGCTGATCGACACACATCACCTCAACCTTCATGCCCATTCTGACCATTGATTGAAGTAGATCTGACAATTGTGGGTGATCGTGAACCAACCCTTTCATGCCGGAGGCCAGAACAAGACTGCATCGCTTGACCAGATTCGGCCAAACTAAACCTTCTTGTTCGATTTCTGAAAAGTGGATGACCTCAATGTCTTGTTCACACAGTGTCTTATGCACTAGTGAATCTGGAATAAAATCTAAAAAAAGAACTGTTTTCATGAATTCCGCTACCCTGCTGATAGAGATACTATCGGCAGGATAAAGAATCTGTTTAGTGTTGAAATAGAAATTCATTGAAGTTTGGAATGTCTCACAACAAATTAGGACATATTCCAGAAAATCACAAAGAAATAATTACACAGAAATCACCGTATTGCAGAGCAATACATCAGCTCGCACTACAGATAGGTGACTAATAGATTTGATAGATTGACTTGCTAGATTGGCTTGCCAGATTGAAAGCAAAAAGCCGGCTCGATTAAGCCGGTACAATCACATAGTGGTAGATAGCCAAGAAATGACAGACACTGCCACCTATCACAAACAAGTGCCAGATCGCGTGACTGAAAGGCACTTTCGGCATCATGTAAAAAATCACACCGACGCTATAGACAATCCCACCCGCCATCAATAAAGAGAAGCCAGCGGGATCAATTGCCTCAATAAAATCTTTACCACAAAAGACGGCAATCCAGCCCATCATCAGATAGGTAGCCACTCGAAGAAGTTTGAATCGATGCCGGAAACACACCTTGAGAATAATGCCTACCGCAGCAATACCCCAGACCAGTCCGAACACCGTCCAACCAATGGTATCGCGCATATTCACCAGTAAAAATGGGGTATAGGAGCCGGCAATAAGGAGGTAAATCGCACAGTGATCCAGACTTTTGAGACGATCACGTTTGATAGGACAAAAAACTGAGTGATAGACCGTCGACGCCAAATACAATGTAAACAGGCTCAGTCCATAAACAAAGGCGCTGACAATGGCCCAGGTGTCTTGACCGGAAAAAGCAGCCAGGAGTAAGAAAACCAGCCCCACCAAGCTTGCAACAGCACCAGCTCCATGAGTAATTGCGCTCGCAATTTCTTCTTTTACTGAAATAAAGATGTCGTCTGCCTGAATATGATCCGGATACTGACCTGTCATGGTACGTTTACCTATGGAAGTAAGAAATCATCAGAGCCTGATAAAACGCTCGAAAGATAAGCTCAAATGGTACGTGAAAGCCCGGTTAATGGAAACCAAACAACCTGACTTCAACGCTATTCGGTAAACGTGGCGTTAAACGACGCTCGCTCCAAGAACGACTAATACAGCAGCAATACTTACCAAGAAAGGCACAGTTGATGTATTCACTGGTTTCATAATATCTTCCTCAAGTACTCACGTAGTGGATCTTTAATTCATGTTTTATGCCATCAGCCAAAACTACGTTAAAGATCCTAATTGATTATGGGAGTCATAATAGTTGAGTACTTTGATGCACTACTTGATCTGGCTCAGTGGATAAGATGTTTAAAGGCAATTGCCCAGAATTGGCTCTTTACTAGGAATCAGAGCCGTTATCCCACTTGGTCAACGCATTATCATCGGACTCTTTTGCATCCACCCAGTGACCTTCTCCATCCGCCGACTCTTTTTTCCAAAATGGTGCAGTGGTCTTTAAATGATCCATAATGAACCACGCAGCATTGAATGCATCTTCTCGGTGTCCCGACAACACCATGACTAACACAATCTGGTCGGCCGGTTGTAATTCACCTATACGATGAATGATTAATGCTTTGTTGATACGCCAACGTTCAGCTGCAATGTCGGCGGTCTCTCTAAGTGCCTTTTCGGTCATGCCCGGGTAATGCTCTAGGGTCATTGACTGCTGATTCGCTTGTGCAAACTCTCTCACACGCCCGACAAACATCACCTGAGCACCGTTTTCAACGTCCCCGTCAGTCCATTGGTTAGAAAGCGCACCCAAATCAAAATCTGCTTCTTGCACTGAGATTTCTATCTTGCAAGCATGACTCTTAGCTGAACCCGACACGAGCTACCCTCCCGTTACCGGTGGGAAGAAGGCAATTTCAGTGGCGTCTTTGACGGATGCATCGTAGCCGGCGTGTTCCTGATCAACGGCCACTAACACGCGCTTTCCAGATAACGCCGAAGCCCAAGGCTCACCACGCGCCATTAACCATTCTTTGAGTTGCCCTGTTGTCTCAACACCTTCAGGTAAGGTTACCTGCTCTTCCGACTGCCCAATGGCTTCCCTTAATCGGGCGAAATACACAACTTTCACACTCACAACGACTACCTAAACCTCAACCTGAGTAACTTTCAATTCAGACACCAATGATTGATTACAACCACTCTCTGAACGGAAGAATTTTGACTTTAGCACCTGCTTCAAGAGATCCCTGCTCACGATCCAGCACCATAAAGCAGTTAGATTCTGCGATCGATGACAAAACACCAGAGCTCTGACTATTGAATGGCGTTACCTTAAGTCTACCATCTTCGCCCATCACATAGTGAGCCCGCTGGAAGTCCATCCGACCAGGACGCTTGCGTACATCCTGAGTCACTCGCCCAGGCAAGAAAGCCAAAGGCTCCGCAGCCTGCCCTGAGAACTGTTGAATGGCCGGTCTTGCCAACAACATAAAGGTAACGATGGCCGACACCGGATTACCCGGTAGACCTAATAAGTAACCGGCTTTTTGAGTGTCGTCTTTACTCAAACGCCCACAAGCAAACGGCTTGCCTGGTTTAATGGCCACCTTCCAGAAATCAATATTCCCTAAGGCATCTAATACCGGCTTAACGTAATCCGCGTCCCCGACAGAGACACCACCCGTGGTAATCACAAAGTCTGCTTTTTCTGACGCTTCTTTAAAAACACGTTCAAACAAGGCCTGATCGTCTTTCAAGGTGCCATAATCAATAATCTCACAACCCAGCTTTTCCAACATTGGCAACAGGAAATAACGATTGCTGTTATAAATCGATCCCGCTGGTAACGGCTGACCAGGCTCAATCAATTCATCACCGGTCGAAATAACAGCAACAACCGGACGTCGGTAAACGCTCACCGTATTGATGCCCACCGATGCAATTAACCCAAGATGAGAAGCATCGATTCGAGTCCCCTTCGCTACGATGACACGACCTTCTTTGATGTCATTGCCTACCGGACGAATGTTTTCAGCCACTTTATGCGCTGAGACACCCTGCTCACTGGCTAATGAAATACTGTCACCGTCTCTGATAATCTCTTCCTGCATGATCACGGTATCCGCACCATCTGGTACTTCAGCCCCCGTCATGATACGCACCGCCTCACCCGGACCAACCGTCAAGGCCGATGCATCGCCTGCCAATCGGGTCGCGACCACCTGCCATTGTCCTTGTTCATTCGCTTCATTGAGACGTAACGCATAGCCGTCCATTGCAGAGTTATCTTTAGGCGGTACATTGTTAGGAGAGCAGATATCTTCGGCCAACACACGGCTAACCGCATCAAGTAAGCTAACGCTTTCTGTCGCGTTTGATGCTGTTGCAACGCTTCCCACATCATTCAATAACTGTGCTAATGCTTCGTCATACGGCCGCATAGATTGTCTCCTTGGTGCTTAAAAGTACGACTAGAAGTACTAACGACTAAAAGTACGACTAGAAGCACTAAACGGTGCTTAATTGAATTATCAGGGACTATACACCAAAGCCAGCCTCAATAAAGCGTAAATCCCATGTGCCTTGATCTAAGACAGATTCGAGAATTCGCCGAGGTATGGTAAGAAGGTAAAAAGAGCGCGGGTATCCCAACCAGTTTCCCATAGGGAAAAGAAACTGTGCGGATACCTGCGCTTAAATGACTCCGCAAAAAAGAGCCAGGAGACGAAGGTGAAAGGAAGCTTTAAATACTGTCTATGAGTCACACTATTTAACGAAGAGGGGCAATGAATCGACTCTCCGCCGTTTCTCTCTGAAGAGGATTCCCCTCTTCCCAGACCACAAATTCGATCGGCGTTGCCCGCTCCGACAACTGATCCAGTTTTACGGTCACTGACATAGGCAACTGACTGATTTCTCCGGGCGCTAATTCGAGAGTGGTAGTGCCTTCCAGCGAATCCACCGCCACACCTTCTACCGCCAGTTGATAGATCTTGGTTTCTTGGGTTTTGTTCATCACCCGAACGTTATAACTATTGATGATGTCACCACGGTAATTTTCTCGGAACAAGTTCGCGCCACGTCCGCGATCTACCTCTAAATCCACCGTCGATAAGGTCATCACTCCATAAACGAGAGCACCGAGCAGTACCGTCATTACTGCACTGTACCCCAGTAATCGGCCGTGAAATTTGGCCGGTTGTTTATGTTTGAGCGCAGTTTCGCTGGTATATCGAATCAGCCCACGCGCAAAGCCCAGCTTATCCATCACATTGTTACAGGCATCAATACACTTGCCGCAACTGATGCACTCGTACTGCAACCCCTGGCGAATATCGATACCGGTCGGGCAAACCTGAACACACAGAGTGCAATCCACACAATCTCCCGGTTTCTCCTCGGCACTTTGGACGTGTTTACGTTTGGCTGATCTTGGCTCACCACGCTCCACATCGTAGGACACCACCAAGGTATCTTTATCGAACATCACAGACTGGAATCGTGCATACGGGCACATATAAATACATACTTGCTCACGCAACCAGCCGGCATTCAGGTAAGTAAGTACTGACAAAATAAGCACCCAGCTCACCGCGCCCCAAGAGGCTTCAAAGGTGAATAGGTCCGATGCTAGCTCGCGAATCGGAGTAAAGTACCCGACAAAGGTTAATGCAGTGATAAAGGCAACCGCAGCCCACGATGCATGTTTGACTAACTTTAAGAAGACCTTGTGACTGGACAGACTTGCCTTATCTAACTTGCGTCGAGCATTTCGGTCGCCTTCAATCTTGTTTTCCAACCAGATGAACACCCAGGACCAAGTACTTTGTGGGCAGGCATAACCACACCACACTCGCCCAGCAAACGCCGTCACCGCAAACAAGCCAAAGGCACTGATCATTAAGGTAAAAGACAGTAAGAAAAGATCCTGAGGCCAGAGGGTCAGGCCGAAGATCAAAAATTGGCGATTAGTTAAATCCCACAGTACGGCCTGATGGCCATCCCACTGCAGCCAGGCACAGCCAAAGAAGGCGAGGAACCCCAGCCCCGCTACCAGCTTTCGCAGTTTACTGTGGAAACCATCCGTGGCTTTCACCTGAATTTTCTCCCGAGCGATGACATTATCGTCAGGATTGAAGTGGTGAACGTCCTTGTGATCCGGCTCAATTTGCACAAGTTCGATTTTGTTGGTCATCTTCGTCTCTCTCATCATTTTCTACTTCGAGCCACTGGCTCACACTAGAAAACGCAACAGACGTACCAACACAAAGATTTATATTTAATTCTTATTTTTCAATAAGTTAAGAAAACAAAATAAAAGAAATAACGATATATCGCGGCGAAATATAACGAAATCACGATATATAACCACACTAATTATCGGACTATTCGAAGCTTTTTCATTCTGGATCTTAACGTGCTCGGCGGCAAATCCAACAGATCGGCCGCGCCCTGTTTTCCAGAGATCACCCAATTCGTTCGCTCAAGTACTTCTAAAATGTGCTGACGTTCAGCTTCAGCCATCGTTAACACAGGTAAAGTTGAAGAGGCGCTGCTCGAATATTGTTTGTTTAAGGCTGAATCAAATGGGCCATCTATATATGTGTGACGCTGATGAGAATCTTCTGTCGGCTCATAATCTCTCTGTTCAAAACCGGTCGGCTCGAACTCTCTCCCCTCAAAACCGGTCGGCTCGAACCCCGTCGGCTCGAACCCCGTCACTTCCAACCAGGGTGAATGAGTGACAATCGCTGCACGTTCAAGCAGGTTATTCAACTCACGAATATTGCCTGGCCAACGATAACTGGAGAAGCGCTGCAACGTCTGATCCGAAACACCAAACAATTGCTTTCCTAATTGTTTCTCTAGCTTATTCAAACGATGGCGGATCAGCGCAGGTAAATCCTCTTTACGATCCCGAAGGGGCGGAATCACCATAGGAAAGACATTCAAACGATAATAAAGATCTGTTCGGAAACTGCCTTCATCGACCATTTTCCGCAAATCCCGGTTAGTGGCCGCAATTACACGTACATCCACAGGAACTGGCGTGGTGCCACCGACCCGCTCAAATTCACCTTCTTGCAACACACGAAGTAACTTAACCTGAACATCCAACGGCAGTTCGCCCACTTCATCAAGAAACAAGGTGCCGCCGTTGGCCAGCTCAAAACGACCAATGTGGCGTTTAATAGCGCCAGTGAAGGCCCCTTTCTCATGACCAAACAACTCACTTTCCACCAGATTGGTAGGAATAGCACCGCAGTTAACCTTCACCATCGTTCGATTTTTGCGGTGACTAGCTTGATAAATTGCATGAGCAATCATCTCTTTCCCTGTGCCACTCTCCCCTTGAATGAGAACCGTGGCATCAGTTTTGGCAACTTGTTCGATTTGAGTCTGAATCATTCGAAATGCAGGGCTGTCGCCGATCAGTTCTTGTAACTCCAGCTCATCTTCAATTTCATCTTTGAGATAGCGGTTTTCCGCTTCAAGCTTTTCAGTGAGGGTCTTGACCTGATCGAAAGCGATTTGCAACTTCTGTTCGGCCAGCTTTCGTTCGGAAATATCCTGAAACACCACCACAGCCCCGACCAATTCACCATCCTGAAAAATCGGGGTACTGGAATACTCCACCGGAAAACTGGAACCGTCTTTGCGCCAAAACAACTCGTAACCGATTTTATGCTCGACACCGGTTTGGGCGGTTTTGAAAATGGGGCACTCAATTTGAGGATAAGGGCTGCCATCCGGCTTGGTGTGATGATGGTAAGAATGAATGGGCTTGCCAATGGTTTCCTCAGCACTCCAACCCGTTAATCGTTCAGCGGCCGGATTAATAAAGGTCGCTACCCCTTGGCGATCCAATCCGTAAACCCCTTCATTCATCGAACGAAGAATTAATTCATAGCGCTGAACGTATTCATTAATTGGTGTTGTCACCCGCCCACATCCTTAGTGTCCATAATTATTCGTTTGGGAATTATGGACGTAACCGGGCTTATTGAGAAGGGCAGTTGTCTACTGGGACAGATTTTAGGATTCGCTGATATACACGAACGGTGGCAGGAATATCCAAAGGAATGGGCTCATGAGTTCGAATATCCCACCGCGCATTCAAACCCAGCACTGTGGTGTATTGTGCATCCTGTTGACGCTGAATCGTAACTCGCTGCTCACTTTGCTCATCACGAACCATCTGATAATCAACACAAGGTTCTGACTCTTTACGCTCTCTTAAACGCTGATCAACAAAGGTTCCGATGGTAAACCAATCCGTGGAGTCCGTAGCAAAGTAAGTGATCACCAACCGACCTTTGGAATCGGTTTTCTCCTGATAACCAAGTTTGCCATCGTAAGGCTGATAAACAGTGCCAGCACAGCCATGAAGTCCAACAGCAGAAACCAAAATAAAAAGAAGCGCCGAAAATAGTGTTAACGGAAGTCGCACAAATGAAGAATATGACCCGCTTGTTTGTTGACCGACCTTGCTCATAAACTCCCCCTGTCTTCCATTGATAGGTAAAGTGTAGATTATTCTGGATACCACTGGTTATTGGCAGCTAAACGAATCACGGGTTGGCTGACCCAATAAAAACGTCCAGACCATTGAGAAGGTAACGTACAATTAAAGCGAGATCTACCCACTGGAGCGTCTTTCACCGTTTCCACCAGGAAGCCATGAATCTTATCCGCCTGACCAACCAACGCCAGCGGCACCCGCCCCTGACCAGAGGCATAACAGGTAATTCGTTTGGATTGCTGAACCGTCAGAGGTACTTCAAAATACGCGGCAGGCTGAGCTTCGTCGTGCAGATAAAGCCAATCCTCTTTATCCATATGAGGTAGATCATCCAGCACATCGCCGGCTTCAATCTCACCAGAAGATACGCCTAACTTCACTAAGCCAACAGGCAGTGCTAACGCATTCACTTTGGTAATGAAATCATCAAGGTCACTGTAGTAACCACCAAAAGGAAATCTCGGAATCGCCTGAAGGTTAACACCCTCACCGACCGCGCCTGAATGCTGGGCAAAACCTACGTATCCCATTTCCTCAAGCAATGTCATAACCTCAGGGTTGTACTCTCCAAAAGGATACGCCAACGCTTTATGTGACTGGCCTAGCTTTTCCTCTAACAAGGCTTCGGTTTGTTCGATTTCTCCCCGAATACGAGCCAACCATTGCGCTTTGGTTTCACCCTCGTGTTTCCGAATCAGATGCAAATGACTGTGGGTGTGATTGGCAAACTCTACACCATCCACCGCCATCTCTTTCATCTGGGACCAGCTCATAGAGTGCTTGAATTTTTGATCAACGGCTTGCGTATTCACAAAGACAGAGAATGGAAAACCTCGCTCTTTCAGCAAAGGCCATGCAGTCTCATAAATGGAGGCATACGCATCATCGAAAGTAATGACCGCCGTTTTATCTTCAGTCAGTGCTCCCGTCTTAATACGCTGCAAGAATGCACTTAATGAGATCACCTGGAAGTTTTCTTGCACCAGATAATCGAGATGCGCTTCAAAGGCTTCCGGCTTTATAGAGGTGAGAAAGGGGGTCTGTTCACTGACATGGTGATATTGCAACACCGAAATGGCGCGTTCATTCTGTTCAAACGCCTTAACAATGGAATAGGTCATGGCCCAAAACACAGCAACCAACAAACACTGAGACAGCCGCAACGCGACCTTATTAACCAAACGACGATTAATGCTCTGTTTCATCGTTTTTCTTATTTACTCCAAGTACATCTAACAAAAAGGAACATTTACCTTAGGACACTAACTCACTGCAAAAGTTGTCCCACAACTGCAGATACTTTTCTTATTCCTACCAAGAGCGAACCGACGACCTTCAGGTCTTACTCTTGTTAAACCCTGCCCCAACTTTCAGGCATAAAAAAACCGAGATATAAAATCTCGGTTTTTGAATCTGGTTGCGGGGGCCGGATTTGAACCGACGACCTTCGGGTTATGAGCCCGACGAGCTACCAGGCTGCTCCACCCCGCGTCATTGTGGGGCGCATTATATGGGGGTCCCCCAATACTGTCAAACCTTTTTTACTTTGAATCCTGTTTTTTTCGTTCAGAGCGTTTTTCTCCCGTCGAATCTCCATCCTCAGGATCAATAATGGTGTCTTCCACATTCTCTTGCTGAGCTACAAAATGCAGCGCCATTTCAAAAGAGGAACGTGTAAATTTCAACACCTCAGCAAACCCTTCATCACTCAGTTTACGAGCTGCATCGTGACCTCGCATGATATTAATAAACTGACGCTCACGTTCATATTGAGTGGTAACTCGAGCTGGCCCCCAGGTTTCAAGTAACTTCCAGACTTCCGGGTTATAAGCACGAACATACTTCAGAACAAACGGCACCGGATCATGACGAGCCAATAATGCAGACAGCCTCAGAATCAATTCAAAAGATAAAGTCGCCGTGCCATTTTCAACGGCTTCCACCAACCCTTTATCAGACAAATCCAAAGCCTCGGCCAACTCATCACGGGTTAAGCCTGCCACTTCTCGCATATCGCGAAGCGATTCTCCGGCATCCGCAATTAATCTGAGATTCTCCGGTGACTGAACGAAATTGGACGCTTTATTCAGCGTTGTAACACCGGTTTTCCAGGCCATTTTCAATGCATCTTCCGCAACTCGCCGAACGAATGAAGAGCGACTTCCCACATCTCCCGAATCACGTTGTGCATTGTTCTTTTGGGATTTACCTTGCCTGAATGGATTATCAGCAGAATAGGTTTTCGTATTTTGTGTGTAATCCTGATTATCTTTTTTATTGCCTGTTACATCATCAGAACCCGACGCAGCCTGCTTTTTCTTTGCCGGTGACTCCTGACCTTTCTTTGTCGAATCGGTCATCTTCGAAATCCTTTCTGGTTTCTGGTACTTCTGAATAATATGCCATGACTATGAAAACAGAAAGACAGAACGACCTGCTTTCTATGAAAAACAATGCGTGAATCAACGACTTGTCACGCAATTAAGGCATTCTGTCACCTAATCCCATTCGCTGTTTAAAAGGTAATTCAAGGGTTTTCTCATTACTCATAAGCAACCGAGTTTGAGGAGCCTATCTGAAAAAACCAAATAACTGGGCGGGAACCTACGGATTGAACTAGGATTCCACGAATTCAGGCTCTATAATCAGCGCTTTATTTTTTCAACCTCACAATTCACCCATATTTAGGAACAGAATATGAGCTACAACAACATTCCTGCGGGCAAAGACGCTCCGAATGACGTATTCGTTGCAATTGAAATCCCAGCGAACCACGCGCCAATCAAATACGAAATCGAAAAAGACTACGATGCGTTGATGGTTGACCGTTTCATGGCAACACCAATGTTCTACCCAGCAAACTACGGTTACATCCCTCAAACTCTAGCGGATGATGGCGATGCATTGGACGTTCTTGTTGTAACTCCATACCCGGTAGCTCCTGGTTCTGTAATCCGTTGTCGTCCTGTGGGTGTTTTGAACATGACTGACGAAGCTGGCGAAGACGCTAAGCTAGTTGCTGTTCCACACACCAAACTAACTAAGATGTACGACGACGTTCAAGACATCGAAGATCTTCCAAAATTGCTTCGTGACCAAATCGCACACTTCTTCGAAAACTACAAAGATCTTGAAGAAGGCAAGTGGGTTAAAGTTGAAGGCTGGGAAGGCGTAGAAGCAGCGAAGAAAGCAATCGTTGAATCTATCGAAGCCTACAACAAAGCTGAAGGTTAATATTGAGCTATTAGCTTGGTATTAAACGAAAAAACCGCCGAAAGGCGGTTTTTTTATGTTTCAGTAAACAGGGTATCTCATTAGAAATCCCTACTCCTCAAACGCTTCTTCGCCCCCTGCCTGGCTCATCCCTGCTCTTAAATCACGAACTTTCTGCGCCATGTTATTCTTCACGAAGTTTTTATATTCCAAATTATGGAAGCTTACGATGGTGACCGCTTGCTTTTCCATCGCAGCGTAAAGTTTGAGGTTATCTCGGGCATTTGTGGACTTTGATTTTTCAGCCGATTTCTTTACGTGATCCAGCAGGCTTTCACTCAGAGAGATGGTTTGCTTAGCCATACTGCTCATATCTTTGATCAAGGTATCGTCAAGATAAGCTGCATCAAATTCGATTTGATGATCCAGCTGTTGGGCCAGGTTATAGGCTTTTCGTGCCTCAGAATAAAAAGTTTTGAGACACTCTTCCTGTTTGCTTGCATGCATCCCTGCCAGCTCTTGCGCTCCTAGCTTGCTAATTTTGCTTGCAGCATCAGCACTGGTTTTTCCCCACACAACAAAGGCTTTGTAGATTTCTTCCATCGCACGTATGGATTTACTGTCGATCACCACTGGCGTGAATTCCAGCATTGCAGATTCATCCACATTAAAGTCTTTCATCATCTGACGATTCATTTTAACCAGCTGTTGCTTGGCCTTATGAATTTCTTTCTGAACGTTTTTTAGCGCAATATCCGATACGGTTTTGGCTTGTTTCTTTAAAAACCACCAACCCAACGCAAACATAATCAGCAACATCACAGTGAAGCCAACGATATTAAATACAATAACTGTTTCAACGGAACTCAATCTGATGTCCTCTCTCACCTACAAGAGTGTATTAGTGGCTATATTCAACCTTCGCTTTATTTATCGGATACACCGAAAAATAATTTAGACTCAATACCTTAGTTCGGATATTTCAACTCAACTAATAATAGTCAAAATAGCGCTATCCAGAACAAAAATCACACATAATTTATTCTGGAGAGCTTTACAGACTAAAGCGGTGCCATTAGGAATTGCTTTCCGTCGCCATCCGAGCCTTTTGTGCATCCCCATTACCTACCGGCTTACACAGCAAGATCAGCGACGGCAGCAAGGTTAAGGCTGCAAAAATAGCCGCCACCATCGCCAGACCAGTTAAGATCCCAAAATAGATGGTTGGAACGAAGTTCGACAACGCCAGGATGGAGAAGCCCACAACAATAATAACTGAGGTATAGTACATCGCCTTACCAATACTGCCGTGACAGCGAACAATGGTGGCTTTGTAGTCGTAATCTTTGGGGAATTCTTCCATAAAGCGATGGATGTAGTGAATGGTGTCATCCACCGCAATCCCCACTGTAATAGCAGCGATGGTAATGGTCATCATATCCAAAGGTAAGCCAGCCAGCCCCATCGCCCCCAACACCATGCCAGCCGCCAGCATGTTCGGAATAATCGCGACCACTGCAAGATAGAAAGAACGGAACAGCACCCAGAACATCAACATGATCGCCAAAAACACCACACCTAAAGTTTCAATCTGTGAGGTGAACAAGCTTTGTAGCATGTTGTTGTAAAGCACCATCATGTTGGTGAGCCGATATTGCTCGACCTCTAAACCAAATTTTTGCTGAAGATCCGTCTGAATTTTTTCAAGCAATTCTGCCCGACGCAATTCAGGATCTGAGTCGATAATACGCATGGTAATGCGGGCCGTGTTCGCATCATCAGACAAGTAAGGTTTGATCAGGATGTCAGACACATCTTCCGGCACCATAGTACGTACCAAGGCTAACTCAAAATCGCTTAATGGCTTATCGTCATTCAGCATGGTCGCCAAGTCCATTACTGTACTCAGTGATAACACCTTGCCGATTTCAGGGTAAGATTCCAGATATTGATGAATCTCTTTCAATCGCGCCAACTGTTTGGTGGTTAGCCAGTAGCTTGGCGCATTGGCTTCATCGGCCTCCCCAAAACCATCGCCCATGTCACCGAACGCATCTCCCAACCCGTCCAAATCACCCAGCTCTTCGCCCATCTCATCTTCTAAGAAATCATCGCCTTCAAGTTCTACCGCTTCGAAAGGCGTTTCCAGAGACTTCACAAACTCATCAAATTGCTGATCCGGCTTGATTACAATGTCCAGCGGCGTTGTTCCGCCAAGCTCCTGATCGATCACCGACATCCCTTGGTAAATTTCGGTTTTATCATCAAAGTAACCGATAAAGCTGTTTTCTACTTCCAGCTTGGTAATTCCAAAAATTGATCCTGCCGCCAGCCCAAGTGAAATAAACGCTATCGACACATAACGACGTTTCGCCAAACCAGCAAAGAAAAGCGTAAAGGCTTCGGTAAAGTCGTGTTCTTCTACCGGCTCATCCACCGGAATCAATAACATCAATACAGGGAAAATAATAAAGGTCAGAAGGAAAGCCAAACCAACCCCGGTAGCCATCATCCAGCCAAAATCGATCACAGGTTTAATGCCTGAAAACACCAACGACATAAAGGCAACAATGGTGGTAAGGGAGGTATACAGACACGGCTTAATCATGTGCAAAGTGGTCGATTCCACCAACTCAAACTGGTTTGCCTTTGGCATCTCCAGATGCAGTTCACGATAGCGCACCACCAAGTGCACACACATCGACATAGTAATGATCAGAACCAGCGACACGAAGTTGGATGAGATAACCGTCGCTCGCCAATCCAACAACGCCAGCAAACCGACCAGCCAGATGGAGGTCAACAAGCAGCTCAATAGAGGAACCAAGACCCAGCGCACTTTCCTGAAGATAACCGTTAACATTGCAATCAGGAACAGAACTACACCGATACCAAAGGTCACCAGATCATCTTCAATAAAGCTGATCATGTCGGAAGTAATCATGGTCACACCGCCTAAGAAAATATCGGCATGTTCACGATGCTGATCAAGAATCGCCCGAACGTCAGCAATCGTTTGGCTCTCACGTTTTAGTCGGGCAGCATTGTATTCGGAAAACTGAGCCTCAGCATGTGCCATGTCCGCTTGCTTACTGAACCCTTCTTCTTTCGAGGCATTTCTGAGTTCGTTACGAGCATTCAGCAGGCGGTAGTATTCGGTATCGCGTTTTAGATTAACTTGAAGAGCCGTGGTCTTGGCATCTTCACTCATCAACAGCTGATTATAAAGCGGGCTGTTCTGAAACTCTTTCAACGCCAATTCTTTATTTACCCCAGGCGTTGCCAGCGTTCTCATTCCCTGAGACAACTCAGTTAAACTGATTCTGGGGCTGTCCAACAGAGGCACATTCAGAATGCTCACCACCGAAGAAACATCATTCAACGCCTCCAGCTTGGTTGAAATCAGACTGATTTCATTCAGGCTTTTATCACTAACAATGGAATCATTCTTGGGTGCATAAGTAATAAACAGAAAGTCATCCGCCCCGAATTCCTTCACCACGTCACGAAAATATTTGAGGTCTTTATCGTTCTCCAGAGTCAAAGAATCTGCTGATGCATCAATTTTAAAGGACTGGCCCGAGATAACGGCCAATACCGACAATCCCAAAATAATCAGCAGCCACAGCCTAGGATTAGATAAAACGAGTGAACGATAAAAAGAGAACATCAAACAACGTCCTTGTGGTTTTAATTAGAGTATTCATAGTGCATTAAAAAGAAGGGAGCACTATAAACCAAGTTGAATTCACTGCCTATGCTATATTGATCAAAATCAATACAATGCACAGGTAAACTTCTTAGGGTGATCGCGTTGTATTAGACTGACGACAGACGTCTTATTCCATCGCTAAAGGGTTGTCTATGAGTTTATTCCGCTGGAAACCAGAGTATGCCGTAGGCATCAAAGTCATTGACGATCAACATCAAATCCTGATCAGTCTAATCAACAAACTGCATGATGCGATTGAATCCCAATTTGAAAGCGCTTCTTTAGAGTCCATTCTTGAAGAATTGTTCGATTATACGCGTTATCACTTTACCACCGAAGAAACCCTGATGGCTCAGTATGGTTATACTGAAGAGAAGCTGACAAAACACAAGAAACAACACCAACTGTTTATTGCTGAACTGAACTCCAGCCAAGCCGACATCGACAAGCTCACCATCGAAGATGCGGCACTCATTCAAGAGTTTCTGGTCAACTGGTTGAAGAACCACATCCTCAAAGTGGATACCAAACTGGCCGAGTTTCTGCTGAACCACGATTGTATTCACGATCAACAGGTCGAACCGTATCAAGTCTCGGATGAGGACAACGCCTCAGCCAATCAACATCAACAAATTAAGGAAGATGCCAAGAAGGCAGCCAGTGAGTTATCCAATCAGATTCACCAGCTAGATCCATTTAAAATGACGGAAGCAGAAGTGGATCAACTGAAGGATCTGGCAGATCAATTAACCCACTTGTTGGAGCAACTCTAAGATCAGAGGGTAATAGGCTTAACCTATTACCCTTGCTCTAGCAGACTTCTTAAATCGATGATGGCTGCGTGAGCACGCGCCACATAAGATGCCATCACCAATGAATGATTGGCTAACAAGCCAAACCCTTCACCATTCAGAATAACAGGGCTAAAGACAGACTCCTGTGTAGACTCTAATTCACGAATAATTTGCTTCAAACTGATACGGGCATTTTTCTTTTCAAGTACCGGGCGGAAATCATTTTCAATCGCCGTCAGAATCTGAATCAACGCCCAACAGGAACCGCGTGTCTGATAGAACACATCGTCAATTTCCAGCCAAGGCGTTTTTACAATTTCATGGTCCACACCCGGTGTCGCTTGCTCCGCTACATTATCGCCCGCCAAATCCGTATTAATCTGAACCTTGCCTACCGCTGCACTCAAACGCTGAGATAAGCTACCCAAACGGGTTTCCACATCCGATAACCAGCGGCTTAGGTTATCCGCACGGGTATAAAACTGAGCACGCGACTCTTTTGGATCGGCCAAACGACCCAGATAAGACTCTAAATAATCTTGGGCGTCCTGATATTGAGATTCCGACGAAGGAAAGAAGCGGCTCTTGTGATCAAAATTCAACAAAGGTTCCGCTTTGGCAAGATCTTTGTCCTCTGTCGATTGAGATTGAGATCGACTGAAATCACGACGGAAAGCACGTGCCAAATCGCGAACCTGCACCAACACACCAAATTCCCAATTTGGCATATTGTCCATGGCAACCCCTGGCGGAAAGATATCATTGGAGATATAGCCACCCGATTTATTTAATAGGGTATCGATAACCGATATTAAGGTGTGAGTAGTGACATAGCCCGTCACTAGATTCTGCGAGTTCTGCTCAGCATGATTGGTAGCTGCCGTTACCACCCTGATAGAATCTGGTTCTGAACTCCAATACCAACCGATCAATGTAAGCAACAAAACAAATGCGCCAACACCACCTGAAATACCATACAACGTTTTCTTATCCATTTATCTTGCCTCTTTTCCATCTACCAGCGACATCAAACTACTGATTAAGAATGAGAGCTCGCTCTCCGATTCATTTGAAACTCTATTCAAACCAGAGATCTCAAAACTCGCAGTTCATTTGATTTATTCAATCATTAAATCAACGCAGTGTCTCAGTCGATATAATGAGTTTAGCGTTTAGCAGCGCTCTAATGAGGTTCCGCTAACGGCTTACCAAATAAATATCCAATGGCACCATCCAAGCCTAACGCTTTTAGCACCTCATACTCTTCGTCCTTTTCTACACCCTCGGCATATACTTTAATATCCAAGTTATGTGCAATTTGGATTAAGGAACGAATATAAAACTGATTATCTTTTGAAAGGTGTACATCACGAATATAACTGCGATCCACTTTCAAATGATCGACCTGAACACGATTCAGATAACTAAAGGTTCCCGAACTTGCGCCAAAGTGATCAATCGCTAACTTCATGCCGTAGGCACTTAAAGATTGCGACAGAGCAATGATACTTTCCGCATCCTGATGCAATGCATACTCAGACACTTCAAGAATCACACGTTTCGATACGGCTGGATTTTCCTGGGCCACTTTCAGCAACCAATCTGCAAACTTTTTGGATAAAAGTGACTTAGGAGACACATTGATCGTCAAGCGTAAATCGTGTGTCTGACTGACCATCAAAGACATCGCCTTCGTGATGATCAACTGATCAAACTGCTCCGTCCACTGATAGCGCTCAACCATTGGCCAGAACAACGAAGCCGTTACCAAACTGTCTTTGTAATCGGTTCTCGCCAGTACTTCGTAATCCGACGTACTGGCGACACCAAAATGCTTAACCGGCTGATACAGCAATTTAACGGCTCGACGTTCCAATACCTTTTCCAGATAACCACGCCACGCTTGATCCCCCATCACGCCATCGGATTCAATCGCTTCGCTGGTCGACAGCATAATGACCGTATTACGGCCCCGTCCTTGCGCTCGACGCAACGCCTGGTCCGCAAGACTGATCAAATCTCCCGTACTTGGAATCTTGGAAGTTTCTGAATAATAGGCCAGACCAAGGTGCAACTTATCCGACATGTCACTCTTACCATGAACCGCCGGCAACATAGACAAATCTTTAAACAGTTTTTTCAACGCCTGCAATGCATGCTCTCTGGAAACATCCGGAATAAAGATCCCAAACTCAGCCCCTTTTAAACGAGCGGTTATGATCTTGCTGTGATCTCGACGCATGACTTTAATCTGATTGGAGAGTTGAACTAACAACTCATCCCCCTTGGTGGTGCCATGCTCCTGATTAAACTTATCAAATGCCCGAATTCCCACAAGGATCATCGCGCCACTTTTGCTGCCCTGTCGCGGATCAAGATACGATTTAAAGTGAGCCACAAAATCACGTCGATTCGATAAGCCTGTCAGCGAGTCCCGAAACGACATTTCTCGCAACTGTTCTGTCATTTCCGCCTGATCGGAAAACAACTTGCTCAACTTCTCTGCCATGCCGTTCATAACCATAACGACACGTCTTAACTCTCGTGCTTTAGGTAGTGGGATGGTTTGGAAATCGCGATTAGAGATGGCGTTTGCCTGATGCTCCATATCCGATAATGGCTTCAATAAGGTTTTCATAAAGAAGATGATCATGATCAGCGCTGCACCCATCAACAGCACAACCCACACCACCATTTTGCTGGTAATCGACCAAAGCTTACCGTAACTTTTTTCAGAATTCGGCTCGACAAAGATACGACCGTATTGCTGCCAGCCATCCGTAACTTCACTTTCAGCCGTTACACTTTTGAATTCAATTAAACTCTTAAACCAGGAAGGTACGTCTGACATGATCGCTTCGGATTTTTTCTCAATCAGCAGTCGACCGTTCACCGAAAACACCCGAATGCTCTGATAATCGCCACCATCAAACATGGCGTTGAGCAAGGTCTCCAGACTGGCTTGATCATTTTCCCGAAGTGCCGTATTCATCGAAATGGCAAGAGAACGGGCGGCATCCTCCGCATTAATATTCAACTGACGGTTCAGGTGCTCCTTGACCGACCATACACCTGACGAGATATTTCCAGCCAACGCTAAAAATAAGATTGCCATCGTCATTACTACGAGCCGTTGAAACAGGGTCACGACTTAATCTCCTTTTAAGCCCCTCTTATTCAGGGCCGTATCTTCTCAGTCTAACCTATTCGGCGCAAGCGAACCGAAAGGTCATGATATTTCTAGTAATTTTTTAAACACTATTTACTGGATGCTCTGGCAAATTCAGGGAGCAGACCTAACGGATCATACTCTGACATCCGCTCTACAAACTCGCTCCACATGGTCACCCGGGATGCACCACCCAGCCTAATATTTCCTGACATTTTATTTAGCCAAAAACCACTGGCATTGAAGCTGTAAACAGGCACCAAATCGCGTCGTTTGGATGCCCTTTTAATCTCGGGAATCAAGTTATCCAATACCAATGGTTCAGAGGAAGGCGTTGGATAATAAGCCAGAACCATATGCGCCTGTTTTAACTTCACAGCTTTTACGTAGGTAATCCGTAATTTTTCCGGGTCCATCCCGGCTTTGATCAAGGTAAAATACTTGGCCAATGAAAAGTCTTCGCAATCTCCGGCTTTTCGGGACAACGACTCATACGGCGTAGCCCAGTAATCTTCCTGTTCCCAAAGAAGCTGGTCACTGATAAAACGGATTTCGGTATTGAAATACTGATTAACTCGATCGAGTTTTTCCTGGTCTTCAAGCAAGGAGACCTCATCAATCAAGCGGGAGAAACTTTCTTTGATCTCTGGCTTCAGGCTTATGTCGGCAGACAAGACCAAAACAGGCAAAAGCAATATCAGAAGAAACGCTTTCATTGTGCGTTTCCCAAACTGAACCTTACTCTGAATCACAACCCATTCCTATCCATGCACCATCACTTCCTATTGGCATTGATACATCCTGTTACCATTCTTTCATTCTGAAACGTTACTTTCATTGCCAATATAAAGTCTAAGCCTATACAGTAGGAGGTGTTACTGTCTATAGTACTACCTATAAATAGTACCAACTGATAAATAGTACGTACTAAACCGCTATCTAATACAGCATTCGACGCTATAACACGATCAAGGCAGTTAGTTACTAGCCATAACTAATTAGCCAAAATTATTGATCCAAACCATTAACCAAATTATTGGTGATGGAAAGTTACACGATTTTATAGCTGAAAACGATGAGAAGATGGCCGTCAGTAAAGAAGTAGCTGGAAACAAATAAGAATTTCCATGCATCACTAATATATCTTTACTACAGTTAATAATTATAAGTAAGATCATCCTAATAGGGATAGGTTCTAAAAATACGAAGTGGTTAGCCTACATGACAGATTCGAATACTCCGATAGAAAACACCCCCCCAACTCAAGCTTCGGATCAAAACACCCCCATCAGTAAAGCCACCACACAATCCCGTCGACTCATCAGTACCTGGCAAGCTTTTAACAAAGCCGGTTGGACCCAAGAAAATCTAAAGCAATTACAGCTCATCAACCAAAGACTTATTGGCTATTCAGAACGATATCAAGACGAAGATCACCTCACAGTTGCTCAAGCTATCGAACAAGTTATCGCGCAGTGCCAGGACTCTTTAGAAAAATCGAAATTAGACTTACTGACACAACGGGTTCGGGATCTGGCTAAAATCACGTTACGAAAATCAGATAAGAGCCAACAAGAAGAGACACCTCCTCAACTTAAGTTACGTAAACCAATTTATCTTGCTATCACAGATACCACTTATGCTGCGAAACTCGCCAAGCAGTTGAGCTACTTCGGTTTACAATGCAAACAGCTGAGTACAAAAGACGAACTTGAACAACACTTACGCATTACTCCGCCAAGTATTTTGCTAATAGAAACCAACTTCTGCGGCACT
The DNA here is from genome assembly GCF_030159995.1 of Litoribrevibacter albus. NCBI lineage: Bacteria > Pseudomonadati > Pseudomonadota > Gammaproteobacteria > Oceanospirillales > Oceanospirillaceae > Litoribrevibacter > Litoribrevibacter albus. The sequence continues at coordinate 197,925 of NZ_BSNM01000002.1, read as the reverse complement.
CAAGATTCCGGTGTTGAGCTGATCCAACAACTTAAAGACGAAAGCCGCCTGGATTTTCCGGTCAGTTTCCTTTCATTAGGCAACTGCACCCTGGAAACCCGATTAAAAGCCATTCGAACTGGCAGCAAGTCGTTTTATGTAGAATCTGTTGACCCAGGACGATTTATTGAAAGCATCGACGTTGAAAACAGTGATGTCTTAGATAACGATTACCGAGTTTTGGTACTGGACGACTCACGATCCCAGGCGCACTTTATCGATACTACGCTTAAAAAAGCGAAAATGACCGCAAAAGTGATCACAGATCCTCTACTGATCCTCGATACGTTAGAAGAGTTTCAACCCGATCTGGTGGTTCTGGACATGTACATGCCTGGCTGCACCGGATCAGAATTAGCCCACATTATTCGTCAGCACGAAAAGTGGGTCAGTATGCCCATCGTTTTCCTATCGGCAGAAGACGACATCAACAAACAGCTACAAGCTATGAGCTTAGGCGGTGGTGATGATTTCCTTACCAAGCCGATCAACCCTGATCACTTAATCCGAACGATTCGAAATCGTGGCAGTCGTGCAAAATCATTGCTTGCACTGATGGTGCGTGACAGTCTTACCGGCCTGTACAATCACACCCACAGTCTACATAAGCTCGATAATGCCATTCAGCACAATCTGAGAGATAAGACGCCGCTGTCTTTCGCGATGCTCGATATCGATCACTTTAAGAAGGTGAACGATACCTACGGCCACCCTATCGGGGATAAGGTAATTAAGAGTCTTGCACTCTTCCTGAAACAACGACTTCGTAAAACTGACGTAATTGGTCGTTACGGTGGTGAAGAGTTTGCTGTCGTCTTGCCGAATACTTCGGCCACTGATGCAGTGATGATCTTGAATGAAATCCTTTCTAAGTTCCGCAATATTGCCCAATCTGCCGGCGAAAAAGATTTCAACGTAACCTTCAGCTGCGGTATTGCGGCACTAGCACCTGAAATTAAAGACGCCTCAGCTTTGTCCGAACTTGCTGATAAAGCCCTCTATGAAGCAAAGCGCGCAGGCCGGAACTGCGTCCGCCTCTACTCAGGCACTGAGTAGCTATCCCCTCTTACATTTATTCCGCCCTACAATTTGTCCGTTTAAGAAGTAACCTTAGAGCAATTAATTAAGGTTATTTCTTAAATTGGAATGCAATTTCTAATTTCTTAACCTATCCTCAAGGTCAAATATTGCAAACTTTGTTTCGATCTTGCAGGCAATTTCTTAAAACGTTCGCTTTTTTCAAAAGTTCAGACAGAAATCGTGGACACCTGCATCAATTTTGTGCAAACTTTGCGGCCAAATTAATCATTCTCATTTTGGTGAACCTATGGCGGATATTCTGGTATTGCACGGCCCCAACCTTAATATGCTCGGCATAAGAGAGCCTGGCATCTACGGTTCAAAATCGCTGGACGACATAAACAGCGATCTGGTGCAACAAGCAGAATCGCTAGGAGTTACGTTGGACACCTTTCAAAGCAACACTGAAGGTGAACTGGTAACTAGAATTCAGCAAGCGTATCAAGAATCCGTACAGTTCATCATTATTAATCCAGCAGCCTATACGCACACCAGCGTTGCTATGCGAGATGCTTTACTGTCAGTAAAAATTCCTTTTATTGAAGTACATCTGTCTAATGTGCATCAAAGAGAAAGTTTTCGTCATCATTCTTACTTCTCTGATAAAGCCGTTGCCGTCATCTGCGGACTTGGCGCTAACGGGTATACCTATGCATTAGATGCTGCTTACCAACAAATTTCTCAAGCCAAATAGTTGCCTTGGAGCCCCATCATGGACATAAGAAAAGTTAAAAAGCTGATTGAGCTGATTGAAGAATCAGGCATTGAAGAACTTGAGATCAAAGAAGGCGAAGAGTCTATTCGTATTAGTCGTCGCATGAGTGCACCAGTCGCGCCGGCAGTGATGCCTTCAGCAGCAGTGGCTCAGCCGACCGCCGAAGAAACTAAATCATCTGAAGCAAAAGAGAAAAAAGACGACAAGCCAGTTGGTCATGTTGTGACATCGCCAATGGTCGGCACCTTCTATAGAGCACCATCGCCTTCGTCTCCGGCCTTCGTAGAAGTAGGTCAACATGTTAAAGCGGGTGATGTAATCTGCATCATTGAAGCAATGAAGATGATGAACCAAATTGAAGCTGATCGCTCAGGCATTGTTGAAGCCATACTTATCGATAATGCACAGCCGGTGGAATTCGGACAAGCGCTGATCACTATTGTGTAGCGTACCCGAGGCACAGGGCAAAATGAGTAACTGACATTGGTCAGTTACCTCACCAGAGTGCTACATACACCATCAAAACCCGAATATAATGGCCCACTCCGGGAATTAACTGTCGTCATTCGTAATCTACGAGTAAAAGAATGCTTGATAAAGTCGTTATCGCTAACCGTGGAGAGATTGCTCTTCGCATCCTCAGAGCATGTAAAGAGCTGAACATTAAAACTGTGGCAGTCCACTCTCAAACTGACCGGGATTTACTGCACGTTCGACTGGCGGATGAATCAGTCTGCATTGGCTCCAATCAACCTCTCGACAGTTACCTGAACATTCCGGCAATTATCAGTGCCGCCGAAGTGACTGATGCTATGGGTATTCACCCAGGTTACGGGTTTCTTGCTGAAAACGCAGATTTCGCAGAACAAGTCGAACGCAGTGGTTTCACCTTTATTGGCCCAACGGCAGACGTTATTCGCCTAATGGGCGATAAAGTCTCTGCCATTCGCGCCATGAAAAAAGCCGGCATTCCAACGGTTCCCGGCTCCGATGGACCACTTCCAAAGAACAAAGACGCTATCAGCAAAATCGCCCAACGCATTGGCTATCCGGTCATCATTAAAGCCGCTGCCGGTGGTGGTGGTCGCGGTATGCGTGTTGTACACAGCGAAGCCAGCTTAATTCACTCAGTATCCGTCACAAAAGCCGAAGCATTAGCGGCCTTTGGTGATGATACGGTTTATATGGAGAAGTTCCTGGAAAATCCTCGCCATATCGAGGTTCAGGTACTCTCGGATGGACAAGGTAATGCCATCCATCTTTATGACAGGGATTGCTCTATCCAGCGAAAACACCAAAAAGTCATTGAAGAAGCTCCGGCAATTAATATCGATGAAGAGGCCCGCCAAGCGGTTTTCGATGCCTGTATCAAAGCCTGTCTTGAGATCAACTATCGTGGCGCCGGTACGTTTGAATTCCTGTATGAGGAAGGTAAGTACTACTTCATCGAGATGAACACCCGTATTCAGGTTGAACACCCGGTGTCTGAAGTCATTACCGGTATTGATCTTGTTCGCCAACAATTGTTGATTGCAGGTGGAGAACCTCTTTCCATCAAACAAAGCGATGTAAAAGTTCAGGGGCACGCCATTGAAAGCCGAATCAATGCGGAAGACCCGAACAGCTTTGTACCGTCGCCTGGTACCGTGAAATTCTACCATCCGCCAGGTGGCCCTGGCATTCGCGTGGACTCTCACCTTTATGCTGGATATACAGTTCCACCGTTTTATGATTCTTTGATCGCCAAGGTAATTGCATCAGGTGAGTCGAGAGAGCAAGCCATTTGCCGCATGCAAAACGCAATGGAAGAAATGCTGATCGACGGCATCCGCAGCAACATCCCATTGCACCGTCGTTTGATGGGTGATCAAGGTTTCTGTTCTAGCAGCTACAGTATTCACTACCTTGAAAGCATTCTTAAGAAACATCATTAAGACACACCATTTAATTATTAAGGAGACAGCCACATTCGCTGTCTCCCCTCTGGATCAGATACTATGAGTTGGCTACAAATCAAAATTACCACCCAAGCAGAAAGTGCAGAGCAACTGGAAGACTATCTGCTGGAACTGGGCGCCAGCTCAATCACTCTCGAAGATCCGGAAGATCAACCCATCTACGAACCGCAACCGGGTCAAACACCACTGTGGAAATCAACTCGTGTGGTTGGTTTATTTACTGAAGATTTCGATATTGATGCAGTTGCCAAAGCGGTTAACGACTTTGCCGATACCAACAGCATCCCACATCAAATTCAAACTGAAACGGTAGAAGATCAAGATTGGGAACGCGCCTGGATGGATGACTTCAAGCCTATCCAGTGCGGTCAACGTTTATGGGTTTGCCCAAGCTGGCTGGAACCACCAAAGCCTGACGACATTAACTTGATTCTAGATCCCGGACTTGCTTTCGGAACAGGCACCCACCCGACTACGTTCTTATGTCTGGAGTATCTGGACAGCTTAGATCTGACCGACTTACATGTACTGGATTATGGCTGTGGTTCAGGCATTCTGGCAATCGCTGCGTTACTGCTCGGAGCAAAAGACGCTATTGGTGTGGATATTGATCCACAAGCGTTAATCGCCACTGAAATGAACCTGGAGCGAAACGGTTTACCAAAAGAGAAAGTGACTCTTTACTTACCGGATCAATTTGAAGGTTGCCAGTCGGACATTACTGTTGCCAACATCCTGGCAGGCCCCTTAGTTGAGCTGGCACCGGCCATTGCAGGTAACACAAAACCAGGCGGACATCTCGCACTGTCAGGTATTTTGCAAGAACAAGCTCAAGAAGTATTTGATACCTACAGTGAGTACTTTGATCTGAATCCAATCAAACAAAAAGAAGACTGGATTCTCATCACAGGACAAAAGAAGTAAGCTAGTATTCACAAGGCTTTGAAGGTGCTATAGCATCTTCAACAACGTCAGCTTAAGGGATTTAACACACAGGACTCGCATTATGGTCGCGGAACTGATCACCCAATGCCCAAAATGCCAAACATCGTTCAAAGTCAAAGATGAGCAATTAAAAGTTGCCAACGGACTTGTACGTTGTGGTAGCTGCCTGCACGTTTTTAATGCCGTTGAGTTCAGCGCCATTAACAGTAATGCGCCTGTGCCACCCAAGCTCAATCAAGAAGAGGAGTTATCCATTGATGACCTCTTCGAACAAGATACCCTAAGCCAAATTGATCAAAACATTGACCTGACGGATGACAGCGTCAATGAGTTCATTTCCTCCTCTTCTGATGACGATGACTTCGATCTCGATGACGAGAACCTTCTGGATATTTCCGACGATGCCTTTGCAGAAGACGACGATCTTGATGCAGATGCCCTGTTTGGCGGCGCTCCAGTCTCCTCTAAGCTGGCTCCTCAAACCGTAGACACACCCAATGACGATTGGGCGGAGAAGCTGCTCGAAGAACTCGACTCTGCACCAGCCGAAGAAAAAGCCAATCAATCTTTCGATGTTCAAGCGAAAGGGGCTTCGTCTGACTCACAGGAAAAAGTCGTACAACAAACCAAAGCAGCCACGACAACATCATCACAAGCAGCTCCAACACAAACATCTCTAACACAAGAAAGCTCTGCACCGCCTCAACCTAATCTATCGCCCACTCACTCTGATAGACCAGAACTGCAGACAAGACCAGAGCTACAAACCAGACCTGAGATACAGCCACAGCCAGATCACCAAGCACCCTATATAGAAAGTGAACCGGTTTATCTGAGTACAGAACCAACCAAGAGTAAAGCCCAACTCTATTCCAACATAGGCTGGGGTGTAGCTTGCTTGTTGGCTTGTCTATTAATTGTCTTTCAGATTGCCTGGCTAAACTTTAATACCTGGTCAAAACAGCCTGACTTACGTTCCAGCTACACCCTTGCCTGTGCAATTCTTGACTGCAAACTGCCGGATATTAAAGCGCTGAACAAAGTTCGAGCAAGTAATCTTATTGTTCGAAGTGACAGCAGCAATCCGAATCACTTATTGATTGATGCCATCATCACCAATCAAGCATCGTTTTCTCAACCCTTCCCGAAACTTGCCCTGATCTTTACGGATAACAATGGCAAGGTGGTTGCCAGTGGATTAATTCATCCAAACCAATACCTTGGCGGGGAACTCTCAGGGGCGACCATTATGGAGAAAAACGTGCCAATTCATGTTGCCTTCAAAATCCAAGACCCGGGTTCAAATGCCCGCAGTTACAGATTAGAGTTCTTTCCGTAAAGAAGCGTAAAAAGTCAAGAACAAAACGATCAATTTCTAAACAATTTTTTTGATCTACAGCCTTTTCCCGCCCGGTTGAAATCGGTATCATAGCGCCCCTGTCTTTGAGGCAGCGAACAATTTTCAACCAATCGAAAAGATTTCCTCAAATACTTTTCGATCTATCTAATCAATAACTGTCTGTCATTAACGGAGCTTCTGTGATCCAGCTTGGCCCTTATACACTGGAAAATCGTCTGATTCTCGCGCCTATGGCGGGTGTCACCGATAGACCTTTCAGGGTACTTTGCAAGAAGTTGGGCGCAGCCATGGCCGTTTCAGAAATGGTCACCTCCGATAAACGTCTATGGAAAACCGCAAAGTCGTCATTACGAATGAACTACGATGGTGAGCCCGGTATTCGCAGTGTACAAATTGCAGGCGGTGATCCAGAGATGATGGCCGAAGCAGCAGCACTGAGTGCAGAACGTGGTGCTCAAATTATCGACATCAACATGGGGTGCCCGGCTAAAAAAGTCTGTAACAAGGCTGCTGGGTCTGCGCTATTGAAAGACGAAGCACTGGTTGAAGATATTCTAAAAGCCGTCGTTGCCGCTGTAGATATTCCGGTTACGTTGAAAACACGCATTGGCTGGTCTAAAAATCATTTGAATGGTATCCGCGTTGCAGAAGTGGCGGAAAAAGTTGGTATTACCGCCCTGGCCATTCACGGCCGAACACGAGAGTGTAAATACCACGGCGAAGTGAATTACCAAGCAATCAAAGACATAAAATCTGCCGTATCTATCCCGGTGTTTGCCAACGGCGACATCGATAGTCCTGAAAAGGCCGAGCAAGTTCTGGATTTTACCAAAGCCGATGGCCTGTTAATTGGCCGTGCGGCACAAGGCAAGCCTTGGATCTTTCAAGAGATCAATCACTATCTGGAGACAGGCGAAAAGCTGGCCGCTCCATCACTTCAAACAGTAGAAGCACTGTTGGCCGAACATCTCGTGGCCCTCTATGAATTTTATGGCGAGTTTATGGGTACTCGAATTGCCCGTAAACACGTGGGTTGGTACCTACAAACCCAACCTGAAAGTATCAACTTTCGTAAAACTTTTAACCGTTTGGACACCCCTTCTGAACAACAAGAAGCGATCCAACTTTATTTTCAACAACTTACACGCACAGGAAGTATAGCTGCATGAGTAATTTTGAGACTGCCGAAGCCTCTATGATTCAGTCAGATCAATTGGCATCATCTAATCCAGGCGCCACTCAATTTAAAGAACACCTAACAGCGCCCGTTGAACAGCATCAAACGTTACGCGACAGTGTGGAAAAAGCACTAAACAACTACTTCAACCACCTTGATGGACAAGAAGTAACTGATGTTTACGATATGGTTCTATCAGAAGTAGAAGCGCCATTACTTGAAGCTGTAATGCACTTCACTCGTGACAACCAAACCAAAGCAGCGGTTATGCTGGGTTTGAACCGAGGCACGCTTCGTAAAAAACTTAAGCAGTACGGCCTTCTTTAATCAGTATTCAAAGACCTAGCCTTTCATCAGTTAATTCACTGATGGAAACTTTGAGTACATCGATAAATGATAAATAGCCTAGACTCGTTTATAACGTGTAGGGCGAACAAAAAACTATCAACAGGTATAGCCAACACCATGTCGACAACAGATCAAAAATCCGTTAAACGCGCGCTAATCAGTGTTTCAGATAAAGCAGGTATTGTTGAGTTTGCACAGTCTTTGACTGATCTAGGGATTGAACTGCTTTCCACTGGCGGGACCTATCGTTTACTACAAGAAAATAACATCGCAGTGACGGAAGTTTCTGATCACACAGGTTTTCCAGAAATGATGGACGGCCGTGTAAAAACCCTTCATCCAAAAATCCACGGTGGCATCCTAGGACGTCGTGGACAAGACGATGAAATCATGTCTGAGCATAACATTGCTCCGATCGACATGGTGGTTGTTAACCTATACCCATTCCAAGAAGCCATTGCTCGTCCAGACTGTGACTTGCCAATGGCAATCGAGAATATTGATATCGGTGGCCCAACCATGGTTCGCGCAGCAGCGAAGAACCATAACGATGTGGCTATCGTTGTGAATGCATCAGACTACGGCGAGCTGTTGGCAGAATTAAAAACCAACGAATGTCAGCTAAGCCTTGAAACCCGTTTTGATCTTGCGGTTAAAGCATTTGAGCACACAGCTCAATACGATGGTGCTATCGCAAACTATCTGGGCAATCGCAACATCGCTGGTAACACCACCAGCGATTTCCCAAGAACATTTAATACGCAGTTCATCAAAGCGCAAGAGATGCGTTATGGCGAAAACCCACACCAAAAAGCAGCGTTCTATGTGGAAGAAAATCCACAGGAAGCCAGTGTTGCTACAGCTAAGCAACATCAGGGTAAAGAACTGTCTTACAACAATGTGGCGGATACTGACGCGGCACTTGAAACCGTTAAACTGTTTGAAGAGCCTGCCTGTGTGATCGTTAAGCACGCTAACCCTTGCGGTGTGGCTACAGGTGCAAACATTACCGAAGCCTATGACCGTGCATTCAAAACTGATCCAACCTCAGCGTTTGGCGGCATCATTGCTTTCAACCGTCCTTTAGACACTGAAACAGCAAAAGCGATCATCGATCGTCAGTTCGTTGAAGTGATCATTGCGCCAAGCATTGAAGCGGGCGTGTTGGACATCACTGCAGCAAAAGCCAACGTTCGAGTGCTTGAGTGTGGCCAATGGGCTGCGGATCGTGCACCTGCGTTGGATTACAAGCGTGTTAACGGCGGCCTTCTGGTTCAGGATCTGGATCTTGGCACAGTTGGAGCAAGTGACCTTAAAGTAGTTACTAACAAAGTGCCTTCTGAAGAAGAAATGCGTGATCTTTTATTCGCATGGAAAGTTGCCAAGCAAGTGAAGTCCAATGCCATTGTTTACGCTAAAAATGCCATGACCATTGGCGTGGGCGCAGGACAAATGAGCCGTGTTTATAGCGCTAAAATTGCAGGTATTAAAGCAGCCGACGAGAACCTGGAAGTTCGTGGTTCAGTGATGGCTTCTGATGCATTTTTCCCATTCCGTGATGGTATCGATGCAGCCGCCGCTGCCGGCATCAGCGCTGTGATTCAGCCAGGTGGTTCCATGCGTGATCAGGAAGTGATCGATGCAGCCAATGAGCACGGTATGGCAATGGTGTTCACAGGAATGCGCCACTTTAAACACTAATAGGTTTAAACACTAATAGGTATAAACACTAATGAGTACAGGATGGGATCGATGGACATCAATATGACCTCAAGCCGTCATATTCATGGGACTAAATTGAGTCTTCAGGATCCCAAATCCTAATCGGTGTTTGGTAATAAATTTTACGGGTCACGCATGTTGGCCCGTTACTGTTTTTAAATATCAGGAAGAAGAGAGAAGATCATGAAAGTATTAGTGATTGGTTCGGGTGGTCGTGAACACGCACTGGCATGGACCGCTGCAAAAGCAGAAAACGTGGAGCAAGTATTTGTAGCTCCTGGCAACGCAGGGACAGCACTTGAACCGAACTTGACCAATGTAAACATTGATGTGTTGGATCAAGACAAGCTGGTTGCCTTCGCTCAAAAAGAAGCCATTGATCTTACTATCGTAGGCCCTGAAGCCCCTCTTGTAGAAGGTGTGGTGGATCGTTTTGAAAAAGAAGGTCTGAACATCTTTGGCCCAACTCAAGGTGCAGCACAGTTGGAAGGTTCAAAAGCCTTCACAAAAGACTTTCTTGCACGTCATAACATCCCGACGGCTGAATATCAGAACTTCACCGAGATTGAGCCTGCAGTAGCCTATGTTAAAGAAAAAGGCACACCAATCGTTATTAAAGCGGACGGTTTAGCGGCTGGTAAAGGCGTGATCATTGCTCAAACTGAAGAAGAAGCAGTGAATGCCATTGAAGATATGTTGGAAGGCAACAAGTTTGGTGACGCTGGTTCACGAGTGGTTGTGGAAGAGTTTTTAACTGGTGAAGAAGCAAGCTTCATTGTGATGGTAGACGGTACCGACGTATTGCCATTGGCCTCTTCTCAGGATCACAAAGCTCGTGATAATGGCGACCAAGGCCCGAACACGGGTGGTATGGGTGCGTACTCTCCTGCACCTGTTGTGACTCAAGACATTCATGATCGCATCATGAAAGAAGTAATCATGCCGACGGTTGAAGGTATGCAAGCCGAAGGCAATCGTTATCGCGGTTTCCTTTATGCCGGTATCATGGTGGCTGCCGATGGCACACCAAAAGTACTTGAGTACAACTGCCGATTCGGTGATCCAGAAACTCAACCTATTATGCTTCGTTTGAAATCAAATCTGGCTGACCTTTGCTTAGCAGCCATCCAGGGTAAACTGCCTGAAACAACGGTTGAGTGGGATGAGCGTGCTTCTGTTGGTGTCGTGATGGCTGCTGGCGGCTATCCTGACTCATACAAGAAAGGCGACATCATTACCGGTCTGCCACAAATGGAAGTTGAAGGCATCAAAGTGTTCCATGCCGGTACAGCTGAACATGAAGGCAACGTAGTTACAAACGGCGGTCGTGTACTGTGTGCAACCGCATTGGGTAACAGTGTTTCTGAAGCTCAACAGAAAGCTTACTTGTTGGTTAAACAAATCAACTGGGATGGCGTTTACTACCGTACCGACATTGGCTACCGTGCCATTGAACGTGAACAAAACAGCTAATTATTTAGCTGCCAGGTTCCACGATTAAAAAACAGGTCTTCGGACCTGTTTTTTTGTGTCAGACATTCACTCTTTTAAAGAGAGTCTCCTCTACACTATAAGAAGAGCTCTTATAGATGAATTTAGAATGCAACGACCTCTCTTCAACCGTATGTCAAATACACCCTGGTTAATGTACCTTGGGCAACTTTTTGTCTGTTTCTTATTCAGCACAACGCTTCATGCCAAAGACACCATTATCTACCCCAAGCAACAAGACATCACCAGCCATCAAAACAGCTACTTCTACCAACTCATGGATCTGGTACTGAGCAAAACAGTGAATGAATTTGGTGAATATGAACTGAAACCGAGTATCCAAGACATCCCGCAAAAACGGGCAGTATTGATGCTTTCGGAAAATAAACGCATTGATTTAATGTGGACAATGACATCCAAAGAGCGGGAACAAATGCTCCAAGCCGTCTACTTCCCCTTACTCAAAGGATTATTAGGGCACAGAATTTTTATCATTCGTACCTCTGATCAAGAGAAATTTAAAAACATCCATTCCTTCGACCAACTAAAGACGCTTCTTTCAGGGCAAGGTCTAGGTTGGCCTGATGTAAATATCCTCAGACATAATGGCATTAAAGTCATTGAAAGCCCTGACTATCAAAACCTGTTCGACATGCTCAGAGCCGAACGATTTGATTACTTCCCAAGAGGCATCACTGAAGCCTGGGGAGAACATAAAAACCTGAATGACGACTCACTCATGGTCGAACAACACCTACTGTTCAGATACAAAGCTCCGCTCTATTTCTTTGTGAATAAAGAAAATCACCGATTGCATGATCGCCTGCTGCGAGGGCTAACACTGGCTCTGGAGGACGGTTCGTTCGATGAACTTTTTTATCGGGAAAGCAATATCAGACAAAGTATCCAGCAAACGGACATCAAAGGCAGACTTGTCTTTGACCTGGAAAACCCTGATGTTCTTGAAACCAAAATTTTCGAAAACTCTGCTCTTTGGCTTTCTAACGTTGACACTTCATTTGAATGACGACTGGAATCCGATATCCGATTAACGGGGCCTCGACTGCAAATACGCCGTCTATACTTAAATGAACCCTAGTGAAGGGTGAGGAGTTTTACCAATAGGAATAAGGAGGGATACATCATGGAACCCGAAATCTGTGTACCGCACAATGAAAAAGAACAAAAGAATGTTCGCGCCCTAGCGAGCTATTTTGATGAACTTTATTACTGGTGATACCAAATCACTTTCCATCGAGTTTCAGGCGCCGACATTAATTATAATGTCGGCGTTTTTAGTTTTAATTAATCATCCTTGTAATGACACGACCTTATTACGACTTAAGCTCACCATCCCTTGGACTATAGTGCCGCCTTAACCAATCACTCAAACCATCCAAGCCAGGAAACAACACTCGCTCCGTGATATTTGCCTGATCTAGTTTATCTCGAATTTCCCATTTCAATGTTTTAGGAATGATAATCTTGCGCCAAATCTCTGGGTATTGTTTAAACCATTCAGAAAAAACAGCACTCGGGTTCGACATCAGTGAAAAGAATGCATACTGATTGATGATGCGATCGTCCATCGATGGCGGCTCCAAAAACAACGCTAGGTCCTGATCGGAAATCTGGTCTAACTCACTCAATGAAGTCACCACCCCATTCAGCATTTCCACCGTAAACACATTAGCCCCTTCATTCTGAAGTCGATCCCTTAACCGGGAGGGTAACAACTTATGCAAGGAGACATAGTTAACGGCCCAAATCGCACCATCGACATCGTATTTTTCAATGTTTGCTGTCGCAAAATGCATGGCAATAAAGGGTGAGTATGTCCAATCCAGAAGCCGTGTCGGTAAGCCATAGTGCTGCGCCATAGACAACCAGTGCCAAAGGCTATCGCCTTCAAGCAAATCACTTCGGTGCGCGTATTTCCTAAAGTTTCTCAATAAATGACGCTCTAGTTCCGCATAATCCCCACCCAGTCGAAGCAACGCACTTTCCAGATCATAACTCTTATCAGACAACCCCCGAAAAGCATAGCGGGAGCGGAACCGACCTATCTCTGCCATCCAGGAATCATGAAATAACGCTTCCTGAAGTTCGTTCCAGCTTTCTACGACAATCTCATTCATAGACTCCCCTTTTTGCTCAGGCTTCACTTTTAACCTTAACCCATGCTTTATAGCTTTGCCCAACTTCTCAGTCGATATGGAACGCCCGAGCCAAAAGTCAAAGCCGTCATACTACGGTCTGTCTCACGCACTCAACAGTGAGTTGTAATCCAGTCTAAATCGCTTCTGCTACAGTAAAATTATGATGGCAGAAGAGAATCTATGAGATGAATGAGCAACCCTCTTACCTGGAACCTCAAAAAAACCGTTCTTCGAATGTGCTCGTCCTGACACTAGGCATCTTTTGGTCATTGGTGATTGCGTTTAGTTTTCTATACATTTCTGCACAAGTTCCCTCCTCCAGCCCAATCTTAAAAGACCAGGTGCTGTCTCCCTGGATTATCTCCACATCTCGTAAGATCGAACAGATAAGGCAACTGACCCTTCATCTGGCGCGAGATTACAAGACAGTTGAGTTTTTGGCTGATACCAGCGAAGCCGGCGATGAAATCTCCAATTACTGGCAATCCTTTAAACAAGAGCATAACTACATTTCTCAAATTGGCGTGGTAGAAGAAGAGACAAGCGATCACTTTTACGTCGGTCACTATGTTGATCAATCTCCCAGTATTAGCACCGGTTCTGACGAGCTACTTAACTACTGGATGCAAGTTGGCTTACTCAAAAACAACGACATTTTATTTTTCGACTTTTTTGGACAGGAAGAAGGCGGGCTCTTTCGCTTTACCACGCCTGTTCATTATGAAGATATGCGACTTGGCCACCTCTACATAGACATTGATGTAAACCAATTACTCCTTGAGACGGCGCAGGAGCTGCCAAACTCAGGCTCTTACGGTAATGTTGTCATGCTCGACAAAGAAGGTAACTATGTTGCTGAATCCACCCAGGCAAATTGGTCAGCCAAACACGCCTTTGAACGAAGCATTGGGTATTACTATCCGGAGTTTTGGCGGGGGATGAATGCAGGATTATCAGGGCAGTTCTCAACCTCATCACAAGAAGCCTATTTTTCGAAATTGGATATTCCTTGGTATGGGAATCAAATAAAGTATTTCTATCTCGTTCAAATCTCCAACAAAGATACACCATTGGCTTCTCCACTTAATCTATGGAAACCGGCAATATTCATTTGGATTGTTGGTCTACTTTGTCTTTGGTTGATGCAGAGACGCATCCGACAACTGGCATGAAAGAAATCTAGCCTGCTACATAGCTTATAAACCGCGATTTCTCATAGGTAACATCACATCTGTTACCTAGCACCCCATCATTGTTCCGAAAAATCCAACATAAGTAACATATTTCGGAACACTTAGATAACACCTTACTTTTACTTAACACTCTAATTTATTGTTTTTAATAACAGTTTCAAAACTGGCACATAGAGTGTATTTATTAAGGACAAATAACAACAATAAAATGAAAGATTCCGGCCACCAATAAAAATAATAACGGCCACCCAACTAACCTCACTAATAAAAATAAAAACAGAGGTTAAGCAACGCACTTGCTCAAACAGTTAGTCAGCCTCACGAGGGCTGACTAACTGAAAGTCCTTTCCAGTTCCAGTTCCAGTTCCAGTTCCAGTTCCAGTTCCAGTTCCAGTTCCAGTTCCAGTTCCAGTTCCAGTTCCAGTTTTCTAATAGCCAAAAAAAACGGCCAACCTAAGTCGACCGTTTATTCATTTCAATATCAAAGTATTATTCAGCAGCAGGCTTTTCCTGATTTGGTTTAACAATAATCTCTCGTTGCCCTTCAAAGAATTCATCATAGGTTGGAGCAATAATTTCTACACCCTCTGCTTCTTCATTATTAAGGCCTTTTTTGGCTTGATAGTTGTTATATTTCAGTTCCCACAGCCCTTGATATTTCTTCTCTGTAACCAGTGCCACATCTTCTCGATTACGTTGAATAGTCGGTCTTAAAAAAACCAATAAATTACGTTTAGCTTTTGAAATACTTGTACTTTTAAATAACTCGCCTAACCAAGGTATATCACCCAACAACGGAACCTTCTGAACATCTTCCGTTACTTCATCTGAAATCAAACCACCTAATACAATGGTCTGGCGGTTATCGACCAGGATTGACGTTTTCAGGGTACGTTTATCCGTCACAATATCAGACGCACCTGAAACAGATGACTTACTCACAGATTCTACTTCCTGCTCAACATCCAGCATCACAACATCGCCATCGGTAATCTTAGGTACGACCTTCAAAGTCACCCCCACATCCTGACGCTCAATGGTTTGAAATGGGTTTGCTGTACCATCACCAGACGTCGTTGTTGAACCAGTGATAAAAGGAACATTCTGGCCAACGACAATCTCCGCTTCCTGATTATCCAATGTCATAATACTTGGCGTTGAAAGTAAATTACTGTTAGTAACCGATTCCAAAGCCTGGATTAACACGCCCCAGGAAAAGTCACCACCTTCAGCACCGATCCCACCAATAAATCCATTACCTGGAGTAACATCCGTACTTTCACTCGCAATCGCACCTAACACCTGGGCAGTACTCAAACCGACATTACCAAAATTGGTTCCTAAAGCAGGGACATCACCAAAGCCACCCAAGGCCCACTGAATACCTAAGTTATCACCAACATTGCCCTGTACTTCAACAATGACAGACTCAATCAACACCTGAGCACGGCGAATATCCAACTGGCGAATAACGTCTTCAATTTCTGCCATATCAGATGGAGAAGCTTTAACCACCAAGGCATTCATATCTTTATCAGCAAGAATGTTGGCCTTTTGCTGGCCTTTATTTTCTTTGCCTGTTGCCCCTTCGGTCACCAGTCCTTTCAAGGTTTCGGCAACCTTTTCAGCATCCGCATGTTTCAAGTAAATAACTTTCGCCGAACCATCCTGTTTCACAGGTTGATCCAAGCGACTTACTAAAGCGACGATGCGCTGACGAGCCGACTTTTCACCTTTCACAATTAAGCGGTTACTGCGCTCATCAGCAACTACAGAAATAGTAGAATTCTTTGCTTTACTGACATCAGGAATAAGTTTTTCAAGAATGCCTTTTAAATCACCAACCCAGGCATGCTCCAACTGCACTACTTCCAGCTCTTCACTCTCTGAACTGTCCAGGTTTTTAATGATCGCCATCATGCGCTCAATGTTGGTCACGTGATCACTAATGATCAAAGAGTTAGCGGATGCTACACCCGCCAAATGGCCATATTTCGCCACCATAGGACGAAGAATAGGCACAAGTTCGATCGCGCTGGTATTGGTTACTTTAATAACACGGGTAACAACTTCTTCACCTTTTTTACGACGCTTGCCATCAAAGGCAGCCCCTTCCTGCTTCACTTCATTCTGTTGAATCACTTTTACAACTTGACCACTTTCAACCGCTGTGTAGCCATGAACCTGCAATACAGAAAGGAATAACTGATAAACTTCGTCCGTTGGAAGAGCCGTGTTCGAAACAACAGTAACCTTACCTTTAACTCTTGGATCAACCACAAAGGTCTTACCGGTAATATCTGCGATCTGGCTAACCAGAACTCGAATATCCGCTTCTTTAAGGTTTACTTTCCAGGTGTCTTGCTCTGCCCAAACGTGAGATGAAATAGCAAAAGATGCAGCGAACATTACTGCAGCTATCCATCGACAAATCGGATTAAACTTCATCACTCTCATACCTTAACTCATTCCATCACTGGCAGACCGGCCTTTATTTCAAAGGCACTGTAATTTCAAACTGACGAGAGCCTCGTTCAACTAAAACGCTCGCCTGACCTTGTTCAAATACTTCGTCCAGATAGTCACCATCTGAACCTACATCACCCACATCAATTCCGTTCACCGAACGAATGATGTCACCCTTCTGAACTCCATAGCGCTCCATCATCGGATTTTGCCCGGAAAACCGATACCCAAGGGCCTGATCTTTACTAACGGGCTCAAAGCCAACAGCGCCAAGAGCAGATAAAGGGTTTTTGTTCCACTGTTTTTTAGCTACTGAAGAAAATTGCTCAACCGAATTAATTTCCGATTTGAGCTTTGCTTTAATATCTGGTTTTGGCGCTTGCGCCGTCGCTTCTAACAATTTCTCAGCATCATCAAAATATAGAGCTTCCAGGCGTCCATTCCGATTTAAAATCACACGGTCTGAGTGAACCTGCTCCAGAACCACGCCACTCTGAATAGTGTCACCAACATGATAGAAATCCGCATCAGGTTTACCCTGTTCAGAAATAATAGCGGTTGATGCAGCCTCTGTTTGGCCAACAAACACACCCAATAACTTCAACCTCAAACGCGTTTTTGGCGCATCCACGACTTCCGTTTGAGCAGCCACGGTCTCTTTAGGCGCCTCACCAAACAATAAATCGCTCACAATACTAACTGCAGAAGCTTCAGAACGGTCTCCACTACCGTCAGCAATAGCCGTAGATGCCGAAACCTGAGGTAAAGGTTCAGGTGACACAGTCATCCACACGGCTTGCGCAGCTATATTTGCTAACCAAAAACAAAAGACCAAAGTCAGAACAACCTTGGCTTTCTTGATCAGCAGTAAAATATTTTCAGGAGTTACGCTTACTAACATCTATCGAGCCACCACTCACGCCCTACCACAGTTTCTCTCGGACTTGGAAAATCACATCATCAGGCTGCTGATTTCCGACCCAAGTTTGCCCGACCATATCAACACTACGTTTACGAACTTTAATTCCAGCCCAGCCTTGATTCATCACGAAAACAGATGCTAACGCAGCACCATCTTTACCAGACAAGACATTCAGTACAGCGCCTTTATCATCATGAGATAAGCGACCAGCCACATCCGGTAAGCTGATACTTTCAATACCTTTAGGTCCAGGATAACTTGCTTTGGCATCTTGCCATAACAACCGGCCTTCTGCGTTGTTGATCAGCTTGGCACTATGATCAATATCTATCGATAGATCATATAATTTGACGACGCCCTGACCTGACACTCGTTGTGCTTTCAAGTAAGGATTTAACAATGGAACCTGTAATGAACCTGAGAGATTGTTCAGGCTAAGCGTTGAATCAGATACTTTAACCTTTGCGCTAATCTCTGTTTCTCTACCGACTTTGAGGTTTAATGCAATTTCAGGATGTAAGGTCAATAAAGACAATCCATTCACCGACCATTCAATATCCCCACGTAAGTTCTGGTAAGACGCAATACCCCGCCCTTTCCATACCGAGCCTGAAACAGAATCAATTTTTACAGGAGAGCGAGCAAGCGTATCCCCAGCGAGCATTAAAGCAAACTGAGCAGGCATATAAACAATAAGGAAAAAAATAAACAGCAAGACTGTCAAAAAGACATACCAACGAGCTGCTTTAACTGCTGACCACAAAAGAGAATCCTCTACTCATCCTTGAAGCTATTATTATTCTGAGCTGATCTATTATAGAGAGGCTCATACTCAGCACAACCACCCTTGTGGGTAAAAATGCAGATTTTCTACTTTGTTGCATATTCTCAAGGATGTTTATGACTGGTATGTAACGTAAACTCAGAAAAATCCAGATAAAAGTGTTACAAAAAACGCGTACTAACCAAGCCAATCTAAAACTATTAGATTATAGACAAAAAAAAGCCTCGCATTTGCGAGGCTTTTTCAGGCTGAGGCTAGAATTACATCATTCCGCCCATACCACCCATGCCACCCATATCAGGCATTGCAGGCGCACCACCTTCTTGAGGAGCATCTGCAACCATAGCTTCAGTTGTGATCATAAGACCAGCAACAGAAGAAGCAGCTTGTAGTGCAGAGCGAGTTACTTTAACAGGATCAAGAATACCAAATTCGATCATATCGCCGTATTCACCCTTAGCAGCGTTGTAACCAAAGTTACCTTCGCCTTCTTTTACTTTCTCAAGTACTACAGAACCTTCTTCGCCGCAGTTTGCAACGATTTGACGCAATGGAGCTTCAAGCGCACGACGTGCCAAAGCAACACCAACGTTCTGGTCTTCGTTTGCACCTTCAACCTCACCCGCTTTAGTTAGTGCACGAACAAGCGCAACACCACCGCCAGCAACAACACCTTCTTCAACCGCTGCGCGAGTTGCATGAAGAGCATCATCTACACGTGCTTTTTTCTCTTTCATTTCTACTTCAGAAGCAGCACCTACTTTAATTACTGCCACACCGCCCGCTAGTTTAGCAACACGCTCTTGTAGCTTTTCTTTGTCGTAATCAGAAGTAGATTGTTCGATTTCAGCACGGATCTGTGCAACACGAGCGTTAATGTCTTCTTTATCACCCGCACCATCAACAATCACAGTGTTTTCTTTAGTCAAAGTAACACGCTTAGCTGAACCTAGGTGCTCAAGAGTTGTAGTTTCCAGAGACATACCAACTTCTTCAGAGATCACAGTACCTGCAGTCAGGATTGCGATGTCCTGAAGCATTGCTTTACGACGATCACCGAAACCAGGTGCTTTAACAGCAGCAACTTTAACAATGCCACGCATGTTGTTAACAACCAAAGTTGCCAATGCTTCGCCTTCAACGTCTTCTGCAACAATTAGAAGCGGACGAGATGCTTTCGCTACACCTTCCAGTACTGGAAGAAGATCGCGGATGTTAGAGATTTTCTTGTCAACCAGCAAAATGAATGGGTTTTCAAGCTCTGCACTCATAGACTCTTGGTTGTTGATGAAGTAAGGAGATAGGTAGCCACGATCAAACTGCATACCTTCAACTACGTCTAGCTCGTCTTCAAAACCAGAACCTTCTTCAACAGTGATCACACCGTCTTGGCCTACTTTTTCCATTGCATCTGCGATTACAGTACCTACTGCATCATCAGAGTTAGCAGAAATAGTCGCTACTTGTTTAATTGCATTGTAGTCAGAGCATGGCGCTGCCATTTCTTTCAACTGCTCAACAACTGCAGCAGATAGCTTGTCGATACCACGCTTAAGATCCATAGGGTTCATGCCTGCAGCAACAGACTTAAGACCTTCGTTAACCAAAGCTTGAGCAAGAACAGTAGCGGTAGTTGTACCGTCACCAGCCTGGTCATTTGCTTGAGACGCTACTTCTTTAACCATTTGAGCGCCCATGTTCTCGAACTTGTCTTGAAGTTCGATTTCTTTAGCTACTGATACACCGTCTTTAGTTACGGTTGGAGCACCGAAAGATTTATCCAATACAACGTTACGACCTTTTGGACCCAAAGTTGTTTTTACTGCGTCAGCAAGGATGTTTACACCTGCCAACATTTTTTGACGAGCGTCGTTACCAAACAATACGTCTTTAGCTGCCATTTTTATTACCTAATATAAAAATTCTGATTCCATTGCCTGTGGATACATTCACACGTCACAGACAGTCCACAAACTTGAAGAGGTTTAAGCTTAGTTGCTTATGCTTCAAGTACGCCAAAAATTTCAGCTTCGCTAAGAACCAATAGTTCTTCGCCATCAACAGTTACAGTGTTCTGAACATAACCGCCAAATAGCACAGTGTCGCCAACTTTTACTTCTACTGGACGAACATCACCGTTATCCAAAACACGACCGTTGCCTACAGCCAACACTTCACCTTGGTTAGGTTTTTCTGTCGCAGAACCTGGCAATACAATACCGCCAGCAGACTTAGTCTCTTCTTCCTTACGACGAACAACAACACGATCACCTAGTGGACGAATTTTCATTGTTAAGTGTCTCCCACTTAATATGTTTAACGTTATTGGTTAACTGCACTTTTCAGTGCAAAATTTTGATAATCCCTATCTAGGGACGGCAAAACAGAATTCAAGGGTAATCCTGGAATTTTTTTATTTTTTTCTTTCAAACTCACCTTCAATAACATCATGCCCTTGTCGACTGGCATTGGTTGATTGAGTATGTTGAGATCTGTGCGGCTGTTGAAAACCACCTTGATTCATAAAATCGCCCTGAGTATGGACCGATGAAGTATAGACACTGCGTGTGGCCACAACTTTCATTCGTTCCATTCCGAACGCTATGTACACATGGCGGGTTCCCGGCAATAAACAACTAAAGCCAATGACATCGGTAACTAGGCCTGGGGTTAGCAGCAACGCACCGCCAATAGCCAAAACAATGCCTTCAACCATTTCCGTCGCTGGCATTTCGCCCTGAGCAAGACGTTGGTTTGCCCGACTAAATGTCTTTAATCCTTGCTGTCTCAGTAAATTCACACCAATAAAGGCCGTACCTAAAATAAGCCCCACGGTTGGCCAAACGCCTAGCCAACTCCCTACTTTGAGTAATATGATGAGTTCAATTACGGGCAAGGTACAAAACAGTAGAAACAACCAGCGCATCTTTCACAGACTCCCATTGAGAATTTATTCCACTACGAGAAATTAATACGTGGCCATTTCCAAGCAAGAATTTCACGATGCAGTGCTATATATATTGGGACAAATTCCGAAAGGAAAAGTCACCACTTATGGAAAAATTGCAAAAATGGCAGGTTTTCCAAGTCATGCGCGCTATGTGGGCAAACTGTTATCACAATTACCTCAGGACTCTAAACTCCCGTGGTATCGGGTAATTAATGGTCAAGGTAGGATTTCGTTCTCTGAAGACAGTGAACGCTACATTACTCAGAAATCCTTGTTAGAACAGGAAGGCATTTCCTTTTTGAATGGAAAAGTTAATTTGAAGATTCATCAGTGGTGTCCCGAGTAGCTACTTTATCCAAATCAGGGCGTTTCTTAAGCAACCAAAAAATACATAAGAATGCAGGAACGCCAATAGTTGCTGCATAAATGAAGAACCATTCATATCCGTGCAGATCCACCACGACACCTGAATACCCTCCAATAAACTTCCCAGGTAACGTCATTAAAGAGCTGAACAGTGCATACTGCGTTGCAGTAAAAGACCTGCTGGTTAAGCTCGAAAGAAATGCAATAAATGCCACGTTTGCAAGACCGCCACTGAAGTTATCCGCACCGATCACAACGGCCAACAAGCTTAACGAAGGTTCTGCGAACCAAGCCATTAAAGCAAACAGTAAGTTAGTAATCGCTACCAATCCTGCTCCCAGTAACAATGGTCTCAGCAATCCATACTTAACCACAATCAAACCGCCAAAAGCGGAACCAATCATTGTCAGAAAAAATCCGAATACTTTGGAAATACTGGCCACTTCCGATTTGGTATAGCCCATATCAATATAAAAAGGATTAGCCATGACTCCCATCGTTATGTCACTGATCCGATATATACCAACAATCAGAAGTAACAAAATCGCCCATTTTCCCTGGCGGCGAACAAAATCAGTAAAGGGGCACACAACGGCATACACAAACCAACGTGCCAGAGTTCGGGAAAACAGAGGAAGTCGTTTTACTTTTTCATTGATCCACTGTACTTCTGATAGGGTTTCATCAATCTGATCACCATCTTTCCTGGCCACCTGAGGGGCAATACAAACAGCCAGAATACCCACAACAACCAGAGAAGCCATAACAAGATACGCAGTAGACCAGTTGAAAAAATCCGCTATATAGAAGGCTCCGGCACCAGCTACCAATAAGGCCAAACGATAACCAAAGATATACGCTGCAGACATCACTCCTTGTTGAGTCGCTTCCGCCACTTCAATTCGATAAGCATCGATCGCAATATCTTGAGTCGCAGATGAAAACGCCACCAAAAGACCAAACAACGCCAACAAGGTCACAACGTGATCCGCACGATCCGGGTTTGATAAATCTACACCTGTTAATGCCATTCCCAATAAACCACAGGCAATACCTATTTGGGCCAACAACATCCAACTTCGTCGTTGACCAAATAAACGACCTAATCCTGGAAGTGCCACCCGATCAACAACTGGCGCCCAAAAGACTTTGATGGAATAAGTAATGCCTATCCAGCTAAAGAAACCAATGGTGGATCGGCTTATCCCGCCATCACGCAACCATGCAGAAAGCGTCGAAAAAACCAACAAAAACGGAAGACCTGCAGAAAAACCCAACAATAAAAGCACCAGAACCCGGCGTTCCAAATATGCTTTGCACGCATCCAACCAACTTAGGCTGCGAGTCTCCTTGCGACTTGAATCACACTCAGTTTGTGCATCAATAGCATCCTTACCCAACTCTCTACCCCAACCTTTTCCTGTTTATTGATTGAATTGTTAACTTTGTCTTACTTTTGACTGCTCAACATGAAGTGTTTTTTCTTATTTGGTACATTATTTTCAACAGAGCGTTTCAATAACAAAACAAAGCTCAATATATAACAAAAATAATAAATCTGACTTCTTCCCAATGATTACCGTCAGAACCGATCCCTCGGATCACTTACAAGCGAGAATATAGGCCCAACGGGGACAGCCAAATGACAGACACATCATTACCAATCGTTGTTGTAGACGATGCCAAGTTTTCTGGAGCAATCGTCGAGCGAACGCTGAAAAAGGCAGGATACACTAACATACGTGTTGCCAGCCACCCAACTCAGGCTCTGGAAATCCTTAAAAACGAACCCGCCCGTTTATTGATTGCGGACTGGATGATGCCGGACATGGATGGCCTGACACTGGCCCAACATATCCGAATCATGGATCAGGAAAAACAGCACTTTACCTATATCCTTTTACTTACAGGTAAAGAAAGTCCTGAAGCCTTATCTCACGCGTTCAGTCATGGTGTAGATGACTTTATATACAAATCTGACATGCACCAACAGTTAATTCCCCGTGTATCTGCTGCCGCTCGCACCACTAACATGCTGAATTTGTTGATGCGAAATAACACAACGCTCAAGAAGAATGTTCAGGTACTTGAGCGTTGCAACCATACCGACCTTCTAACAGGGTTAGGTAATAAGCGTCTGGCGTTAAGAACTCTGACCAATGCCATCAAACAAGTGGAAAGCCGACAAGGTGCTGTCTGCTGCATTACCTTCAACATCGATAATATTGAAGAAATCGAGCAACACCACAAAGGCCCAATCGCCCAGGAAATGATAAAAGGTGCAGCACAACGTTTACAAAACCTGGTCAGACCGATGGACGTTGTAACTCGTCTCAGCAAAAATCAGTTTGCCGTGATCACACTTCAATCCAACATTGAAGACTGCAGCACACAAGCCTTCAAGCGGATTTATGATGGCATTGCCAATAAGCCATACCCAACACCTGCTGGTTATCTCACCTTAAGCATCAGTGCCTCACTGATCAGTGCGGAACGTGTTGGCAATATGCCAAGCGCTCAACAGTTACTCAACTCAAGCTTAAGTAACCTTGAGTTTGCAAGAGATAAGAACGGTATTTACGGCACACAATGGCACTCGCAAGGTCAAACCTTTCAAAGTGAACGGCAGTCAATCGCCGCATCTTAATCTAACCTTGGAAAAAGAAGTCTGGTAGGAAATTTTTCTGGACTTCTTTACCCCTATGACTATGCTTGGAAGTTATGGTCAAGCATGCAATTTTGGATATAAATCAAGGGATTTACCTGGTTAAACTTAACGCAGTCTCTAGAAAGCAGTTAATTAACCAAAACCTGGATGCCTTTGAACTTTGGTCTCTGCTTATCGATCTCAGCTATCGTTTGAAAGTAGGGGTCATCGGCTATTGCCTTACAGAAAAATCATTAATTCTTTTATATCAGGCACCGGCGTCACCTGAGCCTTTTATCCAAAGCCTGATTACCCAGTATTCCTCTTGGCACAACAGGACACACCAAAAGCGTGGTTCTTTGTTTCAGGCAGATTATCAACTTGTCCTGATCGAGCCGGGAAAACATTTATTAGAGGCATTTCACCTCGTTCATGCTTTTCCTGTGATTGATGACCTCACATCAAAATCAGAAAATTATGCGCTGTCCAGCTATAAAGAGTATGCCCAGAACCTTTCACATACCTGGCTCTCAACCGATATTGTGACCCCGCTTATTGGGCGTCATGACACCATGTTCAGCCGCCGTTTCAAAGATTTCATCGACCAAGCAGTAACCTATGATATAGAGAGGCTCCTTACAGGCAATCAATCAAATAGTCTGGCCTATTGCTCAGATCAATATCTGAAAGAACTCTACGAACAACCGACTGCACTACCAAACGGTATTAGCATTGAAGAGGTTATTGAGTTTGTTTGTGCACTCTATCAATTCAAGCCCATTCAATTACAAACGTTAAGACGTCATCGCCTCATGCCAGAACTGAAGGGCATGATTGCCTTCCTCTGCCAAGAATACGAAATTGCTGACAGCGATGAAGTTATGAGCGTATTAAACCTGGATGACTTTGATTATGAGCGCAACCTCAAGCTAATCGAATTCCTTTCGGATACAGAAATGTATGCCAGAAAACAATCCTTCGAACAGCTGTTGTTCAAGCTGAATCACAATCCGACGCAACAACAAACTATGGATGATGAATTACTCTCAGATCATCCAGATAACGTACACATTTTAAATGCCAGCCCCATTCATGCTGAAAGTTCAGATCATCTAAACGAGTCTTTAGAATCAGACAATGAAGCATCAACTGACACAACTAAACCAACCGACTCTTCAAGCCAAGTCATCTAATTACTTTTAAATTCAATGCAGACTTCTCTACAAGACCATCAGTGGCACATTGCAGGTCCAGGTGCCATCGGATTACTCATCCATTCATTTCTCTACAAAGCAAACCCGGATCTACCTCCAATTTTGGTGAATCGTTCATTGCAGGGCACGTTTACTACCTACAACCTCACTAACTGCGATCAGAAAATAGAAACACTGCCGGTTCAATGGTTTGAAAAACAACACCACATCTCTCATTTGATCGTTACAACCAAAAGCCATCAAGTTATCGACTGCATCAAAGCCCTATCCTCCTACCTGCAACCAGACGCAACCATCCTACTCCTCCATAATGGACTGGGCGTACAACAACAAGCCATCGATACCTGGCCGGACTTTCATTTCTATTTAGGAACCACTACTGAAGGTGCCTGGAAACAAGCTGACAATATTGTCGTTCATGCAGGAACAGGCGACACCCGTTTAGGTAACTTCACCAACAAACAACCTCAATGGTGGCTTCAGAGTGAGTTAAGGGATATTGGCTTTATGTGGCAAGACAACATTCTTGCCCAGCTCCACCTCAAAGTTGCAATTAATGCCGCGATTAACCCTCTGACGATCTTATTTGAATGCCAAAACGGCCAATTGCTCGCATCTCCTGACCGCCTTTCACTAATGAGAGCGCTCTGTGAAGAGACTTATCTCGTACTCACAGCAGAAGGCTATCCCATTACGGATTTAGTCAGTAAGGTAACTCAAATAGCCGAGAGAACCTCTGCAAACTATTCTTCAAGTTATCAGGATTGGGCCAACCAGAGAAAAACCGAACTATTCTCAATGAACGGCTATATTCAAACATTAGGGAAAAAACATAACATTAAAACGCCAACCCACGATAAAGTAATGGCCGAAGTGGCTAAAAAGGCGATACTCTGAATAACCGAACTGTCTTCCGTCTAAGAACAACAGAATTTGCATGAACTATGTATAGCCAACTCAAAAGCTATTTATCACACAGCAAAGTCAGTCAAAAGCTATTACTTATGCTGCTTACAACCAGCTTGGTCACAGCAGTCATTGTTCTATTTACGACATACAGCATTTGGCGGTTTGTGGTTCATACTCAAATCGAAACAGACTTCGAGAGCACTTTGAAGCTCTTTATAGAACAGCAACCAAACATTAATGAAGCAAGCCAACAACTCACATCATTAAAAAAGCTAAACCCCAAATCCATCGAGCTCCATCAAGCAACGCTGTTCAACGAACAAGGCAAATTAGTCAGCTATACAGGGGCTAAACCACAAGCTCAACAATTGCATCAACTCTATGCCTTTTTCTTAAATCAGACCTCATACAAGCCACACATCATCGAAATCACCTTTGGTGATGGCAGTCACTATACGCTGCTCACAGCATACAAATATCAAATCAACGCCCTGTTTAACGGAAAATTCTTTTTAATGGTTGTTGCCCTGCTACTAACAGCCATTTTGCTAATTCGTATTATCCAGATGCAGAGTAAGCGCTGGCTAATTGAACCCATTTTGCACTTAAAAGCCGTCACACATCAGGTATCAGCTCATCAAAATTACAGTGTCCGGGCAAACAAAGTTTATTTTGACGAAATTGGAAATTTGGTAGATGCCTTCAATACCATGTTGAGTCAGATACAAGCTCGTGATCAGTTACTTACCGATGCGAGGGATAAAGCCAATCGAGCACAAAAGACCGCCGAAACATCCTCCATCGAAATCACCAAGACCAATTTACGGCTCGAAGAAGAAGCCCGCGTTCGTTCTGCGATGGAACGAAAACTCCTAGAGTTCCAAGACTTTCTTAATGGCATTATTAATTCTATGCCATCTATGTTGATCGCCCTCACCCCGAGATACCGGGTCACGCTTTGGAATAAAAAAGCAGAACAACTCAGTTCCATACCGGCTGGTCAAGCCATCAACCATCGCATTGATGATGTCTTTCCCAACATGCTGTTCTATCTGGATTTAGTGCACCAAGCCAGCACTACTGCAACTACACAGAATGTCAGTCAAGCAGAGTTCAAAATAGCCGGTGAAACTCGTTATTTTTCCATCATGATTTACCCGCTGAATGAAAGCGGTTTGGAAGATGTGGTCATCAAACTGGACGACATTACCGATGAGAAGCATCTACAAGAGTTGGTGGTTCAATCAGAAAAAATGATGTCTTTGGGCGGACTCGCGGCTGGTATGGCGCATGAAATTAATAACCCGCTCGGAGGCATCTTACAGAACATCCAGAACCTGACTCGCCGACTTTCGCCTGGTTTGCCAAAGAACCAACAAGTGGCTGACAGCTTAGGCCTTTCAATGTATGACATTGAACAATATCTTAAGTCACGGGATATCCCAGACCTTATAGATAACATTACACGTGCAGGACACCGAGCGGTGGACATTGTGACCAACATGCTGCAATTTAGTCGCAATGCCGATCCCAAACTTGAAATCTGTGACATTACAGAATTAACCAAGCAAGCACTCGAAATTGCTAAAACCGAAACAACCTTCAATGAGCTTCAACAGAAACATGGATTAACAATCCGAGAGCACTACAGAGAAGCTATCCCGGGTGTTCCCTGCATTCAGAGTGAGATTGAACAGGTCATCATTAATCTGCTCAAAAACGCAGCTCAAGTGCTTAACGAACACGGGGCTCCAACCGGTACCCCTGAAATTCATTTATCCGTTAAGCAACAAGATAATTATGCCGTCATTGAAGTCCGCGATAACGGGATAGGCATGGACGACCGCACCAGAAGAAAAGTATTTGACCCATTCTTCACAACCAAAGAAATTGGAAAAGGGACAGGTTTAGGGTTATCTGTTTCATACTTTATTATCTCTAGCCACCACCATGGCTTACTGGATGTATCCTCTGAACCAGGAAAAGGCGCATGTTTCACCATCAAACTGCCTTTTAGAAGCCTGAGAATTCAAGATCAACCAGCTGTGTAACTTCACCCCTTACATAATCAGGTATATCAACCTCATGTCAGACAGACTATCAAAGATCATCACCAAGGGTGGTGACAAAGGAAAAACCTCAATTGCAGGTGGTACCCGGCTCCTAAAATCTTCCACAAGAATTCATGCCATTGGAGACATTGATGAACTCAACTCATCCATTGGTGTTCTCATTGCTGAAATTCAGTGTCATTCCAACACATCATTATTCGAAACAGATCTGTTGTCGGTACAGCATGACTTATTCAATTTAGGCGGTGAAATTGCGATGCCTGACTATGAAATCCTACAAGAAGAAGCACTGACCTTTATTGAGGATAAAGCAAATGAACTGAATGAGACGCTGCCACCACTAAAAGAGTTTATTCTGCCGTCTGGCAGTAGAGCGGTAGCCTTAGCCCATATGAGCCGTAGTATCTGCCGACGAGCAGAACGGCAGATAGTTCAACTAAGCCAAGAAGATGAGACCTTACGTCCGCTCTTGCTAAAGTTTATTAATCGTCTCTCCGACTACCTGTTTATTCTCGCCAGAAGCATCGGCCAACTTGATGGTCAGAAAGAAGTCCTTTGGCAACGCTAGCGTTCATTCGACATGAACTGCAGACATAAAAAAACCGCTCAATGAGCGGTTTTTTTTATTGAAGCCAATTATGCTTCTGTATTTTCTTCTAGATCTTTCATCGTCAACTTAACGCGACCACGCTGATCTACATCCAATACTTTAACTTTTACTTGCTGACCTTCAGAAAGAACATCAGTCACTTTCTCAATACGCTCATTCTTAATCTGAGAAATATGAACCAAACCTTCTTTACCAGGAAGGAACGCAACAAAGGCACCAAAGTCTACAATCTTAGTCACTTGACCTTGATAGATAGCACCAATCTCAGCTTCAGCAGTAATTGCATTAATGCGCTCAATCGCAGCATCCGCACCCGCACGATCATCAGCAAAGACTTTGATATTACCGTCGTCATCAATATCAATTGAAGCACCAGTTTCTTCAGTGATAGAACGGATGGTTGCACCACCTTTACCAATCACTTCACGAATCTTATCAGGATGGATTTTCATAGTATCCATAACTGGCGCGTTGTCAGACAACTGTGCACGCGGCTCAGAAATCACTTTGTTCATTTCACCCAAGATATGGATACGAGCATCGTGTGCCTGCTCCAAAGCGATCTTCATGATCTCTTCAGTAATACCCTGAATCTTAATGTCCATTTGAAGTGCAGTGATACCTTCATCAGTACCCGCTACTTTAAAGTCCATATCACCTAGGTGATCTTCGTCACCCAAGATATCAGTAAGAACCGCAAACTTGTCATCTTCTTTAACAAGACCCATTGCAATACCAGCAACAGGCGCTTTAAGAGGTACACCGGCATCCATTAGAGCCAAGCTCGCACCACACACACTCGCCATAGAAGACGAACCGTTTGATTCTGTAATTTCAGAAACAACACGTAGGGTGTATGGGAACTCATCTTCGGTTGGAACCATCGCCTGAACACCACGACGAGCCAAACGACCATGACCAATTTCACGACGACCAGGGCTGCCCATACGACCACACTCACCTACAGAGAATGGAGGGAAGTTGTAGTGGAACAAGAATGGATCACGCTTATCACCTTCAAGCGCATCAAAAATTTGTGCATCACGTGCAGTACCCAAGGTCGTTGTTACAATCGCCTGAGTTTCACCACGTGTAAACAATGCTGAACCGTGAGTCTTACCAAGAACACCCACTTCAACATTGATAGGACGTACTGTTTTGTTATCGCGACCATCAATACGTGGGTCACCGTTTACAACGCGAGTACGAACAATATTCTTTTCAAGAGAACCAAATACTGCAGATACTTCATCTGCACTTGGTTGACCTTCTTCATCACCAGAGATAGCTTCTACCGCTTCTGCACGAAGGGTTGATAGTCGGCCATAACGCTCCATTTTATCAGTGATTGTATACGCTTCACCGATCTGGGCACCGAACTTCTCGCTAACCAAAGTTTTCAATTCTGTATTTTCTGGAGCAGCTGCCCACTCCCAAGAAGCAGTGTTTACTTCTTTTGCAAATTCACTAACCGCTTCGATCACTACTTGTTGTTCTTTATGAGCAAACAACACAGCGCCAAGCATTTCTTCTTCAGTTAGCTCATCCGCTTCTGACTCAACCATCAATACAGCTGACTCAGTACCAGCAACCACCATGTCCAACAAAGAAGTTTCTAGTTCTTCAATGCTTGGGTTTAGTGAATAGCCATTTTCATCAGTAAAGCCAACACGAGCTGCACCGATAGGACCAGCAAAAGGAACACCAGAGATAGCCAATGCTGCAGATGTACCGATCATTGCAGCGATATCAGCATAGTGTTTCTTGTCAGCAGACATCACAGTACAAATAACTTGTACTTCGTTGTTGAAACCTTTCGGGAAAAGAGGACGAATCGGACGGTCAATCAAACGTGAAGTTAGAGTTTCAAACTCTGAAGGGCGACCTTCACGCTTAAGATAACCACCTGGGATTCGTCCTACAGAATAGAACTTCTCTTGATAATGAACCGATAAAGGAAAGAAATCCTGACCAGGCTTAGCTTCCTTACTCGCTACCACAGTTACCAGAACAGTGGTTTCGCCCATTGTAACCATTACAGCACCAGTAGCTTGACGTGCAATACGCCCCGTTTCTAGAGTGACTGTGTCTTTCCCGTATTGGAATGTTTTAGTAACCGGATTCACGGCTTAATTTCCTTTATCTAATTAATATCGGTTCTTGAAGAAGTTCTATCTATCGTACTGTCTAAACGAGAAGACTAGCGACGTAGACCTAGACGCTTGATCAACGCAACATAACGATCGTGATCTTTCTTGTTTAGGTAGTCCAACAACTTACGACGTTGGTTAACCATACGAATCAAACCACGACGAGAGTGGTGATCTTTATGGTTAGCTTTGAAGTGAGACTGAAGACCTTCGATGTTCGCAGTTAGCAATGCTACTTGAACTTCTGGAGAACCAGTGTCGCCTTCAGATTGTTGAAATTCTTTTACGATTTCTGCTTTTTTTACTGCACTTAGTGCCATAGTAACTTACTCCAAAATGAAAATATGCTTTAAAGGTTTTGAGTATTTCTGAAACTAGAAACATTCCGGAAAATTACGCCCGTGCATATTTACAGGCTAATTCACCGCTTAGGCTGAAAACTCAGGGTATTCAGCCATGTTCACCAACCTTTTAGGCTGAAGAACATTGCCCGGCAGAAGATCCGCAACACCAAAAAATTGGGTGCTTTTTTCACCAGACTGGACATTATACAGTCTTATCAGCGCTTGAGTAGGGTTTTTATTCAGATAGTCAGGATCGCTATCGGATTCCTTTATTTGCTGATCTGAAACCTTAACCTTTCTTCCAAGCAACAGATCATCCACCTGTTCCTGATTAAGCTCAGCGACAGGCATGGCAGACAATCCACAGTCCGATACCCTCAACACATTTTCTCGTGTTTCAACCTGCTCTAAGGCTTCCAGCGTCACACACTGAGAAATATCGAATGGACCAGCTTTCGTCCTTCTTAGCTCCTTTACGTGTGCGCCACAACCCAACGCCTCACCAATATCACGAACCAATGAACGAATATATGTGCCTTTAGTACACTCGACGTTGAGAATTAATTCGTCGCCTTCAATAGCCATTAACTCCAAAGAAAGGATAGTGACCTTTCTCGGTTCAATGTCGATAAGCTTACCTTCTCGCGCTAACTTATAAAGCGGCTGACCATCACGCTTTAACGCAGAGTACATAGGAGGGACTTGATCAATTTGACCCCGAAATTCAGTCAGTACACCTTCAACAAGAGATTCGGTTAGTGCAGGAACGGGTCTCTCTGAAACCACCTCACCTTCTGCATCTTCTGTTGTCGTCGTTTGCCCTAACTTTGCACGGGTAATATAGGCCTTATCCGCATCCAGCAAAAACTGACTAAACTTGGTCGCCTCCCCCAAACATACGGGTAATAGACCAGTTGCCAGAGGATCTAACGCCCCTGTGTGTCCAGCTTTTTTAGCTTGATACGACCATCGTACTTTTTGTAGAGCCTGATTAGATGAGAGACCATGAGGTTTATCGAGTAATACAACCCCATTTATGGATAAACCTTTACGCTTTCTAGCCATATTCTTTGTACTACACAACCCAATCTAATCAATTATCTTCTTCATTGGCATTGCGAGACTTGTCTTCTCTCACCGCTTGCTCAATCAGCGATGAAATTCTCATACCATTATCCAGCGTATCATCAATAAAGAAACGAAGTTCAGGCGTCGTTCGAGCTCGTAGCGCCTTCCCTATTTTGGTTCGAAGAAAGCCTGCTGCTTTATTTAGAACCTTGATCGCCACATCATTGGCTTCTGCTTTATTTTCATCAGATTGAGCTCCAAACGGCATCACCGTAATGAAAACATCAGCATATCCAAGATCGCGACTCACGCGTACATCCTGCACAGTTACCATGCCTAATCTTGGGTCTTTGATTTCAAACTGAATCAAGTGAGCCAATTCTTTTTGTAAAAAATCACTAACCCTATCGGTACGGGCAAATTCTTTCATTTAACTATAACCTTCAAATAGAAAAGCTCGGAGAAAGGTTTCCACCTTTACACCGAGCAATCCTTTTAATGAGATTTAACAACAAACACTGTTAAACCCTTAATTGATCAAGTTACAAAGAGCGTTGAACTTCTACGTCTTTGTAAACCTCAATCTTGTCACCAGCTTTGACATCATTGTAGTTCTTAACACCAATACCACATTCAAAGCCATTTCGAACTTCGTTCACATCATCTTTGAAACGACGTAGAGATTCCAGTTCGCCTTCATAGATAACCACGTTATCACGAAGAACACGGATACGTTCGTTACGGAAAATGGTACCTTCAATAACCATACAACCGGCAACCGCACCGAATTTAGGAGAGCGGAATACATCACGCACTTCAGCAACACCAACAATCTCTTCTCTAAATTCTGGAGCAAGAAGACCAGTAAGAGCCTGTTTCACGTCATCAACAATGTCATAGATCACTGAGTAGTAACGTAGATCCACTTCTTCACGATCGATGATTTCTTTCGCTGTTGCATCAGCACGAACATTGAAACCAAAGACAATTGCGTTAGAAGCAAGCGCCAAGTTAGCATCTGTTTCAGAGATACCACCCACACCACTACTGATGATACGTACTGCTACTTCGTCCGTAGAAAGATCTTGCAGAGCTCCAGTCAAAGCTTCCAAAGAACCACGAACATCGGTCTTAAGAACGATATTAAGCTCGCTCACTTCGCCTTTGCCCATATTCTCAAATAGGTTTTCAAGCTTAGACGCTTGCTGACGCGCAAGTTTGATCTCACGGTACTTACCTTGACGGAAGTTAGCTACTTCACGAGCTTTCTTCTCATTCGGTACAACCATGAACTCATCACCTGCGTTTGGTGTACCACCAAGACCCAAGATCTCAACCGGAATTGATGGGCCGGCAACTTCGATTGGCTGACCATTTTCATCAATCAACGCACGAGCACGTCCAAATTCTTGACCAGCAAGAACGATGTCGCCTTTCTTCAACTCACCCGCTTGAACAAGAATAGTTGCCACTGAACCACGACCTTTATCAAGCTTAGATTCGATGACCACACCTCTTGCAGGACCTGTCGCCGGAGCTTTAAGCTCAAGCATTTCAGATTGAAGCAAGACAGCATCCAACAGTTCATCAATACCTTGGCCCGAGTGCGCTGACACGTTCACGAACTGAACATCACCACCCCAATCCTCTGGAATCACATCTTTCTGAGCCAACTCATTCTTCACGCGATCTGGATCTGCTTCTTCTTTATCACACTTGTTCACTGCAACAACGATAGGTACGCCAGCAGCACGAGCATGCTGAATCGCCTCTTCTGTCTGAGGCATTACACCATCATCAGCAGCGACCACAAGAATTACAATATCGGTTGCCTTAGCACCACGTGCACGCATCGCGGTAAAGGCGGCGTGTCCAGGAGTATCAAGGAAGCTCACCATGCCGTGATCAGTTTCTACGTGATATGCACCAATGTGCTGGGTAATACCACCTGACTCACCTTTAGCAACGCGAGTACGACGGATATAGTCAAGCAAAGATGTCTTACCGTGGTCTACGTGACCCATTACAGTCACAACAGGCGCACGAGGGGTTTCATCAATGTCGTATTTCACGTCTTCAGCAATTTCAAACTCAACTTCGTTTTCACGTAGAAGCTTGAACTTATGGCCCATTTCTTCAACGATTAACTGAGCCGTTTCCTGATCAAGTACTTGGTTAATGGTTACCATGGAGCCCATAGTAAACATCACCTTAATTACTTCAGCAGCCTTTACAGACATTTTCTGAGCAAGATCACCAACGGTAATACTTTCAGGAATCATTACTTCACGAACGATTGGCGCACTTGGCATCTCAAACGCGTGTTTATTTTGCTCTTTACGCTTCTTCTTAGGACGACGCATGGTACGTTCTTCGCCGTACTCATCATCCAAACTTACTTTGCGACCAGCACCACCTTTGTTCTTATGCTCTTTGCGCTTATGACCTTCATCGGCTTTAGCTGGCGCGGCACGCTTCTTGGTAGGCTCAGCTTTTTTCTTCGCTGGTGCTTCTTTACGAGCACGTTCTTTCGCAGCTGCGACATCTTCAGCTGAGACAGGAGCATCAGCAACATCGCTCTGCGTTTCTTCAACAGCTTCAACTACAGGAGCTTCTTCAACCACTTCAGCCACAGGCTGTTCAACAGGAGCAGCTTCCACCGCCTCTTGTTTCACATCCTCTACAACCGGAGCATCTACTACTGCAACTTCTTCAACCGGAGCAGCTTCAAGATTTGACTCTGCCTCTTCAGCAGCTGTTTCAGATGCGCGTTTAACATAGGTACGCTTCTTACGCACTTCTACATTAACGGTCTTACTCTTACCTGCACCTGCTGGTGCTTTAATCGTCGTTTTAGTTTTACGCTGAAGGGTAATTTTCTTTGGTGATTCACCACTATCACCGCGACTGCGCTTCAAGAAGTCGAGTAGTGTCTTTTTCTCTACTTCACTTACGTGATCGGTTTCACTCTGTTGAGCCAGACCGGCATCTTTCATTTGAGAAAGCAATTTATCCGTAGGTACACCCACGACT
Source organism: Litoribrevibacter albus (assembly GCF_030159995.1). Taxonomy (NCBI): domain Bacteria; kingdom Pseudomonadati; phylum Pseudomonadota; class Gammaproteobacteria; order Oceanospirillales; family Oceanospirillaceae; genus Litoribrevibacter; species Litoribrevibacter albus. The sequence continues at coordinate 162,203 of NZ_BSNM01000002.1, read as the reverse complement.
TCGGCTAACTGTTTTACTGTCAACTCTGCCATAACTCGGTATCTCTCCTTCGTTAGCCTTATTCTTCACCTTCGAACCAGTGTGCACGTGCAGCCATAATATATTTCGCTGCAACATCTTCATCACTGATTGCTTCAATTTCCATCAAATCATCAACAGACTGCTCTGCCAAATCATCCAATGTCTTAACGCCAGCCTGATTCAATGCCAGGGCGGTGTCATGATCCATACCATCGATTTCAAGGATCGCTTCGTCTAATTGTTCTTCAGACGCCAATGCCTTGTTCAACAACGCATCTTTCGCACGAGCTCGTAATTCTTCTACGGTCTCTTCATCAAGCCCTTCAATCTCTAGCATTTCTTCAAGTGGTACATACGCCACTTCTTCAAGCGAACTGAACCCTTCTTCTACAAGGAACTCAGCAAAATCTTCATCAACATCCAAATTATTTACAAAATTAGAAATTAACGAAGAGCGCTCAGCTTCTTGTTTCTCGCCGGCTTCATTCTCGGTCATTACATTCAATGTCCAGCCAGTTAAATCACTCGCCAAACGAACATTCTGACCACCTTTACCAATAGCCATTGCAAGGTTGTCTTCAGTTACAGCAACATCCATGGTGTGACTGTCTTCATCAATCACAATGGAAGCCACTTCAGCAGGAGCCATTGCATTGATAACAAGTTGCGCCGGATTATCATCCCACAACACAATATCAATACGCTCGCCACCTAATTCATTAGAAACAGCCTGAACACGAGAACCACGCATACCAACACAAGCACCAACAGGATCAATACGCTTATCGTTTGTTTTAACAGCAATCTTGGCACGAAGACCAGGGTCTCGAGCCGCACCTTTGATCTCAATCACTTCTTCTGAGATTTCAGGTACTTCAATTCTGAATAGTTCGATCAACACTTCCGGTGCAGAACGACTCAAAATCAATCGAGGACCACGAGAATCTTCACGAATTGTCAGCAATAACGCACGCACACGCTCACCGATACGGAAAGATTCACGACCAATCAACTGATCTCTTGGCAATTCAGCTTCTGCATTGTTACCCAGATCGATAAACAACTTATCGCGACCGACCTTCTTAACAACACCGGTTACCAAGTCGCCAACACGCTCTCTGTATTGAGTAACAATTTTCAGGCGCTCTGCTTCTCTTACTTTTTGAACAATAATTTGTTTTGCAGCTTGAGCCCCAATACGACCAAACTCAACGTTTTCCACTTGTTCTTCGTAAATATCGCCTGGCTTTAGATTTGGATCTTTTTCGGCGGCTTCTTCGGTCGTAAATTCAGTACCCAGCTTTGCTAATTCATCATCCGGTACAACTAACCAGCGACGAAAAGTATCAAACTCACCCGTTTTACGATCGATATTTACTTGAATATCACTATCTTCGTCTTCGTAACGCTTTTTAGTTGCCGTTGCCAACGCCAGCTCAATAGCTTCAAAGATAATTTCGCGGTCAACTCCTTTTTCATTGGAAACCGCTTCAGCTACCAGCAGAATCTCTTTTCCCATTTCACTCTACCCTTTAACTAATGACTGTCACTTAAATTGTGGCTCGACGTTGGCTTTATCAATCGAGTCTATAGGCAAGCAATATTCATGATTATCGACCTGTACCACAACATCACTGCCTTCCACACCATTTAGTCGCCCCATAAATTTGCGACGACCCTCAAACGGGAAGCGTAGCTTCACAGAAACTACCTGTCCTATGTATTTCTCAAATTGCTCCAGAGTAAACAACGGCCGATCCATTCCTGGCGAGGAAACCTCGAGGCTGTATTCCGAGCTGATCGGATCTTCAACGTCTAAGACAGCACTCAACTGACGACTGACTTTTGCACAATCATCAACTTGTATGCCGTTTTCATGATCAATAAACACTCGCAACACTGAGTGTTTACCTTGAGAAACATACTCTAAACCCCAGAAGTCATACCCTAAAGATTCGACCACTGGCGCTAACATTTCTTGTAATTGGTTAGATTTGGTACTCAAGTGCACCTAACTCCAAACGCGATTAAAAATTAGAATTTCAAAAACTCTATAAACAAAAAAAGGGCTATATAGCCCATTCCTTGAAAGTCTTTCTTCCAGCTAGAAAAAAGCCCCTAACAATGGGGCTTTTAACAGCGACCTCTCAAGGTCGAGGCAATTATAGTCAACTGCCACACCCTGGTCAATCATTGGTGCCGAAGGCCGGACTCGAACCGGCACGACCATACAGTCACCACCCCCTCAAGATGGCGTGTCTACCAATTTCACCACTTCGGCTTTATTCAGATAACCAAATCAATCTAAAAGATTATTCAGCTACTTGCGGAACTTCGTCTTCACTTACTGCTTCGTCTAAAGCAGGTAGTTCTGCATCTTCAACAGCAGGAGCAACCTCTTCAACCGAAATCTTAGGCAACCCAACTTGATCAACAGCAGAAGCCTGCTGTTTAGCGATCATAGCAAGACCCAAGCTCGTTGCAAAAAACAGTGCCGCCAACATTGAAGTCGACTTTGTCAAGAAGTTACCAGAACCCTGACTTCCAAAAACAGTCTGAGATGCACCGCCACCACCAAAGGCAGCACCCGCATCAGCACCTTTACCCTGCTGAAGCAAAACGAGCGCTATAATAGCGACTGCGAATAAAACATGCAAACTCAATAATATAACTTCCATTCTCTTATCCTGCTGCCTTACAAATGGCTACAAAGTCTTCAACATTTAGAGAAGCACCGCCGATCAGGCCACCATCAATATCATCTTGAGCAAACAACTCTTGAGCATTATCAGGCTTAACACTTCCACCGTACAAAATTCTTACCTGTTCCGCTACAGACTGAGAAACTGTAGCCAGCACTCCCCGAATAAAGGAATGCATTTGCTGAGCCTGCTCTGGCGTTGCCGTCAACCCTGTACCGATAGCCCACACAGGTTCATAAGCTACCACAATGGTCTGAACAGCATCTGAAGACAAGCCTTCTACCGCTGCAAGCAATTGTGTTTTAACAACTAACTCAGCCAGCCCCTGCTCTCTCTCTTCAAGAGTTTCACCTACACACAAAATAGGAACTAACCCCTGCTCAAGCACAGACTTCATTTTTTCTGAAACGTCAGAATCTGTTTCAGAAAACAAACTTCTTCGCTCTGAGTGACCTAGAATCACATACTCGCAGCCCAATTCTTTAAGCATGCCCGGCGAAACTTCACCCGTGTAAGCACCGCTTAACTGAGCACTACAATTTTGAGCACCCAAGGCTACTTTTTTTCCGGAAACTGCACTTGCAACAGGATTCAAATGAACATAAACCGGACAGACAACCACTTCCGAGTTTAGATTTGAAACCTGAGAAGCAACACCACTTGCCAACTGACTTACCGTTTCAAGTGAACCATTTAGCTTCCAGTTTCCAGCTACTATCGACTTACGCATGCCCATCTCCATAACCCTGAGCGGCGGACATACTATATCCTTTAGATAACAAGATCAAGCAACTCACCCATCCACCAACACAGAAACTAAAATTTTACTTTGTAACTGACTTAACTACTTCAACCAAGTGAGCCACTTCTCGCTCAATCTCAGACTGATCCACACCTTCAACCATCACCCTAACAAGTGGCTCTGTTCCTGAAGGTCTTAACAAGACGCGACCGCGTCCTTCCATACGAACCTCAGACGCCTCAACTTCTTTAGCGATTTCAGGAGACCCCATAATCCCCTTCTTATCAGAGACCTTAACATTAACCAATTTCTGAGGACACTTTGTCATTCCTTGGCGCAATTCAGCCAAAGAAGACCCTGTTTCAAACATCACTTCCAACACTTTAAGTGCGCTAATCAACCCGTCACCCGTGCTCGTCATATCCCCCAGCACTATGTGACCTGAGTTTTCACCACCCATGTACCACTCATTTTCTTTCAGTGCTTCCATCACATACCGATCACCCACGTCAGCCCGGACGAAAGGAATATCCATATCAGCCAACGCACGCTCTAACCCAAGATTAGACATCTTAGTGCCAACAACACCACCGTCCATCGTACCTTTCAGCTTCTGATGTCGAGCAAGGATATACAGGATCTCATCACCATCAACCAGCTCGCCATGATCATCCACAAGAATTAATCGATCACCATCACCATCAAAAGCGATGCCGATATCCGCTTTTTCAGCCAAAACGACACGACGAAGCACTTCAGGGCTGGTTGAACCACACCCTTCATTAATATTAAAACCGTCTGGATTTACATGAATTTCACTTAAATTTGCACGTAATTCCGCCATGACTGCAGGTGCGACTTGATAAGTGGCTCCATTTGCACAATCAAGCACCATCTTAATAGATGACAAATCAAGCTCATCAGAAACCCGACTCTTACAAAATTCGACGTAGCGACCACGAGCATCTTCAATACGGAAAGCTTTACCAAGCTCTGACGAATCAACCACTTCCATAGGAGCATCGATCATGGCTTCAATCTGGTGCTCTAGATCATCCGGCAACTTGGTGCCTTGTGCAGAAAAGAACTTAATCCCATTATCATAAAACGGGTTATGAGAAGCACTGATTACAATACCTGCCTGAGCCTTAAAGGTTCTTGTAAGGTACGCGATAGCCGGAGTTGGAATTGGTCCAAGCAGCCCAATATTTACACCAGCAGCTGACAAACCAGCTTCCAATGCAGATTCAAACATATACCCCGAAACACGAGTGTCCTTACCGATCAAAATAGTACTTACACCCTGGCGGCGAAATACCTTACCAGCCGCCCACCCTAGTTTCATCACAAAGTCTGGTGTAATAGGTGATTGACCAACCTTGCCACGAATTCCATCTGTACCAAAATACTTACGATTTCCCACTGCTCACTACCTATACTTATTGTTCTTTAGCTTAAAACAACAGAACATATCAATAACAATTAAACTAAACATCCATTACAGCTTGAACTACTTTTAGCGCATCAACCGTTTCAGCCACATCATGAACTCGAATTATATTTGCTCCGTTCATCGCTGAAAGCACTGCAGCAGACACACTGGCCGCCATACGCTCACCAACTTCTTTTCCGGTTATTTGTCCCAACATAGATTTTCGGGACAACCCCACCAAAAGTGGCAATTTGAGAGACTCAAATTGCTTCAATTGCTTAAGCAACATCAGGTTATGCGTTAATGTTTTGCCAAAACCGAATCCTGGATCCAGGATCAAATTATCTTTATTGATCCCTGAAGCCACACATGCCGCAATACGCTCTTCAAAAAACACTTTAATTTCAGACAACGCATCATGATACGTCGGGTTTTCCTGCATAGTTTGCGGGCTACCCTGCATGTGCATTAAACATATTGGCAAACCGGATTCAGCCGCCACAGACAACGCGCCCTCTTTCTGTAGAGCTCGGACGTCATTAATCAGTCCCATGCCTAAAGAAGCGGCTTCCGCCAATAACTCAGGAGAGCTACTATCCACAGAAATAACTGCCGATATATTTCCCGACAGCTTCTCAACTACCGGTAAAACCCGATCCATCTCTTCCTGCAAAGTCACCACAGCCGCACCTGGGCGAGTGGACTCTCCCCCGATATCGATAAAGGTTGCACCAGAAGACACCATTTCTTCAGCGCGAAACAAGGCAGAATCTAAAGAATTAAACTGACCACCATCAGAAAAGGAGTCGGGAGTAACATTAAGAACACCCATAACATGAGGACGAGAAAAATCGATCTCGATCGATCCAAACTTCATAAACTTTTACTTAAAAAATACTACAACCACAAATAAACAAGGGCACAGATGAACATTTATATTCATACTGCACCCCATATACTTACCAACCAATCAAGTAATTAATTCTGGTTAGCAGGACCACCAATATTGGTTGAGTCTTTAAACTCTGGCTTAGAACCATCAACCTTATCAGTCTCATCTTCCGACTGTTTAGCTGAAGAAGACCCAGAACCATTTGAACGATCATCCCATCCTTCAGGTTCACGAGGCTCTTTGCCTTCCATGATGTCATCAATCTGCTTGGAATCAATGGTTTCATACTTCATCAAAGCGTCAGCCATCATATCCAATTTATCACGATGCTCAACTAGGATAGTTTTGGCACGTTCATAACACTCATCAGCAATTCTACGCACTTCTGCATCAATGGCTTTCGCCGTTTCACCAGACATTGCCTTATGAGGTGTGCTCGCTGAACGACCTAGGAACACTTCACCATCATCTTCGTCGTACATTAAAGGTCCCATCTTTTCAGACAGTCCCCATTTAGTCACCATACTACGTGCAATACTGGTTGCGCGTTGAATATCATTAGAAGCGCCCGTAGTCACACCTTCAAAGCCCAACGTTAGCTCTTCAGCAATACGCCCACCAAACAGGCTACAAATGGAACTTTCAATTGCACGTTTGCTCTGACTGTATCTATCTTCTTCCGGCAAGAACATGGTTACACCCAACGCTCGACCACGAGGAATAATACTCACCTTATAGACAGGATCATGCTCAGGCACCAAACGACCAACGATTGCATGCCCTGCTTCATGATAAGCCGTATTTAGCTTTTCCTTCTCAGACATCACCATAGATTTGCGCTCTGCACCCATCATGATTTTGTCTTTCGCCAACTCAAACTCTTCCATCGTAACCAAACGTTTATTTGCACGCGCAGCAAACAAAGCAGCTTCATTACATAGGTTTGCCAGATCCGCACCAGAAAAACCTGGTGTACCACGAGCAATAACTGATGTATTCACATCATCAGCGACAGGAACTTTACGAACATGAACATTTAGAATTTGCTCTCGTCCACGGATGTCAGGTAAACCTACAACAACCTGACGGTCAAAACGCCCCGGACGCAACAAGGCAGGATCAAGCACATCCGGACGGTTAGTAGCAGCAATCACAATAATGCCATCGTTCGCTTCAAAGCCATCCATCTCAACCAACAATTGGTTTAATGTTTGTTCGCGTTCATCATGACCACCACCTAAACCAGCACCACGATGACGACCTACCGCATCAATCTCGTCAATAAAGATGATACAAGGTGCTTGTTTTTTAGCCTGATCAAACATGTCACGTACACGTGATGCACCCACACCAACGAACATTTCTACGAAATCAGAACCTGAAATGGTAAAGAAAGGTACTTTCGCTTCCCCAGCTACCGCTTTTGCAAGAAGTGTTTTACCTGTACCTGGTGGGCCTACCATCAATACACCACGAGGAATTTTCCCACCCAGACGCTGAAACTTGCCTGGATCTTTTAGGAAATCAACCAATTCCTGAACATCTTCACGTGCTTCATCAACACCGGCAACATCCGAAAAAGTTGTTTTGATCTGATCTTCACTCAACAGACGAGCTTTACTCTTACCAAAGGACATTGGTCCCTTGCCACCGCCACCACCACCTTGCATTTGGCGCATAAAGAACATGAACACAACAATAATTACCAAGATAGGGAAACTAGCAACCAACAATTGAGTCCAGATGCTCTGCTGCTCTGGTTTCTTGCCCTCGACATCAACACCGTTATTGATAAGATCATTTACAAGATCAAGATCAAGCAGTCCTGGCGGCATCACTGTTTCGAAGCGAGATCCGTTCTGCAATTTACCAATAATTACAGTACCATCCACAGTCACTTTATCGACCTGACCACTCTTCACCTGCTCAACAAACTCCGAGTAACTATACTCTTCCGATGGAGCGGTTTGATCAAACTTATTCAGCACCATTACAACAACCGTTGCGATAATGGCCCACAAAATCAAATTCTTCATTACGTCGTTCAAGGAACAACCCTCTTTTCATTTCTTTGATGAGTGCCAGCTGATTGCCCAGCCTTCACCTGTAACTTATTCGTTCATGTTACAGTATGACTCCGACAACAAACAATCTCAAACAGTTCTACTCTCAAGGACAATTTTATTAAGCAACCAGACATCCCGATCTACAATTCGGTTTCACCAACAAGGCAGATACCCTCATTATAGAACGCCACTCGAAGATCCATTCAGCTCTTCAATTTTTGCTACTCAGAATCTCAAAACCACGATCAACAAAAACAAGACCGACTAGGCTTTCAAATTATTTCGATTGAATTCAGATGTATATATGAGGCTACTTTTTCAAATCTCAAGCCATTTTCTTTGAACAAAATCCGAAGAGAGCCAAATAACAGAGAATCAACGAGACAAAAGATACCAATCTTTAGATGAATACCAACTACAATGTGTTAGCAACTGTACGGTAATAGGTTACAATTCGCGCCAGAAAATATAGCGGAGAACAAAATCAGATGGCAAAAAGCCCTGCAAACAAACTCACCAATGCCAAGAAAAAAGAATACCGTAGCATTGGACACAATTTAAATCCTGTCATAATCGTTTCTGAGAACGGTGTATCTCAAGGCGTAATTGACGAAACAGATCGCGCACTGAATGACCATGAACTTATTAAAGTGAAGTTCAACGTAAATGATCGAGATGCAAGAGCAGAGCTTATTAATGAAATTTGTGAGGCGACGGGTGCCGAACTGATTCAGACGATCGGTAAGATTGCATTAATCTTACGTTTTGCAAAAGAGCGCAACGAACGACTTTCCAATCTATTAAGATAATGCTTATCTTACAGATGTAAAAAAGGTCACTTCACGTGACCTTTTTTATGCACTCAATCTTTTCGATTTGCCAACAAAATAATACCCAGCAAAGATACCATTCCGAATAACAGATCCTGTTCCGGCACAATCGATTCAGCACCATATTGTCGAAAGCTATACACCCCGGACAAAACGAGCATAATCGAAATCAAAATAGATTGTGTTTCAATTAACGACTGCTTATTCAGATGCAGCTCAAATAATCGCCCAATCAAGACGACTGCCCCACAAAATATCCCCACATTGATAGCAAGATATTTTAAACCCAGTGCCAGTGGTTGCCATTGCGACGGATCCGGCATGGATTTGGCGATAAATGGAATCGCCAAATAACCAACCGCCCACAACGACCCCAGCCAAAAGGTCAAGATTAAGCGCGTTCCCGCGCCAATTTGAGGCTTAACCTGAGTTCCTGCAGTCATTATAGGTAGTGTACCTGAGAAATTTCGTACTCAACTTCACCACCAGGCGCAGCAACCACGACAATATCATCCTCTTCCTTGCCAACCAAAGAGCGAGCAATAGGGGATGTCACAGAGATTTTACCTGCTTTAATGTCAGCTTCGTCTTCACCAACGATTTGATAACGGACTTCTTGATCAGTATCCAGGTTAATCAGATCAACCGTTGCGCCGAAAATTACCTTACCGTTATTTGACATTGAAGACACATCAATCACTTGAGCGTTTGATAGCTTACCTTCAATTTCCTGAATACGACCTTCAATGAAGCCCTGCTGCTCACGAGCTGCATGGTATTCAGCGTTTTCTTTAAGATCTCCATGCTCACGAGCTTCTGCAATTGCAGCAATCACTCGAGGACGGTCTTCTGTTTTAAGACGAGCTAGCTCGTCACGCAGGCGTTGTTCGCCTGCGACTGTCATAGGGACTTTACTCATCCACTTTATCCTTTACGCATTCTTATGCATTAATGCCTTGATGCAATTCTTGTAAGCGACGAACTGTTTTCTCTTCACCACTTTCTAACGCATGAAGCGCAGCAAATGCACCCGCTAATGTCGTGGTGCAATACACTTTATGCTGAAGCGCACTACGACGGATCATTGCTGAATCCTCAATCGACTTACGACCTTCAGTGGTGTTTACAATTAAGATGATCTCGTCGTTCTTGATCATATCAACAATGTGAGGACGACCTTCCTTCACCTTGTTCACACGTTCAATCTCAAGACCGGCCTCTTGAATCACATCACAAGTACCACCAGTAGCACATAATTCGAAGCCCTGTGCAAGCAAGCCTTTCGCTAGCTCAACCACACCACCTTTATCCGCATCACGAACACTAATGAACGCTTTACCAGATGTTGGCAGCAATTCACCACCCGCTTTAACCGCTTTAGCAAAAGCCTCACCAAAGGTATCACCAACACCCATTACTTCACCCGTCGACTTCATTTCAGGGCCAAGAATTGGATCAACACCTTGGAATTTATTGAATGGGAAGATCGCTTCTTTAACACTGTAGTAGGGTGGAACAATCTCAGAAGTGAAATTCTGGTCTGCCAAACTAACGCCCGCCATACAACGTGCAGCAACCTGAGCCAACGAACGACCAATACACTTAGATACGAATGGTACAGTACGTGATGCACGAGGGTTTACCTCAATCACATAGATCTCACCATCTTGGTATGCCAACTGAACGTTCATTAGACCAACAACACCTAGCTCAATCGCCATGCGCTTAACCATTTCGCGCATTTCATCCTGAACATCTGCCGGTAGAGAATAAGGAGGCAAAGAACACGCCGAGTCACCAGAGTGAACACCTGCCTGCTCAATGTGCTGCATGATCGCACCGATAACCACTTCTTTACCGTCGGAAACTGCATCAATATCCACTTCAATTGCACAATTCAAGAAGTGATCCAACAATACCGGCGACTCATTAGAAACACTTACCGCTTCACGCATGTAACGGCTTAGCTCAGTTTCACTGTATACAATTTCCATTGCACGACCACCCAATACATAGGATGGACGAACAACCAATGGATAACCAATTTCATCAGCCGCTTTAACCGCTTCTTCAGAAGAACGAACCGTAGTATTAGGTGGCTGTTTGATATCCAAACGCTGAACCATTTGCTGGAAACGCTCACGGTCTTCAGCACGGTCAATCGCTTCAGGGCTTGTACCAATAATCGGCACACCAGCCGCTTCCAACTCACGCGCCAATTTCAAAGGCGTTTGACCACCGAATTGAACGATTACACCTTTAGGCTTCTCAAGATCAACAATCTCAAGTACATCTTCAAGGGTTACTGGTTCGAAGAATAAACGATCAGAAGTGTCGTAGTCCGTTGATACTGTTTCAGGATTACAGTTCACCATAATGGTTTCGTAACCATCATCACGCATCGCTAACGCAGCATGAACACAGCAGTAGTCGAATTCAATACCTTGACCAATACGGTTTGGACCACCGCCCAATACCATGATCTTATCTTTATCAGACGGATTCGCTTCGCACTCTTCCTCATAGGTTGAGTACATATAGGCAGTATCAGAAGCAAATTCAGCCGCACAGGTGTCAACGCGCTTATACACAGGACGAATACCTAGCTCCTGACGATGCTTACGAAGTGATTTTTCAGACACCGCCAGCAATTGTGCCAAACGCGTATCAGAGAAACCTTTGCGTTTTAGCTTAAACATCTTCTCTGCAGTCAGGTCTGACAAACCTAGAGATTTCAATTCGTTCTCTAGGTTAATAAGCTCTTCGATCTGAACCAGATACCATGGATCAATTCCAGATAGCTTATAAACTTCATCCACTGACATGCCAGAACGGAAAGCATCACCCACATACCAAGCACGCTCAGCACCTGGTGATTTAAGCTCATGAATCAGAGTATCTTTTGCGTCTTCCTGGGTGAAATCCAAAATTTCATCGAAACCACACGAACCTACTTCAAGACCACGCAATGCTTTTTGCATTGACTCTTGGAAAGAACGGCCAATCGCCATTACTTCACCCACCGACTTCATCTGAGTCGTCAAACGGTCATTCGCTTGAGGGAATTTTTCAAAAGTAAAGCGAGGAATTTTGGTAACTACATAATCGATTGAAGGCTCGAAAGACGCAGGCGTTGCACCACCGGTAATATCGTTCTGAAGTTCATCCAAGGTGTAACCTACAGCCAATTTGGCTGCAATCTTAGCAATCGGGAAACCTGTCGCTTTAGAAGCAAGTGCAGATGAACGAGATACACGAGGGTTCATCTCAATAACAACCATCTCGCCCGTCTTAGGACACAAGCCAAACTGCACGTTAGAACCACCGGTTTCAACACCAATCTCACGCAATACCGCAAGTGAAGCATCACGCATGATTTGTAGTTCTTTATCAGTCAACGTCTGTGCAGGTGCAACTGTGATCGAATCGCCGGTATGAACACCCATCGCATCAAAGTTTTCGATAGAACATACGATGATACAGTTGTCGTTCTTATCACGAACCACTTCCATCTCGTATTCTTTCCAACCGATCAATGACTTATCAATCAAAAGCTCAGAGGTTGGAGAAAGATCTAAACCGCGCTCACAGATTTCCTGGAACTCTTCACGGTTATACGCGATACCACCACCGGTACCACCCATGGTGAATGAAGGTCGAATAATTGCAGGGAAGCCAATTTTTTCAAGCACTTGATAGGCTTCTTCCATGCTATGAGCAATGGCGGCCTCTGGCGTTTTCAGGCCAATCTTCTTCATCGCCTGATCAAAACGGTCACGATCTTCTGCTTTATCAATGGTATCGGCGTTCGCACCGATCATTTCAACGCCAAACTTCTCTAAAACACCTTCACGCTCAAGATCCAGTGCACAGTTCAGAGCCGTCTGACCACCCATTGTTGGCAAGAGTGCATCAGGACGTTCTTTTTCAATGATTTTTTCTACTGTTGTCCAGTGAATCGGCTCGATGTAGGTTGCATCAGCCATCGCTGGATCAGTCATGATGGTAGCAGGGTTAGAGTTAACAAGAATTACTCGGTAACCTTCTTCGCGAAGCGCTTTACAGGCTTGTGCACCTGAATAGTCAAACTCACACGCCTGACCAATAATGATTGGACCTGCACCTAAAATAAGAATGGATTTTATGTCTGTACGTTTTGGCATTGCTCGAAACCGTAAAAAGTAAAATTCGTTCCTGCTTAACTTCTATGTTTTCGAATCTCTATTAATAAGATTCAGAGTTAAGCCTTTAATCCATAAGAGGATCTCGCATGCGTGCCTGCACCGGATAAACAGGCACTCGTTTTAGTCCGGTTATTTAGCTGCTTTGATCAAATCAACGAAGTGATCAAACAACGGAGCAATATCATGCGGCCCCGGGCTCGCTTCAGGGTGACCCTGGAAGCTGAAAGCAGGTTTGTCGGTGCGACGAACACCTTGCAAAGAACCATCAAACAATGATTTATGCGTCGCTTCCATATTGGCAGGAAGTGAAGCCTCATCCACAGCAAAACCGTGGTTTTGACTGGTAATCATTACTTGTTTGGTTTTCAGGTCTTGTACCGGGTGGTTTCCACCGTGGTGACCAAATTTCATTTTAACAGTTTGCGCGCCACTCGCCAGGGATAGCAATTGGTGCCCTAAACAGATACCAAAAACTGGGATGTCGGTTTCAAGAATTTCTTTAATCGCCGCAATTGCGTAATCACATGGTTCCGGGTCACCAGGACCATTTGATAAGAAGATACCATCAGGGTTCATAGCTAACACGTCACTTGCCGGAGTCTTAGCCGGAACAACGGTTAGGCGACATCCGCGTGCAGCCAACATACGCAAGATATTACGCTTCACGCCAAAGTCGTAAGCCACCACATGGTAAGGCAATTCAGCATCAGACATGGCTTTGTAGCCATCAACCAGGTCCCACTCACCATCTGTCCATGAATAAGACTCAGAAACAGTCACTTCTTTCGCCAAATCCATCCCCTTCAAACCAGGGAAGGCTTTTGCCGCTTCAAGCGCTGCTTCTTCAGAAGCATCATCACCAGCCATGATGCAGCCTGCTAATGCACCTTTTTCACGAAGCAAACGAGTCAAACGACGTGTATCAATTTCCGCGATTCCAACAATACCGCGATCACGCAAATATTGATCCAACGTTTTTTCAGAACGCCAGTTACTTGCAATCAGTGGTAAATCACGAATAACCAGACCGGCAGAGTGAATTTCTGTTGCTTCTTCATCTTCTGAATTTACGCCAACATTACCGATATGCGGGTACGTTAGAGTAACGATTTGACGCGCATAAGATGGGTCAGTCAGAATTTCCTGATAGCCAGTCATTGAAGTATTAAAAACAACCTCTCCAGTAGACTGACCGTCAGCCCCAATAGAGATTCCTTTAAAAATACTGCCGTCTTCAAGAGCCAGTATCGCTGGTGTACTCAATGCAACCTCCCCGCACAATTTGCTGCTTCACATCGACCCATACCAAAGGATATGAGTGGAATGACTAAGTTTTTGATGGTACGAATAAAATGTAACCGTAAATCGCAAAAAAGCGAGATAGAGCGTGTCGATTAAATCGCGTTTGCTCTATCTCGCTTTTTATACATATTCTTTTCCGGCCTTCTATCAAGAATGACAGTGAGTTAATTTCACCCGCCCAAAATTTGGCGCATTTTACGCAATTACTCCAACTATGTCATTAAGATTTTTCAGCTTTTTAAAAGATTACTTTTAACTCAATCAGATAGCGTTTAAATCCAACACATCTTGCATGTCATACATGCCCGCAGATTTACCACCCAACCATTTAGCCGCACGAACCGCACCTTTAGCAAACGTCATTCGACTGCTTGCTTTGTGAGTAATCTCTACTCGTTCACCATCCGTCGCAAACATAACCGTATGATCTCCCACAATATCCCCGGCACGAATCGTTTCAAAACCGATGGTATCTTTTTTACGCGGACCTTCCTGACCTTCACGGCCATACACGGCACACTCTTTCAGATCGCGCCCCAATGTATCCGCAATCACTTCACCCATACGCACGGCTGTACCAGAAGGCGCATCCACTTTATGGCGATGATGCGCTTCGATAATTTCAATGTCGGTATCATCCCCAATAACACGAGCAGTCATTTCCAACAATTTCAAACACAAGTTAACACCTACACTCATGTTCGGGGCAAATACCACAGGAATATCATTTGCCGCCGCATTTAATTGAGCCTTCTGCTCATCATTAAAACCAGTCGTCCCAATAACAATCGACTTACCAGCTGCTCGGCACTGCTCAATATTATCCAATGTCATTTCAATGCTAGTGAAATCAATCAGTACATCAAAATCATTAACTACAGCAGCAAGATTATCCTGAGCAGTCACACCTAACTTTCCAACACCAGCAATCTCACCAGCATCAGCACCGATCAAAGAACTTTCTGGATGAACTACTGCAGCAGCCAATTCAACACCTTCCGCCTGAACAACCGCTTCAATCAGAGTTTTACCCATACGGCCATTCGCGCCAACAATACCTACCTTAACCACAGCAATCTCCACTTATAGTTCAATCCAAACATGTGCAATGCGCAGCATTCTAAAACAAAACCAACACATTCTCGACAACACATATACGCTTCAGAAACAAAAACGCCAACCCGAAGGTCAGCGTTTAATGTTTCTTGGGACGCAAATTTAGAACTTCATATCTTCGAAGAAATTCTTCACACCCTCAAACCAAGAGCTCTTTTGTGGCGACTGATCCTTACCATCATCGCCATCCAAGGTCTGCTGAAACTCTTCTAACAGCTCCTTCTGACGCTTGGTTAAATTCACTGGCGTTTCAACCACCACACGACACATCAAGTCACCTGGCCCACCACCACGAACAGAACTCACACCTTTTCCACGCAAGCGGAACAGTTTGCCGGTTTGAGTTTCTGCCGGAATCTTCAGTTTTACTCGACCATCCAGAGTTGGAACTTCAAGCTCACCACCCAAGGCTGCATCAGTAAAGCTAATCGGAACATCACAGTATAAATGACGACCATCACGTTGGAAGATTGGGTGTTCACGCACTTCTACCTGAACATACAAATCACCCGCTGGCCCACCATGAGTTCCCGCTTCACCTTCACCCGCAAGACGAATACGATCTCCCGTATCCACGCCCGCCGGGATTTTAACCGATAAGGTTTTGGTTTCCTGCGTTACACCCTGACCATGACAGTCACCGCATGGATCTTTAATGATCTGACCAGAACCATGACATGAAGGACAGGTTTGCTGAATCGAGAAGAAACCTTGCGACATACGAACTTGACCAGCACCCTTACAGGTACCACAAGTTTCCGGCGTCGAGCCTTTCTTAGCCCCAGAACCGTCACAGGTTTTACAATTTACCTGAGTGCGAATCTTAATTTCTTTTGTGACACCACGAACCGCTTCTTCCAGGTCAAGATCCAGCGGATAACGCAAATCAGCACCACGGCGAGCACGTGTACGACCACCGCCACCTCCAGCACCACCAAAGATGTCACCAAATACATCCCCAAAGATATCACTGAAGTTGGCACCGCCACCACCAAATCCACCGCCACCTTGGCTTGGATCCACACCGGCATGCCCAAAACGATCATACGCCTGACGCTTCTCGGCGTTAGACAATACCTCATATGCCTCGTTAACTTCTTTAAACTTGGATTCTGCTTCCGCATCATCCGGGTTTTTATCCGGATGGTACTTCATCGCCATACGGCGAAAGGCTTTCTTCAGGTCACGCTCTGACACATCCTTAGAAACACCCAAAACCTCGTAATAATCTCGCTTCGACATAACCCTAACTTACCTATGTAACGAGTTTCGATAACCTATAAACAAACGCAGAACACACCTTTTCAGGCCCATATTTCTGCAGGTCACTCTCTTAAACAAACCAACCTACGAAAAAGCCCGCCGAACTCCCCCATTTGATAAAATATATCAAACTCAGAGCTTGGCAGGCTTTTATCGATCAAGAATTACTTCTTGTCGTCTTTTACTTCTTCGAACTCAGCATCTACAACATCATCGCCTGCCGCTGCATCATCTGCTTCTGGCTGACCTTCCGCAGCTTGTGCTTGCTCAGCATACATCTTCTGAGTCAAACCCTGAGACACTTGAGATAGCGCTTCGATCTTAGCGTCCAAATCTTCTTTAGTAGATTCAGTATTTTTAACTGCTTCTTCTAATTCAGAGATGGCTTTTTCGATAGCTTCTTTCTCATCAGCTGTCGCCTTATCACCCGCTTCATCGATCATTTTACGAGAAGCGTGAACAAGACCGTCTGCGGTGTTACGTGTTTGAACCAATTCTTCAAACTTGCGGTCTTCTTCTGCGTGAGACTCAGCGTCCTGAACCATTGCATCGATCTCATCATCAGAAAGACCAGAAGAGGCTTTAATCACGATGGACTGTTCTTTACCAGTCGCCTTGTCTTTCGCCGATACATTCAAGATACCGTTCGCATCAATATCGAATGTCACCTCAATCTGAGGAATACCACGAGCCGACGGTGGAATGTCTGCCAAGTCGAAACGACCTAGAGACTTGTTCAAAGACGCTTGCTTACGCTCACCCTGAAGAACATGAATCGTTACCGCTGACTGATTATCTTCCGCAGTCGAGAACACCTGAGACTTACGCGTTGGGATCGTAGTATTTTTCTCAATCAATGGCGTTGATACACCACCCATGGTTTCGATACCAAGCGTTAGAGGCGTTACATCCAAAAGAAGTACGTCTTTAACGTGACCAGAAAGAACACCACCCTGAATTGATGCACCTACTGCAACCGCTTCGTCTGGGTTCACATCTTTACGAGGCTCTTTACCGAAGAATTCAGTTACCGCCTGTTGAACCATTGGCATACGAGTCTGACCACCAACCAGGATCACATCATCGATCTCTGATGTTTTAAGACCAGCATCTTGCAATGCGATACGAACTGGCTCGATTGTTTCTTTAACCAGATCTTCAACCAAAGACTCAAGTTTCGCACGAGTTACTTTTACATTAAGGTGCTTAGGACCTGTTGCATCTGCAGTGATGTATGGCAAGTTAACATCTGTCTGCTGACTGCTAGACAACTCAACTTTTGCCTTCTCAGCCGCTTCTTTAAGACGCTGAACAGCTAGTGGATCATTATGAAGATCAATACCAGTGTCTTTCTTAAACTCTGCAGCCAAATACTCAATCAAGCGCTCATCAAAGTCTTCACCACCCAGTGCAGTGTTACCGTTGGTCGCCAACACTTCAAACTGGTGCTCGCCATCAACCTCAGCAATCTCAATAATGGAGATATCGAACGTACCACCACCCAAGTCATAAACCGCGATTACAGAGTCACCGCGCTTCTTGTCCATACCATAGGCTAGAGCTGCAGCAGTTGGCTCGTTGATGATACGTTTTACTTCAAGACCAGCAATACGACCAGCATCTTTCGTAGCCTGACGCTGAGAGTCATTGAAATATGCAGGAACAGTGATTACCGCTTCAGTGACTGGCTCACCCAAGAAGTCTTCTGCAGTTTTCTTCATTTTCTTAAGAACTTCTGCAGAAATTTGAGGTGGTGCTTTCTTCTCACCTTTAACGTTTACCCAAGCATCACCGTTGTCCGCTTTCTCAACTTTAAACGCGAAATGCTTAAGCGTATCCTGAAGAGCCTTCTCATCAAACTTACGACCGATAAGACGCTTAACACCATACAATGTGTTATCAGGGTTTGTAACAGCCTGACGCTTAGCCGACTGACCTACCAAAATTTCACCATCCTCAGTGTATGCAATGATTGATGGTGTAGTACGACCGCCTTCAGCGTTTTCTAGAACTTTTGGTGCTTCACCATCTAGAACAGCCACACATGAGTTGGTAGTACCCAAGTCAATACCGATAACTTTACCCATAGCTTTTAACTCCGTAATTCTTACTGTGACCGTCTATCGGTCATAATTCTTTGCTTGCTAACTTAATAAGGACGCTTTTCTGCGTTTCAACCCTTAAAAAGTAAAAATTTCACCATTTTTGAAGAGAAATTAAGCTTCCGTATCCACCTGTGGTTTACCACCTTTGGCTACCACAACCATCGCCGGACGAAGAAGACGATCACTCAAGGTATATCCCTTCTGCATAACAGCAATGACTGTATTAGCAGCCACATCCGGCTGCTCAATCATAGACATCGCCTGATGCAATTCCGGATTAAAAGACTCACCCATAGGATCAACAGCTTCGATCTTAAACTTAGCCATCATTTGAGCCAGACCATCGCGAGTCATCGCAACACCTTCAAACAGAGGTTTGATCACTTCTTGATCTTTCTCTGATTCAGATGCCTGAAGTGCACGATCCAGGTTATCAGCAACGTCCAACAACTCTTTTGCCATCTTTTCGATGCCAAACTTATGAGCCTTTTCCACATCCTGTTCTGCTCGGCGACGTACATTCTGCATTTCCGCCTGAACACGCAAAGATGCATCCCGTACTTCAGCCAACTCAGCTTTTGCTTGTTCCAATTCAGCTTGTAGCGCAGCTACATCGACCTGTTCTGCATCTGCTACTAGCTGCTCTTCAGTTGAATCAATAGATTCAACGGACTCATTCACTGTTTCATTCAACTGTTCTTCTGGCTGATCCACTTGAGACATCAGTTATCACTCCAACAAAGATTTATTCGTTCTATCAAAATTTGAATTACTCGCTTAATAAGGATGAATTGAAAAAGTTCAAGCTTTCATCAAAGAAAAAGCCATTTTTTCTTCTAAAACACCTTACTCACCCCAACACTTGCTTAAAAAACAGAACAAATACTGTACAAAAACACTTGATATACAGTATTTTTACTGTATAAATAACCAGAAATGATAATTATGAGGCCAAAGCCATGCTTCAATCCCTGTCTGTACACAACTTCGCTATCGCAGATCACATTGAACTACAACTTGAAAACGGGCTCACCGTAATTACCGGTGAAACAGGCGCAGGTAAATCAATCATGCTTGATGCACTCTGTATGGCCTCTGGTGATCGAGCGGATTCAGGAGTTGTAAAATACGGCGCAGAAAAAGCAGAAATATCAGCCTGTTTTGATATCCATCATCTCCCTGAAGTCCAACAATGGCTCATTCAAGAAGATCTTGATGATGAAGACCAATGTGTCATTCGTCGCGTCATCACGAAAGAAGGACGTTCCCGAGGCTACATTAATGGCCGCCCCAGTCCTATCAGCAAGCTAAGAACCCTTGGCGAACAACTGGTAGAAATACACAGCCAACACGCCCATCAAACATTAATGCAAGCACACGCACATATTCATATGCTTGATAACTTCGGTGCTCATAAGTCGCATTTACTTGAAACGCAACAAGCATTTAAACAGTGGCAAGCGACGAAAAAACAACTGGATCAGCTAGCCAGTCAACAAGACGAACTCAATGACAAGAAGCAACTCTTAACCTATCAGCTCGAAGAACTCGATACTTTAAACCTTCAAGAAGGAGAATTAGAGCAGATAGAACAGGAACACCACCGTTTATCCCAAGCGGAAGAGCTCAAGCAACAAAGCTATCAAGTCTATGAATTAACCAACGGTGAAAGTGGCCCAGCCTCCACAAGCGCCAGAGATTTACTTCGACAGATTTCAAGCCTGACTGACCATATCGACGATCAACACCCAAGCCTTGTTTCAGCAAAAGAGCTGTACGCTCAGGCGTTAATCAATATTGAAGAAGCATCCAATGAAGTACTTAGCTACCATGAAACACTGGAAATAAATCCGGAACAGTTAAGCATTTTAAACCAACGACTTACCGACATTCATGATCTGGCACGAAAGCACAGAATCAATCCCGATGAAATTCCCTCTGTTCATCAGCAGGTTGCAGAAGAATTAAGCCAACTGCTAGAGAGCGATCTGTCACTGGAAACCCTTCAAGCCAGAGAGACAGAAACCAGATCACTCTACCTGTCACTGGCAACTGAGCTTCACGACTTGAGAGTTTCGGCCGCACAAGAATTTGATCAATGCATCACAACCCAACTAGCTCGCTTAGGGATGAACCACTGTAAGTTCAAAACAAGAATTGATGCATTGGAGGAAAACAAAGCCTCCTCAGCCGGCATGGATTATGTAGAGTTTGAAGTCAGTTCAAACCCGGGCCAGCCTTATCAATCCCTAGCAAAAGTTGCTTCGGGCGGT
Organism: Litoribrevibacter albus; assembly: GCF_030159995.1. Classification (NCBI taxonomy): domain Bacteria; kingdom Pseudomonadati; phylum Pseudomonadota; class Gammaproteobacteria; order Oceanospirillales; family Oceanospirillaceae; genus Litoribrevibacter; species Litoribrevibacter albus. Next base: position 141,275 of record NZ_BSNM01000002.1, on the reverse strand, counting down.
GAGCTTTCTCGAATAAGTCTTGCCATTCAAGTCGTCAACGCGTCAAGAAGCCAGATACCAACCCTTGTTTTTGACGAAGTTGATGTAGGAATTGGTGGTGCGACCGCCGAAATTGTTGGCGAATTACTTAAAACCATTGGTAGCAACGGACAGGTTATTTCTGTTACACACCAAGCTCAAGTTGCAGCTCAAGGCGACCAACACCTTAAAGCCAGCAAAACATTGACCAACGAAGCCACTTCAACGCAAATGCTGCCGTTGAACAGAGAAGGAAGAATCAAGGAAATTGCCAGAATGATGGGCGGACAACAAATGACAGACGCCACATTACAACTTGCTGAAGAAATGCTGGTGTAACTAAGCTACCAATTCTGACCAATACAAATAGCACATCCCATAAAAAAGCCGCATCTGATGAGATGCGGCTTTTTAGCATTCTAGCTACCAGATACTATTTCTTACGAACATAAAGTACCAAGCTGTGATCGATCAACTCAAAGCCATGCTTCTCAGCAATTTCATGCTGTAGCTTTTCAATATCTTCATTGAAAAACTCAACCACTTCACCACTCTCAAGGTTAACCATGTGATCGTGGTGCTCACCTTTGGCCAATTCAAACACAGCATGACCACCATCAAAGTTATGACGCACCACTAAACCTGCTGACTCAAATTGAGTTAACACGCGATAAACCGTTGCCAACCCAACATCTTCTCCTGCTTCAATCAAAGACTTATAAACATCTTCTGCGCTCATATGGCGGCTACCTGATCCTTCTAAAATCTGAAGGATTTTCACTCGTGGTAACGTTACTTTTAAGCCCGCTTTGCGTAATTCGTTATTTTCAGACGCCATAATCTTTGTAATCTCAGAAATCTATGGTTAATATCGGAAGCCCAAATGTTAAGGCAATGTATCAAGTTAAAATGAGAACGATTTTACTACTTATTTCTATTTTGTCGACGTTCAGTCTACTATCTGGCTGCTCTTCTCTCAATGTGTTCAAGCTAACAATTCAGCAAGGCAACATTATAGAAGATGAATCTTTAGCACTGTTAAAGCCTGGAATGACTGAAAAACAAGTCCAGTTCGTACTTGGCACTCCTGTCATCAAAGACCCATTCCACCCGAATCAGTGGGATTACTATCACAGTGAGAAACCAGGCTATGAAGAACGTACAGCCTACTCAGTTCGTGTTTTCTTCGAGGATGGTAAGATGACTCACTATCAAAAAACAGACATCACCAAACCCGCCTTCTAATTAAACAATTTCTGCTCACATATAAAAAAGGCGCTTAAGAATTCTTAAACGCCTTTTTATGTATAGAGTAAGAACTATCAGGATTCCAGTGCCTTCTTGGCCTTTGCCTTTGCAGCACGGTTAGCTCGGGCCGCCTTAGGATCGATCTTCAACGGACGATAAATCTCAACACGCTCGCCATCCTGCAATGCCTGTTCTTTTGGTTTTCGTACCGCCTTACCGTAAATACCCATAGGCACAGTTTCAGGATCGATTTCAGGAAACTGATGAACAATACCGGAATGTACAACCGCATCGTACAAAGAAGCACCTTCATCGACTGACACAGGCAAGATCACCTGAGACTCAGGCGTAGCATAGGCTACTTCCACTTGAATTTTATGCGCCATAAACCTCTCCTGCACGTTTTACAAATGCATCAACCATGGCATTCGCCACCTGTTGAAACACCTTTCCTACGGCGATGTTAGTAAGCGAACCCGACACTTCAAAATGAAGATCCAGGCTGACCTTGCATGCGGTCTCATTTAACGCTTTGAAACCCCATGCACCCGACAGACTAGAAAAAGGCCCATCCACTAACCGCATTTCGATACGATGTCCTTCTATCAACTGATTACAGGTTGTGAAACGCTGCTTCACTCCACCTTTGTTGATATTTAAAGAAGCAACCACTTCTTCTTCGGACTGAGAATGAATCTCCACCCCATCACACCAAGGAAGGAAAGACGGGTAATGGATAACATCATTCACCAAATCAAACATCTGGCGCGCGCTGTGTAAAACCAGCGCGCTTCGTTCAATTACTGCCACAATAAAGTTCTCAGTTCTTAGCTACTCAAACCACGAGATGGCTTTTGAAGAGACTTAACAATGATTCCAATGTAGGTAACAGCCAAAATTACACCACCAATGAAGCGAGGCGTCATAAAGACTGAGTTACCACATTCACCTGTTTCCGCATTCAGTAGCTCTGCATTAAATGAACACTCAGGCAATAGACCATTGATAAATACAATCGCGATCGCAACCGGAGTTACAAAACGAAGAACGATGTACCACAAGTTAAATAGACCTGCGTTCTTCATGTTCATTTCGTTGTATGCGTGGTGATACTTCATACCAAAACCAACAAACAGCGCAATCAATAGACCACCCAACGGCAACATTACATTAGCTGTCATGAAGTCAAATGTGTCGAAAATTGTTTTACCTGGCAACAAGTGGAATTCAGACCAGTCATTGAAAGACAGTACGCTTCCGATACCTAACGCCCAAATAATCACACCGATAAGTGTACACGCCTTAGCACGTGACACTTTAAAGCGTTCCACAGCCCATGCCGTTGCCGGCTCAATCAATGAAATTGCAGAACTCCATGCAGCAAACGCCACCAAGATGAAGAACAATGCACCAAAGAACTGACCACCAGGCATCTGACCAAAAGTAAACGGCAAGGTTACAAACATCAAACCAGGGCCAGCAGAAGGCTCAAGGCCGTTTGCAAATACGATAGGGAAAATTGCCAAACCGGCTAACAGAGCAACCAACGTATCCAGGCCAGCAACAGTAAATACCGTTGAAGCAATAGATGCATTACGAGGCATATACGAACCGTAAGCCATAATCGCGCCCATGCCCAAACTCAAAGTAAAGAATGAATGACCAAGAGCAACCAAAACTGCTTCCATTGACAACTTGCTGAAATCAGCTGCGAACATGAAATCTACGGCAGACATAATGTCACCTTTGCTCGCACCATAACCAATCAGAATCACTAGAAGAACAAACAATAAAGGCATCAATACAGTGATTGTTGACTCAATCCCTTTGTTCACACCACGAATCACAACACCCACGGTAAGGATCATAAAAATCGTATGCCATACCATCAACATACTTGGGTCAGCCAACAAACCATTAAACTGATCACCGGCAACGGTTTGATCCACTTCAGTAAACACGCCTGTTGCCATCTTTAAAACATAAGACAACGACCAACCAGCAACGACAGAATAGAAAGATAAAATCAGAAAGCCTGCAAGCGCGCCCATCCAACCAATCAACTTCCAACCTGGGCCTGCTTTCGCCTCAGACACCAAAGCCTTCATAGAGTTGATCGGACTTTGACGACCGCGACGCCCCATCGCGACCTCAGCCATCATTACAGGAATACCAACCAACGCAATACACATCAAATAAACTAAAACGAAGGCGCCACCACCATACTCACCTGTAATATAAGGAAACTTCCAAATATTACCTAAACCAACGGCCGAACCTGTTGCTGCGAGAATAAAGGTCCAGCGGTTTCGCCAGGAACCATGTATGGATTCATTATTATTAGCCATATATCTTTTCATCCAAGATTTAACTTTCTACTCAGCCAAACCAGTTTCGTCTCCCCCAAAACAGGCTTAGCCCCAAAATTGGGAGCTATTCTACCCACACTAAACAATAAACCCAAATATCAGTTTGTAGCCATAGGAAATAAATTGATTTAGCCCTATAATCCCGACTCATGGCAAAGAAGAAAAAATTACCCAGTGGTTCATCCACAATCGCACTTAATAAGAAAGCACGTCACGATTACACCATCGATGAAAAATTCGAGGCTGGTGTCGCACTTCTCGGTTGGGAAATTAAGAGCATACGGGCGGGCAAGGTCCAGCTTGTTGACTCTTTTGTGCAAATTCATAATGGCGAAGTTTGGCTATTAGGTGCTCATATCACTCCGCTAACACAAGCCTGTACTCACGTAGTTGCAGAGCCTCGTCGTGAGCGTAAATTGCTGCTGAATAAAAAAGAAATTGCTAAATTATTCCGACATACGGCAAACGAAGGTAATACCTGTGTGTGTCTCGCACTTTATTGGAAAGGCAATAAAGTCAAAGCAGAAATTGCGACAGTGACCGGTAAAAAGCTACACGACAAACGTGCGGCTGAAAAAGAGCGCGATTGGAACAAACAAAAAGAACGCATAATGAAGCAACATTAAGCGGTTATGAAAGATTTATCGCTATTTATTAAATAAAAGGTTGGATTACCAAAATTCGCCCATATAATAGCTCTATCTAAGTGATTATCAGCTTATACATCGAATTCGGGGGTGACTTGGCTTCGACGTTGGCGACGAAACTTTAGGTGCATGTCGAGAGGGGTATACGATCTCGTAAATCAACGTTTACCGTTTTTATAGTTGCAAACGAAGACAACTACGCTCTAGCGGCTTAAGCCCGCTAGCACTGCCTGTGTTTTAAGTGCCTATGCTTCACAGACCGGTGTCATCTTTCATAGGATACGCCGACAGCAATGCTTACGTGTCTAGGCCGACAATTTAAGTAAGCTCGCCCCATCCACCCTGTCCTTCGGGTCGGTACGGGTTAATCCAATAGAAGTGACTAAGCATGTAGTACCGAGAGCGGAGTGCTCGCGGACGCGGGTTCGACTCCCGCCACCTCCACCAAATTGCAGGATGGTCTAGACCACTCTAGACCAACTAATCCCGCTAAATACCTAGCCTCTAGAGACACCACCCAAACTAATGGGTCGGTCTCTGTTGGTCTAGATATGTCCCCATTGGGGCACAATTTCGGCACAAGCCCGTCACAACCTTTCTCCCCAGTCTTTAAAGCAATATCTCTTACTAAAGAGTTAGGCACTCATGAATGCCATCAATTTAGAGAGCGGATATTCACAAAATATGAATATTTATGCTCTACTCTTGCACACCACTACCTAAAGAAAGCCGAACAAAAAAGTGTTCGAGAAGCGAATCTTGCTTTAATTGATATAGATAAACGACTGTCAATTAAAGACCTAAATCTTTCCTGGGACGACCAACAGCTCACCCTTTTTGCACATAAGCAATCTCACATTTGTTGTTTAATAGATGCTGACTTGAACTCTAATAGAGAGCAGGTATACGAACGCTGTAAAGCAATAGCCAATAAATACCAAATAAGCGAACCAGAGATCACGACTCATCAAACCATCAATAGCTGCATAAATAGAATGAAGGACAAAGGGTGGTGGTTAAAGAAAATAAGAAATTCTAAAGTACGAGCAATTGAAGCTTTAGCCAGAGATCTAGCCTTAGTTCAAAAGTCTAAAACAGCATATTGCAGCCATTATGGCTATGAATTGCACCAACAACAGCAACGAAGAAACAGAGAACACTTAGAAAATCATCGCGCCATAAATCAATTCGGCCAACAATTCTCATTAGCAGATCTTTTTGACTCGTCCGTTTCAAATCCATCTATTAGACGTGCAGAGCTAATGACTAGAATCAAAGGCTTTGAAATGATTGCGGAACAATACGGTCACGCATCTGAATTCATTACCATAACTTGCCCTTCAAGAATGCATGCAATTAGTAGAGGGAAACGGAACCCTAACTATGATGACACAACGCCTAAACAGGCTAATAAATACTTAGGCCATATTTGGTCATTGATCAGATCGTCTCTTAGCAGGCAAGAAATCCAAGTATACGGTTTTAGAGTTTCTGAACCCCATCACGATGGCACACCTCATTGGCATATGCTTCTTTTCATGAAAAAAGAGCATGTCTCTAAAGTGATCAAAACAATGCGGAGCTATTCATTAAAGACTGATGGAAATGAACCAGGTGCAGCAAAACATAGGTTTCAAGTAATAGATATCGACCCTGAAAAGGGAAGCGCTACAGCATATGTCAGTAAATATATATCAAAAAATGTTGACGGTAAGCACATAGAAAAAGACCTTTACGATTTGAATGCCAAGAACTCAGCTGAACGTATTCAAGCATGGGCTAGTATATGGGGAATCAGGCAATTTCAGCAGATTGGAGGCCCTAGTGTTACTGTCTGGCGAGAGCTTAGACGCTTGAGAGATGAACAGACGGGTAAACTTGAAGAAGCCCGTCTTGCTGCTGATGCTGGAGATTGGGCAGCTTATGTCATGACTATGGGCGGACCTACCCTCCCAAAGAAAGACAGACCTATACAACCCTTTTATGAGCATCAAGACGAACCAGTGTCCTTTGATGTGAATACCGGAGAAATCCAATCTCTAAACACCTCCAAATACGGAGACACACCCAAAGGCCTAATAAGTGGACTTCTTCATAAAGGAGAAAAAATCAAAACAAGACTCTTTCAATGGACGATGGAAAAGATTTCTACAAAAACCAGCGCTGAAATGAGAACAGGTTTGATAAGTAATTATTCTGATCCTCAGATTTTCTCTGACAAACCTGTTTTCAATTCAGGGCAACCATTGATAGGAAAAGTAGGAGCGGCAATAGGTGGAATGCGCATACCTGCGCACCACCTAGCCGCCCTACCTTGGACTCGTGTCAATAACTGTACTCCGACTTAAAGACCACGTTCTCAGATGAAAAAAGACGACGATAAAAGACCCCAGAGGTAAGCAAAATGGCTGCAAATAATTTAAGACTAATAGTGAATGATATGTTTGAGAATCAATTTGATATAGAAGAAGCAAAGAGCCTGATGTACAGAACCTTGCTTAGAAAAGAAAAAGAGCCTGGCCAGTTAGATATCACCAAAATCGGAGTTATTTCGGGGTTTGTAGACCTCAATGGTGAGCTGGAAGTGATCGTAAAATTCATCGACAAGATTGAGCAATTTACTAAGTCTGAGCTTTACGCCAAAACCACCCTTTTGATTGAGGAAGAAGATAATGACTGAGGATTTCAAATCTAAGCTATGGGATGTCATTCAGGATTACACTGAACTGGCAGAACTAATTCCTGACGATAATGGAGGGAGACTTCTTAAACTTATTAATGAGAAACATCAGAAGCTTTTCTTTCAACTCACCGATCATAAACCATTATTGACATCAGATACTTGATATTTTAGATTTGGGGTCAGGTGCCAGATATGTGCCTTTACGCCCGCAAAAGCTGAGTGCAGCAATATCCACTTAATTATATCGTTCTGTCAGTAGATTGGCATTAGCGGGCGGTGTCTGTCTATTGTAAAGAGAATGGTATATGACTCCCAAAATTCCTTCTTCTTCCGATATTCAGATCTGGAAGAGAGATGCTAAAAAGTTATCAAAAAGAGATAACATTCCTCTCAAGAAAGCCTTAGAACAAATTGCAAAAACAAAACAATTTGACTCATGGAACGATGTTCTAAATTCCGAGCGAAATAACAACCCCTTTAATTCCGACAATGATCCAGAGCTAGATGCTTTTATTCGATCCCTACCAGACCAGTTGATTAATGAAGCTAACAAAGGAATGTTTCATACTCGAAAGTCTTATGTAAAGACTTTGGCCACTAATCCAAAAGATGCCTATAAAGAGATTGTCAAACATTTCACTCAGAAAGTTAAAGATTCAAAAAAACACATTGAGATTGAGATTTGGCTTCAAGTTCCTTCAAAACTCATTAGTAATTTAGACACGGATAATAAGGTAGAGAGTTTTTTCGGTTCCATTTATGACAAGTTTCCTAGAATCACTCATGTCGTCGTAGACTTTACTGATAGACCACGAAGGCTGTTAGATTTTGGAGATCCTTCCGATCCTCTCACAAAGTTCTTAAACAATGAGGATTGGCAATAATGAAATACATCACCATCCAAAAGTGTTCAGAGCTTACAGGCCTATCCGAAGAATCTATTAGAGCACTCAAAAAGAAAGGCTACTTTCGTCAAGATGTCCATTGGGTCAAAGCCCCTAATGGCCGAATATTCATTAACGTAAAGGAAGTGTACGAATGGATAGAAGGCAAAAAGGCATAAGGCCACGTGGTGGTAGTATCTTGATCGATTTCACCTACAAAGGTGTCCGATGCCGTGAAACTCTAAAGCTCAAACCCACAAAAGAAAATTTAGCATTTGCGTCGCGTAAGCGTGACGCAATCCTTTATGAAATTGCCTTGGATAAGTTTGATTATCTTGAGCACTTTCCGGAAAGTCCAAAAGCACGATTGTTTTCCGATAAGTTAGCAGCTCATCAAACAATTGAAGTAGCTTTAAAAGGCTGGTTGAAACGTGCTGAAAGACGTTGCGCCCCAAGCACATTACGGGATTACAACAGCGCTGTTTATTATCATCTGATTCCTCAATTCGGCAGAATCACCCTTGATAAACTTACCGCCGCACAAGTCAATGACTGGATTACCACCCTTGTTGATCTATCCCCTAAGCGTATCAACAACGTGCTTACTCCATTACGTCAAACAATGACAGAAGCTTACTGCGAAGAATTGATAGATAAGAACCCTATGGACAGGGTTAAAAACCTTCCCAAGCGTACTCGGGAACCACAACCTTTTTCACAAGATGAAATTTCAAAGATTCTTTCTGCCCTGGATAGCCAAGCAAAGAATCTGATTCAATTTGCATTTTGGTCGGGCCTTCGTACTTCTGAGCTGATTGGTTTGGAATGGAAAGACTTCGAAGAACAAAAGAAGTGCCTTCATGTGAGAAGAGCCATTGTAAGAAATCATGAAAAGACGACTAAGACCTCTTCCGGCCAAAGAACCCTTTGGCTGACCGATGAAGCATTTGAAGCACTCCAACAGCAAAAAGAATATACAAAAAGCTTCGGGAAAAGAATTTTTCATGACCCCAGAAGCAATGAGCCTAAACTCAACGACCAAATAATAAGAAAACGAATTTGGACACCTGCTTTAAAAACCGCAGGCATCCAGTATCGAGAGCCATACCAAACCCGCCATACCTTTGCATCTATGATGTTAACTCAGGGTAAAAGCCCTCTTTGGGTAGCTAATCAACTCGGCCACTCGAATCCTTCACAAACTTATCGAAACTACGCCCGATGGATTTCTCAGGAGCTTAATTGTGGATAAGAGAAGACGTGCCGGAATCATCATGCGCCGATATAAGTTGGAAGTACAAGAAATCTTTGATACGGCTCGTAGGCACAATGAAGATGATGTGACAGGATTTCTTATAGAAATGATCTACGAAATTGGCAAGCACTACCGTCAAACAGTTGAGTTCCGATCTACGTTAATGAACCCCATTGAAAGATCAACGTTTGAATCCTCCATTGATGAACTCATCTTTACTGAGCTGTTAAGGAGCATTAAGTTTGACTATATTCTCACTAATTACGATAGATGGACGTCGGCTGAACTAAACAATAAGAAGCCTATTTTTTTAGTCTGGGATTACTACATGAACGACAAGCAAAAATTACGAAATATCAGAATTCCTGTAAAAGTAGATACTGAGGTTGGTGAATTTTTGGAACAGGAAGCTAAACGGAGAGGCTTTGCTGTATCAAACCTATGCGCTCAAATTGTTGGCGAATGGAAAGCCAATTTAGAATATTCTCGACAAGATCAGGCGAGCGAATAGATATATGTATGTTGAACGTAGTGAAACACACATATATCTATCGCCGACTGCATTGAAAAAACAGCTTAAGATGCTAGTATTTGTCACAAGTACGGCACAAGGAAATCATAAGGCATTGTTATGATTAGCAATTCGAAAGGTTCGACTCCCGCCACCTCCACCAAACTTTTAAGCCCTAATGAGTCCTCATCGACCGTTAGGGCTTTTTAATTACCCGCAATTTTATTCTCAGAAGAAAATGCGGATTAATGCGAGCTCCCTCTATGAGCTCTCAAACAGCTTCAAACGTACTCTTTCTCAAGTAACTCTCATATTCCAGCACATCCTTTCGTCTGTACCTGACTTGGCCGCCCAGTTTCACGTAAATCGGGCCTATTCCCTCCGACCGCCATCGCTCCAGTGTCGCTTCACTCATCTGCCAACGGCTTTTCAAACTAATAATTACCGCCAATCAATGTAACCATTTGAATAGTGAGTAGTTTTCCACAAGAAGCACGGGTTTTATTTAAATGGTACACATTTTTGCACACAAAACGGTACACATAGAGAAAGCTTAAGAAAAGAGAACTCCGAGCCTATCGGACCGATTCCGAGGCGTTAAACGCTGAGTTCACCCTTCAGTTATCTGATGATGAACAGCATTCAAAATATTCTGACATTCCAGGGTCAATTTAAATATTGTCATTCTCATTATTTAGGCGTATATACGATATCAGAATAGCCGTTTCTCCGGGGCCCAGGCTATCTTCCACGTAGAGTGCTCACTCCGTAACTCGAACCCCCCCTTATCTCAGCAACATCGATGGAAAAAACCCTGTTCGTGGTGGATCACGAGGCTGCGCTGACGCTGGCCTCGAATAATACAGTTACCTTTGCCACCTATCTAAATGACTACCCAAAACGCAATCAAACGAAGCTGCGCGTTATAAATCTTTGTGATACTGACCGCTATCTGAGTCAGGGCTATTATTGCTCACTGCTGGCCGAAGCACGTCAGCATCAGGTATTGCCGAGTATTAAAACGATCAACGCCCTGAATAATGAGGCAGCAGAGGAATTTTGGGTCAATGAAACACTCGCCAGTGCAGATAGCCTTGAAGGCGATGAACTGGAAATACTGGTCTGCATGGGTGAGGTACAAAACAGCCTCTATCAAAAACTGGCTTCCAGTATTTTTCAGGAATACCCATCACCACTACTGACATTGCATGTGCTACCTGATCAGACCGGCGCACGCATCACCATCAAACGACCGATCTGGATGGAGCTATCCGATCTTCAGCATCAGTTCTGCCGAGACGTATTTGACCGTTACGACGTACAGCGCTGGCGCAAAAAAGGCGGTCGTAAGAATCATCGTTGGGAAATGGCGATTCTGGTCAATCCGGAGGAGCAAGTACCGCCTAGTAATCGCGGGGCTTTGTCACGATTTGTTAAAGCCGGTGACAAGCATGGCATTCAGGTTAACCTGGTAACAGCGGCAGATCTTCACGATATTGATCGTTACGACGCTCTGTTTTTGCGTGAAACCACAGCCATTGATCACATAACCTACCGCTTGGCCTGCGCGGCAGAAAAACGCGGACTCGTCGTAATGGATGACCCAGACTCCATTTTACGCTGCTGCAACAAGGTATTTTTGCATGACGCGTTCAACTACAAGCAGGTGCCCAGTCTTAAAACTGTTTTTATCAGCGATACAGAGCCTACTACACTGGATCAGCTTGAAACCAACTTCGGCTATCCACTGATTCTGAAAATGCCGGAGGGATCTTTCTCTCGTGGCGTATTTAAGATTAAGGATCGCCCTCAGCTACAACAAGTACTGACGAACCTGCTTGAAGAGAGTGCGCTGGTGCTCGCTCAAGAGTACATGTTTACTGACTATGACTGGCGGATCGGCATGCTCAACGGTCGGGCCTTATATGCCTGCCGATACTACATGGCTCGTAACCACTGGCAGATTTACAATCACAGCTCGAAGCGCAACTTCTCCGGCGGTTTTGATTCTCTGCCCACATTCGAAGTGCCCCGCAAAGTGCTGGAAGCGGCTCATCGTGCGGCAGCGGTAGTCGGCAACGGGCTGTACGGTATTGATATCAAAGAACTCAATGGTCAAGCCTACGTACTGGAGGTCAACGACAATCCGAGCATTGATCACGGCGTAGAAGACAAATACCTGGGTGATGAACTCTATATGCAGATCATGGCTGAATTCCTGCGACGGCTGGAGGCCAGAGGACGATGAGCAATCTGCTTGCACTGTCTTCGGCCAAGGTCGGAAGCTGGTTTCAATCTGACTACTTATCAGCCCGAACTTTATTTCTCGAAATGGCCAGCCACTCAGTGAATCAAATCTCATCGCGTAGCTGGGCATTGCCTGCACACGCTGAGCTGAGTATCGACACTCGCTGGATCGGCAACCACGATGCCGAAACCGTAGTAGTCATACTCAGTGCCACTCATGGCGTTGAAGGCTACTGTGGCAGCGCCGTTCAGAGTTTTCTGCTGCATTGGCTAGATCAGCAAGACATGTCATTGCCATCTGACACTGCCATGTTGCTGGTACACAGTCTAAACCCTTGGGGGATGGACTGGGCACGGCGCTGCAATGAGCAAGGGGTTGACCTTAACCGCAATTTTATAGATTTCACGGATCTGCCCAGCCCAGACAAGCGCTACAACTCAGTGCTTGAAGCCCTGACCTCAACCGATCAACGAAAGCAACGACTTGCAACATTGGCGATGGAAATGGGACAAACCGTCTTTGATCAACTGTTCAGTGGTGGCCAATATCACTGTGCATGGGCCCCCTTTTACGGCGGTCAATCAGCGAGTTTTAGTCACCAGGTCATTGACGAATTAATAGCGCACTGGAAACTGGAAGGCCGTAGGCTCGTGGTCATCGATGTACATTCCGGTTTAGGTCCCTGGGCTCATGGCGAGTTAATTTCTGATCATCCGGCCGGCTCTGCAGGTGCACGCTTTGCACAACAGTTATTCGGCCCGGCAGTTGCAGAAACCCAAACAGGTGAATCTTGCTCCGTTCCCAAGCTCGGGCTGCTGGATTATCGCTGGCACCAACTGATGCAACAACGGGGATGCTTCCTCACGCTGGAATTCGGCAGTTACGGTACTGACGCCTTGTTTGAGGTACTGATCAACGAACACCTGTTCTGGCGCGACCACCCCAATCCTGCCAAGGATGATCTGCACTATCAGCAGCATCGACTGGCGATGATCAAACATTTTTGTCCATCCGATCCCTTCTGGCAGCAAGCTGTACTGTTTAAGACCTGGCAAGTGGTAACGCGAGCCCTGATGGCAGGAGCGCTATGATGAGCTGTATCCGATTACGACCGGCAAAACTGGATGACCTGACGCAACTGGTCGAATTAGAGGAGGTTTGTTTTCCTTCCGACCGACTCAGTAAACGCAGCTTCCGCCGCTACATTCAGGCAGACCATAGCAACTTATGGGTTGCCGAAGATGACAATTCAGTTGGCCTACTCGCTTATGGCCTGATCTTGTGTCACCGGGGTACTCGGCTGGCGCGGCTCTACTCACTGGCGGTATCGCCCAATGCTCGAGGACAGGGACTTGGCCTTGAACTACTGGCAAAACTTGAAGCCGTCGCTCGCGAGCGAGGACGATTATATATGCGTCTTGAAGTAGCCGAGAACAATCTGCCTGCCATCAGGCTTTATCAACAGAATGGCTACCGGATTTTTGGCGAGTACGACGATTACTACCAAGATCACAGCGATGCGTTACGTATGCAAAAACAGATTCGCACGCTAACAAGCGATGGTTTAATTCGACCTACGCCTTGGTATTCACAAACGACCGACTTCACATGCGGCCCGGCTGCGTTGATGATGGCCATGGCCAGTCTGACAGCCAATATTGAATGCAGCCAGAGCCTGGAACTCGACCTTTGGCGAGAAGCAACAACCATTTTCATGACCTCTGGATTAGGCGGCTGCCATCCCTTTGGCCTGGCATTAGCCGCCCGTCGAAGGGGTTTTGAATCCTGCGTCTGGGTCAACAGTGATGAACCCCTGTTCGTTGATGGGGTGCGGTCAGAGCAAAAAAAACAGATTCTGATTCATGTTCACCAGCAGTTTGAACAGCAGTGCTCCGAACACGGTGTTGTGCTGACTCACAATGAAGTGAGCGCCGAGCAAGTGGAAACATGGCTGCAATCAGATTATGCCGTACTATTGTTGATCAGCACCTACCGATTGGATGGAAAGAAAGCGCCGCACTGGGTTGTTGTCACCGGCATGGACAGCCTTTGTTTTTACTTGCACGACCCGGATCTTGATGAGGACGATCAGCTTGCTATCGATCGTCAGCATATACCGATTGCCCGTGAGGATTTTTCCCGCATGAGCAGTTTTGGCAGTATTCGCTTACGCACGGCAGTAGCGCTTCGCTTAACAGCATTAGGGCGGCACTGGCTAGACCAGCAGAAGGGCCAGACATAGCGCTGAACTACGCACTTACCCGAAGCACTTTGCACCGGCCAGCACCACCCTCATAAGCCGATTTTTGGCTAAGTCACCTCCACCAAATACCATTTCGATAGATCATCGAAACAATAAAAAAGAGGCTTCGAGCCTCTTTCTTATTGTCTATGCTTTTCTCAATGCCTAAAGTTCAGCGAACTTGTGACGATCTAAAGCCCTGCCTAGTTACCAAGGTCTACTAAGCACTTCCCTGTACAAATCCTTAGGGATTAAACCGGCGGGTCAATTTTGTTACCAACGGAAGTATTCACACGATACCATCCCGCGATCGAGTATCGGTCTCGGCTCGCCGGCAATACTTCATGAGGAAATTCCTCACTCAAAAACACAACTACGGTGCCGTTTAGAGGAGTCACTTTAATGCCTTCTCGATCTTGTTCATCTTGATACAACACGAGTTCACCGCCGTCTTCCGCTGTCCAGCCGGAATTCAGGTAGGTCACAACCGATAAAACCCGGTTGGCTTCCCCTTTGAAGGCATCCAAATGACGTTTGTAATAGTCGCCGGTACCGTAGTGAGCAAAGTGGCTTTCAAAAGAGAACAAGCCCAAAAACAGTCGTCGATTGAGATAGTGTTGGAGCTTACCAGTCCATTCTAACCAGAGTTTGCCAGCCAAGGACTCGCCATTGATCCAGCAGATTTCATCGGTACGAACAAACTCGCTTTGTACATAGTCTTCACCACGGCCAATGCCCGCTCCAGAGAATTTCTCTTCCCCCATTTCATGAACACGAGCCAGCAAGGCTTCGTTCAAATAAGGCGGCAAGGCTACAGGGTTAATACTGAACCCTCGTTGTTCAATATCTTCAGCAATACGAGCAAATAACGTTTCATCAGTCGAGTTATCATCACCCAACAGGGCATGTTTAGGCATTCCCACAGTGTTCACCTTTACAAAGAGTCTTTCGACCAATAGAAGGATGTCAGGCAAGCGGTATCCAGCACCTCACCTGAGCACAATACATAACCAATCTTTTGAGCACAGCGTCGGGCAAATTCTTGATCGAGAATTCACGAGCAGCCGACAGGCTAAGTAAACGTCAATCCATGGTGGGGTGATGCTTAGGCACATCAAGGACTGACGGTTTGGGCTTCCCACAACGTTTGGGTTATGGGTAGCTTTTATACCCATTCGTAAGAAGAGGCAAGCCTTTTCTGTGGCCTCAACCTGTATTGTTTGAAGATGAGCAGAAATGAACGTATAACCTGCGGCAAAGATACAAAAGCACTGCCAAGCTTATTTAATGGCATGAGCAATAAACTTATGCACGTCATCCAACGGTTCAGGTGAAGCAATGGCCGGGCTAATGTATTGCGGAGCAACAAGGTACTCTTTCTCAATCAACTGACTAATGATCGGTAGTTGCTCCAAAGAGACTTTACCGGCCAGTAAATGAGTAAAATCCCTTTGATTCTCATAAGCATGCAGCATTTGGTGGAACCCCTGAAGATACAAATAATCTTTGGTGAAGCCACCGCCACGATAGACCCGCGCGGTAATGGTAAAGGCTAAATCGTCACCGACCAGGTATTTGTCTTTCAGTAATGCAAAGGTCTTCTTAAACTCTTTATCTTCAAGCATGGATTGCACGGCTACGACACGTAACGCCAAGACTTTGAGACGAGGCAATGTTAAACACCCCGACAAATACTCACACAAGATAGCCAGACCTTCTTGCGTGGTGGTATTCACCGGCGACCCAAGCGTCAAAATCTGCAAAGGCTGACTCCGTGCATTTAAGGTCGTTACCAAATGAACCCCTAGTTCATGATGCGCCAACGCTTTGATTTCCGTTTCCGACGCCATTGCACTGGTATTAATCTTCACCGTTAAGCCGGATACCAAGGCATTGGCGATGAGGGATTCATCCAGCTTGATTTGATATTCATAACCTTCATGGATGGCAAAGTCTTCTAATCGCTGTTGGATCTCAACCGCATCAAATAACACATCAGCTCTTGGATCGATATCATCCGGCAAGTGCAAAATAAAGCGCGCATTATCAATGTCTTTCTCAGTTGGCTCACCAAAATAACGTAGCGAGTCATACAAGAATTCTGGCGTTCCAATGGCTTTGTATTGGTCCAGTTTGTCGACGTAGGATTCAATGACTGAGCTGTACAATCTCATCAAGGCATCGTCTTTTAACTGTTCAATAGGTAAATTAAACAGATCTCGCTTCTTCTGAAACAAGTCCAGACTATGATCCGCGTAGTTGAACTGAGGATTGACGGAATAGCTTGAGGAAAAGAATTCTTCTTTCTGTTGTCGATAGTTTAAGGGCGCGACGGCATCCAGAATATTAATGCCCTGCACAGCAGAAAATAACGCTTGGTCCAATTGGTTAATCGCAGCATTCAAGCCAGACGTTTTACTCACGTGTTAATCCTCAACAAAGCTAACAAACCGGGGGATTATCCAGAGAGCGGCTGAACACATCCGCGCGACTCAAATGCTCACAGATGCGTCCGAAGCTTGTCAGGACTCCAACACTATCTTTCTCTCGTCAGTCATACCCCGATAGACGCCATAGAAATACGTCAAAAAGAAGGCTAACGCAATCATTAACGTAAGTGACGAAGCCAGCCAAGCCACCACAAGAGCAATATTTACTAACACTACTTTAGTTGCTGTGTTTGCTCTGGATCGAATCATCCCAGGAATGGCAAAGCTCGACACCATAGTCACTGCATGGCAGATAAACGCCAACGCCAGAAACCAATAGGGGTCAATGTCTAATAAAGGAGCCAAAAGCAGGATGAATAAGAGATGCCGCATCAATTCATTGGTGGGCGAGCCTTTTACCTTAGACGCTGGATCAAGTCGTGCCGTTGAACGCAAAATCGCTGCACCTGCTGCTAATGCTGCAACGACCAATACCACACCGCCAAAATGAACACCCACCGCCAACGCAATCATGCCATGCGCCACGGCATCACAGACGTTATCTAAGTGCGCACCAAACTGACTTCGGATGTTCAATTTAGCGGCCAGAATACCGTCCAGGTCGTCCATGATGTTGTTATAAATAATCAAAGGAATCAGATATTGAAAGCCATTCTCAGTAAACAATAAAAACAAGGGCAATACGCCCAGAACGGAAGTTATGTTCGCCAAATTGGGATAAATCAGGCGATAAAAAAAGTTAGAAGAATTCATATGTGTTCTACTTGCTGCGGCTCTTTATATTACTGTCGTTTTGTATATTTCTGTCGTTTTTTATATTTCTGTCGATCTATGTTGTTCGTCGCTTGATTGAGTTATTGGGCTATCACCTAGACGGTTCCAGTAAGAAAAAATGGTTTTCCAATACGGGAAAATCAACTTTCAAAGCCCTGGGTATCTTGGTCACCCAAGGATTGGTTAACCGTAAACTCAAATACGTCGCTCGCCCGATCAGAGGTAACATCTGAGCCCGTTCAGGGATTCGTTGCTTCCATTTCTTAATCAGCTCACACCCGGTTTGCATCAGGATATAAGGGTCGTTGGGTTGTATGGTTCGGACCACAAAGCCACTGTCTTCGAAAAGTTGCTGATAGTGTTCTAACGAACGATAAATGACCGAGTACTCACCTTGTTTAGTGACAGACTCTCCTCGCACCGTCGACTCTCGACACAACACCACGCCTGATGGCGAAGCCTGTGTCTTTAATTTCTGCAATAAAGAGGTCACATCCTGATCGTTTAAATACATCAGGAGACCACCTGAAAACGCCAAATCAAAAGGGCTTTCAGGCTGAAAGTCGAGCACATTCGCGTAATGAGCACGAACATTATCGAGTGAAGTACAACGGGCTTGTAGCTCTTCAAAAAGACTGGCGCTGCCTTCTACCGCTTCCACTTGAGAGAAACGTTCAGCAAAGGCTTCTGCCCAAAAACCAACACCACTCCCCAAGTCCAGAGCTACCGTTTTTGTTTGCGGGTTAGTCGATAAATCGTGTACATGATCACGTTCAGCCAACAGTCGATCGACTATTTTCAGCTCTTCTTTGAAACGGTATTCCCCGGCGGTATTGGGAAACCCAAAGCCATCCATCATATAGGGCCCCATGATGGATGGCTGGACATTATTGAAATACTCATTGACTGCCGCAGGATCAATCTCTGCCATACGCTACACCTTCCTTAGTTCTGAGTAATTAAACGAGTCGTAATTTCAAGGATCAATAATCTCAACGAGCTTCCGCATATGAGGTAACTGAAGTCATATCTGACTCTTCGTCATACAAATGATTTGCCGCTTCCAAATCTTCTAAGGTATCAATTTCATACCATCGGTTGTTTCTGAATTTAACCACTTCAAAATCCAGCGCGCCTTCATCCACCAGCGCAGCAAACACCGCTTCATAATACTCGTTGAGTTTTTCATCGCTGACGTATTCGTCCATACGGGCAGCCACTTTGGTCCAGGACTCATAGGAAAGACTACAAATATTTACCGTCTTGAAGAGTCTGTTTTCCGTAAGATTTTTGCCAAGATGAAAACGCTTTGCGTGGGATTGATCATCCACTTCCAGCATGGTGCCATTCATCCACGGCAATGGGCTGGAAACAGCAATACGGTCTGGCGTCAGCAAGTCAGCCAGCATAGAACTTTCAAACACCAAATCGCTTTCAAGCAAGATGAAGGCATCACGGATGTGCTTTTTAGCTAACCACAAGGAATAGATGTTATTGGTGGTTTGATAGTCTTCATTCACCACAAACTCAAGTTTCAGATCCGAAGCGTGCTCAAGTAAATAGCGCTGAACCTGATCACCTCGATAACCAATAACAACAACTAAGCGGGTAATACCATGAGTGCGTAAATGTTGAATTAAACGATGCAAGATCGTCTCACCAGCAACGGGCGTTAAACATTTAGGTGCACTTAAGGTCAATGGCTGAAGTCGAGTACCACAGCCTGCCGCTAACAACACGGCGGTGGAGATTGGCGTTGAATTAGGCATAGCTCTCCCCTTTTCGAGAAAATGCGACGCGATTGGGCAATGCACTACGCCAAATAGAATCTTTCAGTAACCCAATCCATCGGGACAATTGATTCATCAGAAACTGATTTCTGAACTCGTATTTGATTTGCTGTAAATGACGGCATCCTTTGCTTGTTACGTTCGATCAATAAACGTTGATCTGTACCACAGATCATTAAGCTCGGGATAAAAGAGTAATCAAATCACAGCGTCTGAATTCAAGGCAAACCAAGCTGGATTCTTAGTAGCAGGTAAACCAAGCTCTTAGTTCCGCCTGATCAGCTATTTTTGATCCTAACCAAAGGCGTTAAACTGAAGAGCCGCAAGACACTGAACGTGTCTTTGAGGTAATCGCTTAATGGCAACATTATCATTATTATTGAACCACATACTTGCTTACGATCTTATCGAATTTTCCATTCTTCTTGATCGTATCCAGCGCCTGTTGAAAGCGATTAACCACGTCATCCGACGTGTTCTTATTGAATCCGTAGTAGTATTCTAGACCACTATTTAATAATAGCGATTTTTCAATTTTGCTCGGATCGTAACCCGCCTTTTTCAGGCCATAAATGGTGGTAAATTCCAAGCCATAGATAAAATCAATGCGCTTTTTATAGAGTAAAAGATAGTTACGAGCCTGCTTGTCTACCGAGTGAAGGTTCTTCTTCAAATCAAAGCCCATGTCCACAAGCTGTTGTTCTCCGGCCTCACCACGAACCGTGCCTATCATGTAGTTTTTGGCGTCTTCAAAGCTACTGACCTTGATCTCAGTTCGATCCTTCAGCTTCCAAAGATAAATCTCACGCGGAGCAATCGGGCCAACCCACTTAAACAAGTCTTCCCGTTTTTCACTTCGAGCCATAGTAAACACAGCCGTGTTTACCTCTTCCTGAGCCAATTTATAGGATCGGTTCCACGGGAAAATTTTAATGCTTGGTTCAAGTTTCAGCTCTTCAAACATCGCACGCAAAATTTCCACGGAATATCCAGTGATTGAACCATCGGCTTGGGTATATTCGAAAGGCGGCCATTCAGAGGCAAAAAAGCGAACATCACCATCTGATGAAGCATTTTCCTCATTTGCATAAGCATGGCTGACTAAAAGGCTTACTAAAAAAACCAAAATACGCATCGTTCAATCATCTCTAAAAACTGATAAATAAGTACGAGAAAGCATAGGCAGAACACCTACTATGGTCAAAGAATTTGAACTTTCTCACACAAAAAATAAGGAAATTGGATACTTATCCATCAATTGCACCCTATATGAACGAGCATAGTGCACGAGAAGCCAGATTACAGCCTACGTTTGCAAGTTACTTAGTTCTAGCTATGGTTACTTTATGATCAGCTAAGCCTTTTGCATGAGGTAACCCATGTCGAAATTCCTTCACACGCTCATTATTGTACTCTTCGCAAGTGCGATGCCTTTCTTTACACACGCAGACTCCATTTCCATCCGTGCGGATGTCTGGTACCCAATGAACGGCGAACCGGGCGCTGAACAACCAGGGTACATGATTGAGTTAGCCACCGAGATCCTGTCGAAATCCGGCCACACAGTAGATTATCGAACCATGCCCTGGGAGCGCGCCTTAAACGAGGTAAGAAAAGGCACAGAAGATTGTGTGGTTGGCGCCTATAAAGAAGATGCACCGGACTTTCTTTTCCCGGATGAGCCCTGGGGAATGGATAACACCGCATTTTATGTGGCAACCGGTAATACCTGGCGTTACCAGGGGTTGGATTCATTAAACGCCATCAAGCTCGGAGTCATCGGCGGCTATGCCTACGGTGATGAATTTGATGAGTACGTGAAACAAAACCAACACAACAACATTCAGACCGTTAAAGGTGATAACGCTCTGGAAAAAAACATCAAGAAAGTCATTGCTGGTCGCTTAACCACCTTTATTGATTCGCCATTGGTGGTAGAAGCTAAATTAAAAGAAATGGGAATGGCAGGAAAAATTGAGATAGCTGGCAGTCTGGGTGACCCCAGCCCTATGTACATTGCGTGCACACCTGCGAAAGCCAACATGAAAGACATTGTTCAGCTTCTCAATCAGGGAACCCTCGATCTCAGAGCATCCGGCAAATTGGCAGAAATTATGGCTCGCTATGGTCTGAAAGACTGGAAGTAAAAAAAGAGGTATGTCCTTAAACTGCTGTTCGAATTCATAGGTAAATCAGGACACTTCAGTACCAAAAACACCTCAAACTAAAACAAAGGTATGAGATGGCGCATTTCATCTCATTCCGGTCCCTCCCCTTGTTCGCAACCTTGTTTGTAAGCAAGCAAGCTAACTTGACAGTACGGAGTGGAGTGCCATATTGAATAGATACCTACATTGATGGACTCGCGCTAGATTACGACATGAAATGGATAAACAAGCATGAAGCCAACCTATGACTTCTCCTGGATGCGCTGCATTGTCATTGACGACAGTCATTCCGTTTCTGACTATTTAGCAACTATGCTCCGTCAATCACTCAAACTCAAAGAAGTGTTTGTCGCAAACAATGCCAATGATGCACTCGACATCATTGAACACAATCCAGGCATACATGTTGTGTTGTGTGACTTGAACATGGAGAAAGTCGACGGCCTGGAAATGATCCGACTGCTCAAAGAAAAGCGATTTCGAGGTTACTTTGGCATCATCAGCTCCATGGCTGCCAAAGTCATTAATTCCGCAGAACAGCTTGCACGCATTCACGACATTAATTTATTGGGCAGTATCGCCAAACCCATTTCAGAAGACTCCGTAATCAAACTGTTAAGCAGTATTGGTGAAAAACCGAAAAAAGCTGAGAGCTCGAAAGAAGGTCCGTTAAAGATTTATGAACTGATTCGAGGCATTGAAAAAGAGCAATTTGAAATCTTTTATCAGCCCAAGATTAATTGCTCGGATCGAACCATCTACGGTGTTGAAGCGTTAAGCCGGTTAAACCACCCCAGGCTCGGGTTAGTGTTTCCAGATCAGTTCATTGATGCCATGGAAAGAACGTCCCTGATTAATGAGCTAACCCGCTATATCCTGGAAAAATCACTCGAACATTGGAAACACTGGCATCGTCATGGGTATCTGCTCAATCTGGCCATCAACATTTCGCCGAAAGAACTCAACAATCTTGATTTCCCCGAATACGTGCTCGGTTTACTAAAGAAGAAATCCATACCACCTGAATTCCTTACCCTCGAAATCACAGAGACTGCGTTAGATCTGGACCACGCCGATTCACTGGAAGTGCTGGATCGTTTATCGATGCATGGCATTCAGTTATCCATTGACGATTTCGGGACCGGACATTCCTCACTGGAACGACTAAGAATCTTCCCGTTTGATGAACTGAAAGTAGACAAAAGCTTCATGCTTCATGCCCGAGAAAATGACAGCGACCGAGCCATTGTGGAATCCAGCGTAATGCTGGCCAAACGTTTGGGATTGAAAGTGGTGTTTGAAGGCATAGAAAACTCGGATCTCTACAACATGTCCGATCATCTGGGGGGCGACATTATTCAAGGTTACTACATGTCGCGACCGATTCCTGAACAGGATCTGCTGAAATGGATCGAAAACTGGATCAAGAAGAACAGCTAAATACCAGTCATCCAACCAGGCAGATACAGTCAACATTCAACGCCTAGGATAATTCAACCAACATCAACTCAATCAGAAAAGTAGTTCAATCGTTAAAGCCATTAGCAATCAATAAGTACAAGCATTACCCCAAAAACCACAAGACATACAGGCTTCGCTTTCCCAGATAAGAAAGAGAACCTAAGCTTTAACAACGATATCTCGCTAATTCATGGAGTCATTCTTGAACATACGCTCTGCCATCAACGCCACACTCCTACTGTGCCTTAGTTGGATGCCTGCTGCAGCCAATGCTCTGGATATTAAAGTGGTTGACCAGTCTGGAGACCCCGTCAAAGATGCCTTTGTTGCCCTACCTGACGGAAAAATTACGAACATTCCCTCTGAACCAGCCATTATGGATCAGGTTGATGTCACCTTCGTACCGCATGTTCTGGCTATTGAGCAAGGGCGACAGGTTATCTTCCCTAACAGCGACAATATTCGGCATCACGTCTACTCCTTTTCGGAGCCCAAACGCTTCGAAATTAAACTCTACAAGGGTGATCCGAACACACCGATTTTGTTTGATCAACCAGGATTAGTCGCTCTGGGCTGCAACATTCACGACTCCATGCTGGGCTATATTTTTGTATCACCCTGGCCTACATTCCAGGTTACGGATGGCTCTGGCGAAGTGTCATTTACTCAAAATGCGAACAGCAACAGCATTGCAGTTTGGCACCCGTGGTTGAAAGATACACAGGAGCCTATGATGATAAGACTATCAGAAGACGAATGGGCATCAGGTGCAGTGATAACTCTGACGCTGACACCGCCTAAACCTATCAAACGATTCAAGAAAAAGTACAAGAAACGTTACAATGATTGATATCAGTCTACGCAATAAAATTCTTATCCTTTTCCTCTCTTTGATTGTGATCTCTTCCATCACAACCATCGCGGCCGTTCTGCTGGCCACCAATAACAGCGTAGAACAACAAGCACAGGATAAACTGAAAGTCGGTCTGAGAGTCTTTGAGCAAATCATGGACATTAGGGCAAACCAACTCTTTGAGTCGGCGGAAGTATTAACAGCTGATTTCGGATTTAAAGCAGCCGTTTTGGACAAAGATGAACAGACCTTAATTTCCGTGTTAGAGAATCATGGCGCTCGCATTGATGCAGACTTAATGATGCTGGCGTCTCTGGACGGTAAGTTACTGGCCAGTACCGAAGCAACCACTCAGGAAACCAAGTCCTTTCCCTTCACTGATTTATTGAGTGAAGCCCGAAAAGAAGGCGGCTTAATGAAAACCGTGATGTTGAATGGCAAAGCCTATCAAATGTTGATGTTGCAGGTGAACGCGCCCGTCCCGGTTGCCTGGGCCGTCATTGGTTTTCTTATTGACCGTAATCTAGCCAACCAGTTGAAAGAACTGACTAACCTCGAAGTCAGTTTCACGGCCATCTATCGCGACAGTCAAACCTTGAACATCAGTACATTACCCTTGGATAAAAACCACAGCTCAATGACCAAAGAAGCGTGGCAACGAATTCTGTGGGATGATAACGAATACCTGGCTTTACTTTCACCGTTAGTAGATGGCGGCTATTACCAGGTGAATACCATCCTGAGCACGTCACTTGATGAAGCCTTCGCTCGCTTTTCCCCCCTCAAAATCCAGATTCTCAGTATCTCCGGTATTGCGTTACTGATCTCCGTTATTATGGGGTTTTTTATTGCCCGAAACGTGACTCGTCCGGTCAACACGTTGGTGACGGCAGCACAAAGAATCAGTAGTGGTGACTATTCAGAACAGATTGCAACAGGACAGTATAAATACAATGAAATTGGCAAACTGGCCTCAAGCTTTGATCGAATGCAACACGAGATTGCCGATCGGGAAGAAAAAATCTTATACCAAGCCTACCACGATGCTCTTACCGGATTAGCCAACCGAAGTTCTGCTCAACATCATGTGGAAGAACACCTGAAACACCATCAACAAGTGGAACAGTCATTCGCATTGGTCTGTATCAACCTTCAGAAATTCAAACAGGTCAACGATACCTTTGGCTATCAAATCGGGGATCAGCTGTTACAAGCGTTTGCTCAAAAGCTGGAGGAAATTTCACCTCCGGAATGCACTCCCGCCAGACTCGGTGGAGACGAGTTTTTACTGGTTCTGAACGATATCAACGAAGATACACTTTCGGATGAACTCGAAACCGTTTTAGATGCACTCAACACCAACTATTGTATTGCCAGCCTGGAAATACCGGTGTCTGTAAGGCTCGGTGCGTCGATCTATCCTGAACACGGATTTAGAACAGATCAGTTGTTACGCCGTGCAGACATTGCACTTAATGCGGCTAAAGCTAAAGAACTCAGTGCCAGCATTTATGAACAAGGCAGTGAAGAAAAACACCTGCACCAAATTCGTCTGGTCGATGACCTCAAAATTGCTATCTCGGAAGATCAGCTAACGATGTTCTACCAACCTAAGGTAGATCTCCATCAAAAGCGAGTAACTCAAGTGGAGTCGTTGATTCGCTGGTTCCATCCGGAACTGGGGTTCATTGCTCCCGATGAATTCATTGGTTTGGCAGAGCAATCCGGCTTAATGCCATCACTCAGCCGCTGGGTTATTCGCAACGTATTAAACGATTGTATGGATTGGAAATCTCAAGGCTTTGAGCTGGTGATGGCGGTAAATATTTCTGCGTATGATTTGGCCCACGACGATCTACCTGATTATGTCTTTGGCCTCCTCAAGGAATTAAAACTCAAGCCCGATGATTTGATTCTGGAAGTGACCGAAAGTGCAGTCATGCAAGACCCTAAACAAGCCCTTATGATCCTTACCCGTTTCAGAGAACAAGGCATTAAATTGGCTATTGATGATTATGGCACGGGCTATTCCTCGTTAAGCCAACTGAAATCACTGCCGGTGGACGAATTAAAAATCGACATGTCCTTTGTATTAAAACTGGATCAAAACAAAGACGACCAGGCGATTGTTCAATCCACTATCGAAATGGGACACTGTCTGGGCTTGAATATCGTTGCCGAAGGCGTAGAAAGCCGAGAGTCCTGGGCGCTGCTGGAAGGGTATGGCTGTGATAAACTGCAAGGCTATTACATCAGCAAGCCTCAGAACTCGGCGAACTTCATTCAATGGTTTAAAGACTACGATGTGGTTAATGAATACTCTCAAGAGCTGTCTTAATGAGCGGATTCATAAAGAGAAGGTGAATTTATCGACTCAAGGACGCCATTGAAGAGAAGGAACGCACCAAACATGCATCGTCTGTTACCCAAGTTGGATACAACGCCTAACAAGTTGGATACAACCCCTGGAAGGTACGCTCTTTTTCTTATTACAAGTCTGTCTATATTTATCCCGTTGCTATTCTTCCGATCGCTCGCCCTGGCTTCACCGTCATCCCCTCATCGTTTTGACGCAGAGATTAATGTCCTTGGACAATACAATGCCGGTAAAACAGGGCAAACCGATCAGAGCTGGCTACAAGGTGGATTGGGGCGCTACACCCTCAATTCAGATGACAAGTTGTCGGCGCTGGGTGAGTTTCATCTCGGCTACCACTACACGCTCAATGACGATTTTAAATTTTCAACGCATCTCCAAGCGAGAGACACAACGAGAAGTGATTCGGCCCGAGCTTTTGGCGTAGTTGAACTCAAGGGCCGTTACCAAACCGATATCAATTTCCAGCACAGTCTGAGATTTACCTTTGGCCAGTTCTTCCTTCCGATTTCGATGGAGAACACCGAACGCTTTTGGGAATCTCCCTACACCCTGTCTTTTTCCTCACTGAACAGCTGGATCGGAGAAGAGTTTCGCCCTATTGGTTTTGATGCCAGCCATCGCTATCACTTCAATGACGGAACGGAGTGGGAAACCGCCGTTACCCTGTTTGGAGGCAACGATTCAATGGGTGCCATTCTGGCCTATCGTGGCTGGAGTTACGGTCGACATCGCACCGTATTCGGTGATGTGCTGGCTATACCAGAACTTGCCAGTCTGGAAGACGGCGGTACCTTTGAAGGTCAGAGAGACGATGGCAGCAAACCTTTTGGTCGAGAGCTCGATGACCGGCCCGGTTATGCGCTTCGAACGTCTGTAACCGGAGACGATTACATAGTAAGCCTTGCCTGGGTCGATAATCAGGGCGATACCGAACTTCATCATGGCGAATACGCCTGGCGAACAAAATTTACTGTACTGGGCGGCTCCTGGTTGGCAACTGATGAATTAGAACTGATCTCAGAAGCTTCTTACGGTAATACCACCATGGGCGCTGCACCGGGCGTCGATGCTGATTTCTACTCGGCCTACCTGATGGCCTCTTATCTTAAAGAAGAATTCCGATACTCTGTTCGTTATGACCTTTTCGGCATGGATGATCTCGATGACATGGACGATGACAACAACGACCTTGGTCGCAGTCTTACCTTGGCAGTCATGTGGCAACCGGAGGAAGCCTCCATTAATCTCGGCGCTGAAGTCTTGTATCTGAACAGCAAGCGAACCAAGGTCACCACCTCGGGTCAGTTTGATGAGGCAGACAGCCTAAGTGTAAGCTTTTTGTTGAAATACCACTTTTAAGTCTGAAGAAATAGATTCGAATCGCTATAATGCTGGCGATTATCACGAGGAACTTCCTATGTCAGCCATTCAAGACCAAGACGCTGCACTTGCCAATGCAGAAACCTTTCTAAAAGACGCCTTCGAAAACAAACAAGTGTGGGCGTTAAAACACGATGAGGGTGGCTGGGCATCCTGCGAATCCAAAGACTACGAAGACACCGCCATCTTTTTATTCTGGTCGAGCGAAGATAGTGCTGCTCAATACGGCCAAGACGACTGGAAAGATTTCAAACCAACCCTGATTGAGCTGGAGCTATTCATTGAAACCTGGCTTAAAGGTTTGGATCAGGAAGACCACATGATCGGCATGAACTGGGAACCTGGTCTGTTTGGTTTAGAAGTTGAACCGTTGGAAATTGCCAACAAACTCCGCTCAGGTGATATTTAAGTAGTTCATTCTTACTACCGCACCAAATAGAGTGTCGTTTCATCTTCTGGCTTAAGACGATTGAATGACACTCTGTTTGTCAGTCTTCTAAATACCCTTTTTGTCGCTCTTTTTGCCACCCTTTTATCACTCCTTTTGTCAAAAATGACACTTCATTACTTTCTTGGTATCCCATACTATTCATTGACCTTCTTGATTTCAGAAACGCCAAGGAAGCCATTAACCATGTTGAAAATGAAAAAAGCCTGCGAGAAGTGCAGCACTCCATTAGGGTTCACCGATCAAGCCTTCATCTGCTCCTACGAGTGTACGTTTTGCCCGGACTGCACAACCGACATGAATCACGTGTGCCCAAACTGTGAAGGGGAGTTAGTACGACGCCCTACCCGAGAAAAAGGGGTAGCCCAGGTTGCAGCAAATCAGATCAAACACAAGCTTTTCGGGAAATAATCAGGGGCACTATCACTTTCTACTCTCATCCTCTACTCTCACTCTGGCTTTCCCCCTTACTTCTCTACCAGTCATGCCCAAGAAAGAACCTCTCATCAAATAAGACAAAAGTGTGATTCAAAGGCCACCCTTTTGTCTCGATTCGTCATACCCGTTTATTGAATGAAGATGCAAAATTGACTCTTTTGACAGACATTCAGAGTCGGTTTTCCGTCAAAAAGCACAGCAGAAGCAGGATGAATATGAATATTCATTCATCTAATAGAAGCTTTTGTCGCTTTATGACAGCCAAAACGGCCAAACAGACCTTAATTTTTTGTCTTGTCATACTAAAGTAATAACTTTTTATTAAATAAGCATTCAGCAAACAGTAGCAAGATCACAATTAAAAAATCATAACCAAGCTAATGTAAGGTGTTTAGACGATGGGATTGAAATCAAATATTTCACGTCGCCGTTTTATTCAAACGGCGGTAGCAGCAACCGGTGCGGCAGCGCTTCCTCTTTCTGGTTTGACTGGCTGTTCAAACAGCGACTCCAGCTCTTCTTCCTCTACCCCAAGCTATTTCCCGCAATCGGTCATGTCGGGTGACCCTCGTCCAAACAGCGTTATTTTGTGGACACGAGTAAATGATGCATCGGTAAGTGGAGACATCACGCTGGCGCTGGAAGTGGCCTCTGCGTCTGATTTCAACGAAGCCAGCCTGGTACTGGCTCAAGAGTTCACTGCCGAAGCTGATCATGATCATTGCTTGAAAGTACGAGTGATTAATCTGGATGCAGCGACCCAATATTACTACCGCTTCACCTATGTGAAGAATGGCAAAGCCAACCGTACTAATACCGGCCGAACGAAAACTGCACCAACGGCTGGTTCGGATACTGACCTGAAATTTGCGTATGTAAGCTGTCAGGACTACAACGGCCGTTACTACAACACCTATCTGCCACTGCTTGAACAAGATTTAGACTTTATTGTGCACATGGGTGACTACATCTATGAAACCACAGGTGCCAGTTTCCAATCGAGTGAAGGCCGCAGCATTCAGTTTACCGACCTGGACGGAGCAATTAATTTAGGGGACGACGGTTATGCCGCACAGAGCCTAAGCAACTACCGTCAGTTGTATAAAGAATACCGCAGTGATTCCGTACTTCAGAAATTGCACGAGCTTTTCCCGCTGATTGCAATCTGGGATGACCATGAATACTCAGACGACAGCTGGAGAAATAACGGTACTTATTTCGATGCAGGTAAATCCGAAGAAAGTACGTTCAGAAAACAAAATTCCGAGCAAGCCTGGTTCGAATTCATGCCAATCGACCACGAAGCCGCAATTGATGAAACTGCTTTAAACGCTGGTGGAACGTTGGATATCTCTAGTGACCAACTGTATCCGAATACGCGTATTTATCGTGACTTCCAATTCGGTGCTAACTTGAGCTTGTTCCTTACAGATTATCGTTCTAACCGCCCGGATCACATCATTCCTGAAGATGCTTTCCCAGGTGCATTGGCGATGACTCAAGCACAGATCATTGCCACATTGGATGCCTCCACAGGAGGTAATGGCGCAGCCGCTCATGCGGCACTGTTTGGTTCCAACACCTTTGCTTACATCAATATTGATGACGCGGCCTACAGCACTACTCGTGCTTATTTACGCTTAATCATGGGTTCTCAGTATCGTGATACTTACGAAGCTCGTGGCATCAGTGCTGAAGATGCAGGTAAAAACTACGCGCAATTAGCAAATGAAGCCGTTACCGGTAACCTGTCAGCTTTCTACATCAACGCAGCGCTTACAGCAGCGCGAGACTCCGGTGCATTGGCTGTACCTGATTCCGCCTTCATCAGCGATGCTGATATGACCGCCGCCGAAAAAGGCGTTGCTTTTGTTCACTTCGGAAAACAAGGTCTGTACAGCGACCTAGGCTCTCGTTACTTCGTCAACAAAGACTTGTTCGATCTGTACGCAGGCTTCCGCGCTGCGTTGGACGGTGGAGCAAGCCAAAACGCCTACGGTGATGCACAAACCACATGGTTAGGTACGCAACTGGCCACCAATGGCGGTACATGGAATGTAATGGGCAGTTCAGTTTCTTTCTCCCCATTACTACTGGACTTGAGAGACAATAGCGATAATAAGAACAGAAACTTTTTAGATTTCTCAGCGATTCCGTCGTTATTCCAAAATCGATTCTACTTAAACGTCGATCACTGGGATGGTTTCCCGAACGCTAAGCAAAACCTAATCAACAATGTCTTTGCTGGCAACAATGTAATCAGTATTGCGGGTGACATTCACTCTACCTACGTGACTGATCACGGCAATGGTTCGTTTGACATCACCACCTCTTCAGTTACCTCTGGTACTTTCGGCTCATACATGGATGAAGCAGTCTCTGGCTTGATTGAAGGTTTGGGCGGTAATGTCGAGGACATTGCACCACTAATGTCAAATTTGGACTTCTTGGTTCCAAACTCTGCTAATGCAGATGATGTGTCTTCAACACTTGCCTTTGCTCGTCTAAGAGAGCACGGTGTGGCGATTGTTGATGTCACTGCGGATAACTTCCAGGTGACAATGCTGAATGTCCCAACCTCTGAGAATGGCAACGAGTACATTTCTGAGTCTTGGTACAACCGTTCAGCGGACTTCATTGCGAACTTACGTACTCACGTAATCAGCATTGACGAAGCAACTCGCACGTTGACGCCTCCAGCAAGCTAATTCCTGAACTAGCTACTTGATAAATTAGCGATTAGCTAAGGCGTTAAACAAAAAAGCCCGACTGAATGTTCTCAGTCGGGCTTTTTTTGTTCTGGAATGATCCGTAGATAAATCTATTCTTTTAACTCACTCTCCAGAAACCCGGTAAACCGCGCCCAGGATTTTTTATCCGCATCCTCCCGATATCGCGATGAACCAAACACCGTAAACGCATGTGGTGCGCCACTGTAAGTTATCATTTCATGATGAACACCGGCCGATTCCAGCTCATTAGTTAATGCCGCAAACTGATCCATAGTAATGGCCGTATCCGCCGAGCCATGCATGACCAGAATTTTACCTTGCGTGTGTTGATAGTCCTGCCCTTCAGGTGTTGCTAACCCGCCATGAAAGGTGGCAAAGCCTTTTAACTTGTCCCCGGAACGCGCCCACTCCAATACCGCCGCACCACCAAAGCAATAGCCCATCGCCACCGCATTGTCGGTATTCCCACCCAAGGATTGTGCTTGTTTCAAGGCAGCTCTTAACAGGCTACGCATCTTGGATCGGTCTTTGTAGAGTTCACCTGTGTGTTGACGCTTATCTTTGACTTCTGTAGGTCGGATGCCCTTACCAAACAAATCCGCTGCAAACACGCTATAGCCCATATCTGCGAGCATGTTTGCGCGCTTTACTTCGTAATCGGTTAAGCCATCCCAGTCATGTACTAACATCACCAAAGGAGCGTCTTTACCCGCACTGACAAAATACCCGTCATAAACAGTACCTTGAACCTCATAATCCACCGAACGCCCTTGAGCAAATACAGTGGAACAGAGACTTAAACCTGCCAATAACAGCAGACAATGAAAACGACCTAGAATAAGCGACATATAACCTCCCTGATCCCATAAGAGAATTAAGTTATCAATCGCTTAACTATAGAACAGCTTGTGAAACGCCAAGTGTAATAATCACTGAAGAAAACACTCTGAAAATATTAATGATTACCTTGAACCGTAGCGTACACTTCCGCACTGCCATCCAAGTTAATTTTCAAGACCTGATAAGTATCAATACGGTCGCCCATTTCCATCCCCGGACTTCCCACTGGCATACCTGGTACCGATAAGCCCAGTGCACCTTCCGGCTGTTCTTTCAGAAATTGTTGAACGTATTCCACCGGCACATGGCCCTCAAAGATATAACCATCTCGGGATACGGCGGTATGACAGGACCGATATTCCGGCTTCAAGCCCTTCTCGGCTTTCAACTGGGTCAAGTTATCCACATTATGACTTTTCACTTGCAAGCCACCTGCTTGTAAATGATCAACCCAGGCGCCACAGCAACCGCATGTCGGGCTTTTATACACATTCAAATCCAGGTTAGCTTGTGGTGCAGCTAGTTCGCTTACTGTTGAAGCATCAGCAGACGACACCTTGGAATTGTCTTCTTGATTAGAGCAGCCAACAACCGTTCCAAGAACCAAAGTGCTGAGAATGATTGCAGCAAAGTTTGATGGTTTATTAACGCGTTTAGGTTTCATGATCCTGATAGGTTCCCTCAAAAAATAGGCTGTACCAAAGGCCGTAAGTCAAAGCGTGTTCTGAAAATTAATTTCTCATCTACCAGAACACAACACGTCGAATATTCAAAGTATAAAGCTAGGACATCCTATCGCCTTGATTTACTTCAATAGTGAGGGATTGCGGCTCAATTAATGTCGTATAAGTAGTCCACCAGCAACACCCGACCTTCATCCAGCTTTATGCCAATGGTTTGAAATAACTCCCGAGACGCCCGGTCACGATACGGTCTCGAAGTTACTTCGGTTCGGGACAACATATCGGAAATTGCCAACACCTGATAAAAGTACGGACGACCAGACCAGTTGTACCCAATAAATGACGGTTCCTGATACCATTGCCCATCGAAATATTCATAGTTTGGTGATAACTGCTCACCACTGATCGAACAAATGTAAAAACGAATAAAGCCTTCGGGCATGTGCGGTAATGAGTCAATGGACGGCACATTTTTGGTGCCTAGCCAAAGATCGGTCAATAAATGCACATTACTCATAATGTCTTTGAAATAATTCGCACGTTCTTTCTCTTCTTCCAGCTTCAAAGCTAAAAACGATTGGCGTAACCGTTCGGTTTTTTCCATCGCTTCTTCAGGAGCAATAAATGACGCTTTTGCAGGATAGAACATAAAGCCTTGAATCAAAGTCGCTCCGCACTCTACTGCGAAATTAAATTCCTGCTCCGTTTCCACACCTTCGCACAGCACGTCACAACCAATGCGCTCCGCCATAAAGCCAATGGCTTGAATCGCATCGTTAGCAATACCACCTTCAATGGCCGACTTGAAAAAACGCATGTCTAACTTAATCAAATCGGGTTCAAGAGCAATCATACGGTTTAATTCAGAATAACCCGCACCAAAATCATCCACTGCTATGCGCATTCCTAGTGCACGATATTCTTCTACCAAGCGTTGTATCGACTCTAACTCACCTTCATTTTCTGTGATTTCAATAATAATTCGACGAGGATCAATCCCCGACGACAGCACCATATCAATGGTAGGCACTGCGTCCTGATGCTTTAGCATTTGAATCCATTCTGGCGAGATATTTAATGTCAGAAAAGTTCCTTCCGGTATGTTCTTGATTTGCTCAATGGCCTGTTTTCTCACGCTTCGATCGATGTCCAGCAGCGTTTCCTTGGGCACAGACGGATCGCTGAATAAGGGGCCAGCGGAGCATACCCGACCTTGTGAATCCAAGGTCCGAGCCAAGGCTTCATAACCAACGATACGCCCACTTGGGATGTCGATGATTGGCTGAAAATATGGGAAGAAAAAAGACATCAGAACCCCTTAACCTGATTTAACTATCGGATCGAAGGGAAGCTGCTATGCAATTTTCTGACCTGATCAGGAGATCCCTAAAATGTCTGATCCAGCCATGTGAAGATTGTCGTATAAGGGATAGACTCATGAAAAAGAGGTAGAGCTGGCCATCCGATAAACTGCTTATCAATGGCCTGTTTCACTATTACTTGTTTTAAAGCGACCTTCAGCTCAAAGAACATAAACACCAAACAAGCAATTAATGAATGGCCTGTTAATTAAGGACGTATCTATGATTAAAGCGATGGCAGCGTTAGAAGCTAAAGCCCCTCTCACCCCGTATGAATTTGATCCAGGTGAACTGAAATCCGACGAAGTGGAAATTGATGTGCACTACTGCGGGATTTGTCACAGTGACATCAGCATGATTGATAATGAGTGGGGTGAATCTGTTTACCCACTGATCGCAGGCCATGAAGTAGCCGGGGTAATTTCCAAGATTGGTTCTGACGTCACCCGTTTTAAAGTTGGTCAAAAGGTCGGCCTGGGTTGGCACTCAAGCTTCTGTAATCACTGTGGTCATTGCGATCACGGGGATCATAATTTATGTGCCGAAGCCGAAGGCACTATTGTCGGTCATCACGGCGGCTTTGCTGATAAAGTCCGCGCTGCGGCGAACAGCGTGGTGGCGATTCCGGATGGCATTGATCTGTCAGTGGCTGGCCCTCTATTCTGCGGTGGCATCACGGTCTTCAATCCGTTAGTGCAGTTTGATGTTAAGCCCACCGATAAAGTGGCAGTGATCGGCATCGGTGGCTTAGGTCACTTGGCCTTGAAATTTCTTAATGCCTGGGGTTGTGAAGTTACTGCCTTTACCAGCTCAGACGCCAAACGCGACGAAGCACTCAGCTTAGGCGCACACCACACCTTAAATTCCCGTGACCGCAAGGAAATCAAAGCTGCGGCAGGAACATTCGATCTGATCATCTCGACCGTGAATGTGAAACTGGACTGGAACCTCTATCTGCAAACCTTAAAAGCGCGCGGCCGCCTTCACTTTGTTGGCGCCACCCTAGAGCCTCTGGACATCAGTGTCTTCTCATTGATGATGCAGCAATGTTCGGTGTCGTCATCACCGGTGGGCAGCCCGGCAACCATCGCCGAAATGTTAGACTTCTCCGAACGTCACAAGATTGCGCCACAGGTCGAGATGTTTAAGTTTTCAGAGATCAACAACGCATTGGATCACTTGAGAAACGGTGATGTGCGCTATCGTATTGTTTTGGATATGAAGCAGTAAGACAGTATTTTCGTACTTTTCTTTATTCTTTTCAGCAGAGGAATCCATGCTTTCTCTGCTGATTTATTGATACCCTTCTCTATCGGTTTTCCAAAACGTTACAAGTCTTTTCCCTTCCCTTAAAACGTAACGATTCATTACATCCTGCCTCTTCTAAAATTGAATGATTCATTACAAATAAATCCCTAATATTAAAATAAATCCTTACATTTCAACAAGTTAAAAACTGGCACAGCGTTCGCAATGTATCTATTGAATTTAAATCGTAATGAATTAAATCATTCACTTAATCAACGGATTATTACTAAGAGAGATACATTATGAACAACGCAAAAACGAAAACGCTTCTATCTGCAACAATCGGTACTTTGATGGCCTCGGCATTGTCTGTATCTGTGGCACAGGCCGACGTTAACCCATTCGGTGCAACCGAGCTAACGAGCGGCTACATGGTAGTAGCTGAAGGTTCATGCGGTGAAGGTAAATGCGGTGGCAATGCAAAAAATCACAAGAGCGCAGAAGGTTCTTGCGGTGAAAACAAGAGCAACGAAGGTAAGTGTGGTGCAGACAAACGCGCTAGCAAAAACGTTGAAGGTTCTTGTGGTGCTAATAAAAGCGCTGAAGGCAAATGCGGTGCAGACAAACGTGCAAGCAAAAGCAAGGAAGGTTCATGCGGTGCTAATAAGAGCGCTGAAGGCAAATGTGGTGCAGACAAACGCGCCAGTAAAAGCACAGAAGGTTCATGTGGTGCTAATAAGAGCGCTGAAGGCAAATGCGGTGGTCAAGGGTAATTCCTTGACTCACTCATTCTCCTTTTAACTGACTCCAAAGAGACACAGGATTTCCCCATGAACGCAATCAACCAAACACCCCAAACCATTACAGGTGCCGGCCTCGGACTAAGACGATCTCTGCTGTCGTCACTGACGGGTAACGACATCGTCGAAGCCGCAGCCAATGCCATCGACTTTTTTGAAGTGGCGCCTGAGAACTGGATTGGCATTGGTGGTCGCTTGGGTCGCCAACTGAGAGAAATCAGTGAGCGCACGCCAGTGATTGCACATGGGTTATCTCTCTCTGTTGGAGGCAGTGCCCCGCTTAATACACAACTGGTCAAAGACATCAAACAGTTTCTAGACCAGCATCAAATGCCCATTTACAGCGAGCATTTGAGTTACTGTGCCGACGACGGACAACTCTATGACTTATTACCACTGCCCTTCACCGATGAAGCGGTGATGCACGTTGCTGCTCGTATTCGTCAGGTTCAGGACATTCTCGAACGCCGTATCGCCATCGAAAACATTTCCTATTACTTAGTGCCCGAACAAACCATGAGTGAAGTCGAGTTTATCAACGCCGTGGTGAAAGAAGCCGACTGCGACTTACTGCTGGACGTCAACAACGTCTATGTGAACAGCCAGAACCACAATTACCAGCCGGAAGACTACATCAACCAGCTGGAAGCAGAGCATGTCTCTTACATTCATGTGGCCGGTCATTATCGCGAAGATGACGGCCTCATTATTGATACCCACGGTGCCGATGTAATTGACCCGGTGTGGTCATTACTGGATCAAGCGTATCAACGGTTTGGGCAACTCCCGACCCTGCTTGAACGTGATTTCAATCTGCCATCACTGACAGATCTTAAGCAAGAGCTGGACGTTATTAAGCGAATTCAAGCACGCACTCAGACAACAAATACTCAGACAACAAATAGCCAGACAACAAATAATCAGACAACAAATACTCGGATAACAGGCATTCAGACTCAACACAAAGCCGTGGGAGGTCATCATGCATAAGGTTCAAAACGACGCTCAAACGCAAACCTCATTGGCTCAACACCAGGAAGCCATGACCACCTATTTAAGAGACCCGGAGCAGATAGCGCCTCCCCAACAATTAGATGCGCGTCGCGTCGGCGTCTATCGAGATCTGGTGTTTAACAATGTGGAATCACAACTGTCTACCTCGTTTCCAGTGATTCACAGTGTCCTGACCGAAGAACACTGGTACGCCTTGGTACGCGAATTCTTGCGAGATTACCGAGCACAAACGCCGTATTTTTCTCAGCTATCTGCCGAATTTGTCGATTTCCTTAGTCATCGAACAGCTAACCCTGAAGAGGACGACCAGGTGTTTCACACCCCTGAGTTTCTGCTGGAACTGGCGCATTATGAACGCGTGGAACTGGATCTGTTTATGCTGGATCGTGAACCCTCTTCTCTATTCCAACAAGACACAGAAGAAAATCTACTGACTCGTGTGATAACGCTTTGCAACGTTGCTCTGCCGCTGGTGTATCAATATCCGGTACATCAAATCAGCCCGGATTTTCAGCCCAGTGAACCACCCGCCCAGCCAACCTGTTTGCTGTTATTTCAAGACGACCAAGAAGAAGTTCGTTTCTTCGAGTTGCAACTCTTGGCTTATCACTTGGTGATCAAGCTGGCCGAAAACCAACACAGTACGGGTTATGACTTGCTCACCGAACTTGCCGAAAGTCTGCAACTTCCAACGACGGAACAGTTTTATGAGCAAGGTGCCGGGTTACTGAAACAGTTGCACGCACTTAACGTACTCAACTGAACCAATCTTGAGCCAATCATTAGCTAACCATTAACTAACCATTAACAAAAGACGCCTTTGTAAACGCAGAACGCATTACTGGCTTAAGTGCAATTTAGGATTAGAACCATGCTGACACTCATTCATAAAGCGCAACGATTACTCGATCACACCAAGCATCTCGATTTCATCGCACCGTTACTGTTACGCCTCTACTTGGTGCCCATTTTCTGGATGGCAGGCACTCAAAAACTCAGCCATTTTGACAACACCGTTCAATGGTTCGGCAATGAGGACTGGGGCTTAGGTCTGCCACTGCCGTGGTTGATGGCCGTATTAGCCATCGCCGCTGAATTGGGCGGTGCTATTTTGCTGGCACTGGGCTTATTCACTCGCTGGATTTCGATCCCAATGATGTTCACCATGCTCGTGGCTGCGGTAAGCGTCCATTGGAAAAACGGTTGGTTAGCCATTGCCAGTGGCGATGGTCTATTTGCGACGGATCGAACCATGGCCGCCATCGACCGTCTGGATCGCGTTAAAGACATTCTGCAACAGCACGGCAATTATCAATGGCTGACCGAGAAAGGCTCGGTGGTGATTCTGAATAACGGCATCGAGTTCGCTGCTACCTACTTCATCATGCTGTTGGTATTGCTCTTTATCGGTGGCGGAAAGTATTTAAGTCTCGACTATTGGTTGGCACGTCGTTTCCCGAAACCGGCCACAATATCGATATCCTCCTCGATACACGTACAGAACAACGTATAAGTAACTTGCTGAGTGCAAGATTAAGAATGAGACCTACAAACTCGCCTCGCCTTCGCTTTAGCCAGTATAATCTCTCGGGAGAACTCATCCACGAGGATTACATCATGGCTGATGCAGATGCGTCTCCTGAAACCCCAACGCGTTCAAACCCGTCGCTTAACACCCTGCAGGAGAAAGCCATTGCGTCTCTGGCGACCCTCAGTTATCGAACAGGAGAACTGCAGGATTATCTCAATCAAATCTGCAAAGCGGTATTGGACGTATTGGGCGATGGCGCGGCGGCGGTGACCTTGTATCGTAATGGCAAGAAAAACGTCATTGCCCGTGAACCGCACAGTCCGAAGGTCGGTGTACCGCTCGACATTCATGGTCATCTTTCCACCTTCGTGGTCAACAGTGGTGAAATTCTCAGAGTCGAAGATGCGCTGGCGACGCCTCAATACGGCAAGCCTCCTGC
This sequence comes from Litoribrevibacter albus, assembly GCF_030159995.1. NCBI lineage: Bacteria > Pseudomonadati > Pseudomonadota > Gammaproteobacteria > Oceanospirillales > Oceanospirillaceae > Litoribrevibacter > Litoribrevibacter albus. Next base: position 102,380 of record NZ_BSNM01000002.1, on the reverse strand, counting down.
TGGTTACTGTTCCTATCTTGGCATTCCATTAAAGCTGCCCAATGGTGAGGTGGTCGGAACCCTCTGCTACTTTGATGAAAACACCCGCAACTACAGTGAAGACGATGCCCAAGTGGCCAGCTTGTTTGCTGAGCGCATTGCCATCGCATTAGATAATTACGAGTTATATCTTCAACTCAAAGAACATTCAGAGAATCTAGAAGATCTGGTCGAACAACGCTCCAGAGAACTATTGGCCGCCCGCGATGAACTCGCCCAGAAAGAGAAGCTTGCTGCCATTGGTGAATTTGCCACCAGCTTAACCCATGAAATTCGAAACCCGCTGGCGACCATTCGTCTGGCCTTAGAGTACTTTGACCGCCAAGGGGATGACCGCGCCAGCAAACGGGCGCAATTGGCCAGTAATGAAGTCTCCCGTCTGGAACGGATGCTGAATGAAGTTTTGGTCTATGCGCGACCTGCCAACCTTGTCACTCAATCCGTCGAGCTACACACCTTTGTCGACCACTTCTTGTCCACACACCACTGTCTGGTGGAGCCAAAGCAGCAAGCATTTAATCTTCAGACAACAGACGAAGTTTACGTTCAGGCAGACCCGGATAAATTAACCCAGATCCTGTTAAACCTTGCGTCCAATGCCTGCGATGCCGCACATGAAAAACAAACCATCGAGTGGTTGGTTGATCAGCAAGGCGACTATGCGGTGTTACAAGTCACCAACCAAGGGGCGCTAATTCCCCCGGAAAAACTGGCGACCATTACCGATGCCTTTGTCAGCGGTAAACCCAATGGTACAGGACTGGGCTTGGCTATTGTGAAGTCGCTGGTGGATGCCCATCACGGGCACTTGTCGATCACCTCTACAGAGCAAACCGGCACCTGCATCCAAATTAAGTTTCCTACGCCACCAACGATATAACTAACCTAATAAGAATCGATATTTCCATAGGCATTGTGATATGAACTCCCGCATCCTCATTGTTGAAGACGAAAGCGCCCTCGCTCAAATGTTGTCCATGCATTTTGAGGACGAAGGTCATGAAGTCTTTCATGCCAGTTGTTTACGGGAAGCTCGGGAATTAGTGCCGCTGCACCAACCCGACCTTATTCTGATGGATCAAGGTCTGCCAGACGGCAAAGGCTACGATTTACTGAAAGAACTTCAAGAACACAACACTCCCGCCACTATGGTGATGATGACAGCGGAACACGATCTCGAACTCGCCATCGCCGCCATTAAAGCCGGTGCCTTTGACTTTGTTCATAAGCCGATCAAAACCGATGAGTTGAACCACACTGTTAATCGCGCCTTGGAACATCAGAAACTGGCGCGACAGGTTGAAGTGCTTTCCTCGGTCAGCAATGAAGCGTTAACCGAACCACGCTTACTTGGTAAAAGCCAAGCCATGCTCGATGTCAGTAAAGAAATCGCTCTGGTGGCAGGCAGTAATGCTCGCGTGCTGATCACCGGCGAGAGCGGCACCGGCAAAGAATTGGTGGCGCGAGCGATTCACCATCACAGCCAATGCCCTGGCCCATTTATGGCAATCAACTGCGCCGCTCTGGTGGATAACCTACTCGAAAGCGAACTGTTCGGCCATGAACGGGGAGCCTTCACCGGCGCCACCGATCGCAAGCCAGGCAAATTTGAACTGGCTGAAAATGGCACCCTGTTTCTGGATGAGATCGGAGAAATGGCGCTACCGCTTCAAGCCAAGTTACTTCGCGTGCTTCAGGAAGGCACCTTTGAACGACTCGGTGGCAGTCAGCAGTTAAGAAGCAATGCGCGCGTGATAGCCGCCACCAATCGCAATCTGCCCAATGAGATTGATGCCGGAAATTTTCGCGAAGATTTGTATTACCGTTTGAACGCCATGCAGATTCAACTTCCACCCCTGAGAGAACGCGCTGAAGACATTCCTACCTTGGTCGAAGGTTTGCTGGAGCGAATTTGTCGTTCCGAAGGTAAACCGAATCTTACAACCACGCCGGAAGCCATGGCCTTGCTCAAACACTATCACTGGCCGGGTAACATTCGTGAATTACAAAATGTACTGACACAAGCGGTGATTCGAGCAAGAAGCAATTTCATCGGTGAACAAGAGCTGTGTATCAGCAAAGACGCTCACTATGGTGTTCAATCAATTAACGGTTTTACACACTCAGACAACGCTTCCACACACTCAAGTAATAACGCGAATGAAGCGCTGTCGACCTTGGCAGATTTGGAAGCCAAACACATTCAATACGTGTTGGATTATACCGGTGGGCACAAGGGGAAAAGTGCAAAAATCCTCGACATTTCCCGACCCGCACTGGATCGGAAAATCGAGAAATACGGGCTAACAGTCAAGTAACTCGTCCTCTTGGCCTCAATCTGTTTCCGCCATTGATGACAGCAAGTCGTTAATGGCGATGGCAAATTCCTGAGGGGAGTCTTCCTGTAAAAAATGCCCACCCACCAGAGTTTGATGCTTCATGCCTTTACTGCCGGGAATGCGTTCCTGCATGTATTTATCGCCACCCCGCGTGATTGGATCGCCATTACTGAAGGTGGTTAAGAAGGGTTTCTCCCAGGCATCCAGCACTTTCCAGGCGGCACGATTAGCCTCTGTTGCCGGATTATCCGGTGTCACAGGCACTAACGTTGGAAAAGCCCGTGTGCCAGCTTTGTAGTCTTCGGAAGGAAACGGTGCATCGTAGGCGTCGGCTTCCGCCTTGGATAACTTCTTAAAGGTACCTGACGCGACAATTTTGCTGATAGGAAACCAAGGGCTATAGGAGGCAAAGGTTTTCCATAGATGGAAGGCCATTGGGACCTTCTGATCCCCCGTGGGCAACATGCCATTGCCAACGATAATGGCTTTGAAGCGATCTGCGTTTTCGGCCGCAAGACGTAAGCCAATCAATGATCCCCAGTCCTGACAGACCAGCGTGATGTTGGTCAGTTCCAGAGCATCAATAAAGGTCTGCATCCAATCCATGTGACTTTGGTAGGAATAGCTGCCGATACCGACGGGTTTATCCGATTTGCCAAAGCCAATGAGATCCGGGGCAATCACTCGATGACCTGCCGCTGCACAAATGGGAATCATATGTCGATAGAGATACGACCAGCTCGGTTCCCCGTGCAACATAAGAATCGGGTCAGCATCCCCAGGACCTTCATCCACATAATGCATTCGAAGCGATTCCGACTCTTTGGTGGTTTGATTGATACCTTCGGCAACGTCCACATAGTGCTCGGAAAAAGGGTAACCAATCAAACGTTCGAAGCGCTCTTCCGGGGTTCGTAAAAATTCCATTTCAACATTACATCCTATTCAGACGTCATCGCTCTAAAAAATCATGTTCTAAAGAATCACACTCTAAAGACTTTCGTTCTAAAGACTTTCGGTCTAAAGAATAGCTCTAAAGTGACTGATTAAGCGTAGTTAACCGATGGTCAGGTTGCCTAGAGCGACAGCTCTTTATAAGCCTCGGTGATCCAGCCAAACATAGACCACTCGCTATTCAAGGTTATTTGTGTCGTTACTTGATCTTGTGGTTCGTCCATGTCATTTCCCCTCGAACAATCCAGTCTTTTAAGATTAGACAGTTATTCCAATTATCGGCAACTTCCTTGTCGCCCTAAATCAAATATCAATTTATTGATCTAGGCTAACGTCTTAACAAATGATTTGTGTATAGATAAAGTGAGTAATAACAATAAACGTCACCGACCTGTCGCAAACCAACAGTCAATTTTGACAAATGAAGTCTGCATAGAAAGTGACCACCTCAACAACCTCTCAGTCGAGTGATCCCGGAGGGACTATGAAAACGGTAGTAAGCATCAGTTTAGGAAGTGATGCACTTGACTACGACTTCACCACAGATTTTCTTGGACAGAAGTTCCGCGTCGTACGCATCGGTACAAATAAAGATCTTAAGAAAGCAGAATCACTGATCAAAGAATGGCAAACCAAGGCCGATGTTCTTGGCTTAGGACGTGTTAGAGAACATTACAACGTCGGCACCAAGCGCTTTGTTCAGAAAAATACCAAGCACCTGGAAGACCTGGTTAAGAAGATTCCGGTCACCACCGGTTCGCAACTGCGTAATATCCTGCACGAATGGGCCATTCGCCATACCCAGATATCCCAAGGCAATTTCTTCAATAATTCGCGCGTGATGTTTTTCAATGGAGTCTCCAACTACCGTGCGGCGTCGGTAATGAGCGAGTTCACAGACAACCTGTTCTTTGCAGACCCGGTCATGCAATTGGGCGTACCTAAGTTGTTAACCTCCTTAAGTGCTCTAGAGCTTTATGCCACAGGCACTCACCCGTTAAATAAATGGACTCCGCCGCATGTACTGACCCCAAGTGTTGCGCCAATTAAAGAGTGGAATAAGTACATCCTCCGCAAAGCGGCTCAAAAAGCCGATGTGATTGCTGCGGGTTATGAAGAAGTCGAGCATTTTACTCTGGAAGAAATGGGCGGGAAAACCTTACTCTCCTCCACCATCACTGATGAGCGCTTAGAAAAGCTGCGCGAAAAAGGCGTGAACATGGTGGTCGATATTTGTCCTAAAATTTTCGACATTACCGTCGGAATCAACGTCATTGAAGCGATGATTCTTGCGGCGTTGGATAAGAAGCAAGGCGAGCTGAACCAGGACGACTTCCTTGAGATTATGGAAACGCTGCAAGTAGAGCCTCAGATTCTGTTCCCATCCGGTTTCAAGCGTATCAATCGCTTTGCTTTTGTTATTCATCCGCTGTCTCAACAGTATTTTAAAAACGCCAAGCCGTTGGATGTCATCGCCAAATACTCTCCACCAGTGGTCATGGATACGGTGGAAAAAGTCATGGCTTATGCGCCACCGTTTGTCTATTCCCATGTGAAAGGGATTAAATCCCCAACGGGTGTAGAAGCCGAAGGTTGGTTGATTACCGTCGGCGGAACACCCAAAGAGATCATGGCTCACAGCCCGGAATTTACCTATCGTCGCTTGCTGGCCGCTGCCAAGTTAGCCAAGCGCATGGGCGCTCAGATCATGGGCTTGGGTGCCTTCACCAAAGTAGTGGGCGATGCTGGTATCACTGTGGCTAAACGCGCGCCACTGCCGATTACTACGGGCAACAGTTACAGCGCATCCGGAGCGCTTTGGGCCGCTGCCGATGCCACTCGCAGACTCGGACTGGTAGAGATAAATAAAACCGGTAAGGTCCACGGCAAAGCCATGGTGGTGGGTGCCACCGGCGCCATCGGTTCCGTGTGTGCTCGCTTGTTGGCCAAAGCTGTGGATGAAATCTATATGGTGGCCCCAGAGACGGCAAAACTATTGGCGATGAAGGAAACCATTCTCCAGGAAACCCCCGAGGCCAAGGTGCATTTATCCACCCACGCTGACAAAGATCTCGGCGAGATGGACATGATTGTTACCGCTACCTCAGGAGCAGGTAAGAAAATTCTCGACTTCATGAAGGTCAAACCCGGTTGTGTGATTACCGACGTGGCACGCCCATTGGATATTCCGGCCAGCGACGTCGCCAAACGACCGGATGTACTGGTGATTGAATCCGGGGAAATTGAATTACCAGGCGATGTTCAGATGAAAAACATCAGTCTGCCTAATAACGTTGCCTATGCCTGTCTGGCAGAAACCATTGTATTGGCTTTGGAAGGACGCTTTGAGAACTTCACACTCGGTCGAAACATTGAGTGGGAAAAGGTCAAAGAGATTTACCAAATGGGTCTCAAGCACGGTATGAAACTCGCGGCTATCTCTGGTGTTAGTGGGGTGTATACGGACGATGACATCAAACGTATTCGTGAGTTTGCATTGAAAAAACGAGCAGAGATGAAAATAGATAAACCTAAGGTCATCCCTCTCAAGAAAAAGAAAGCGTCCGATACGACCAAAAAAACGGCGACAAAATAATAGCAGTGAATTAACAACGTCGCCTAGGTTCTTGTAACCACCAGGATTCGATGTGCAGCCTACATTAGAGTGAAGCACGCTTTAGATGCGGAACCCAGATTAATAGCCGCACATCGAATCTTTTGCCTGAGAGTGTTACTTTTAAGCGCTCAGACAAACGTATTACTCCCTTCAAAAGTGTTACCTTTCTACCACCCAGGTAACACAACTCTCCGTCCAAACTATGGAACATAGGTAACAACTCAGTGTTCCAGCCAAGCAACAAAAATCATAACCAACTGTTTATAAACAACTTTTATAAACTGGCACGCAGTTAGCAATCTATTAATCAAGAACAACAAAAATACAAACAGTTCGGTTTCACCAATAAAAATAAAAATAGAAACTCAGGACTGAAGCTCAAAAATAAAAATAAAAAGCGAGCAAAGAAAACCTATTATGAGCCCGATAAGGGCTCTCCACCTTCTCTTTTCCCCCTTCTGTTTTTCTACTGTACACACCGTAAACCTTGAAAATTAAGACAAAATTCCTTTAAAACCAGACGTTTTCCGAAAAGCACCTATAGTTGTTGTAAAGCTCTACCTTAGAATGCTGTTTGAGAGGTCTGCATGAAACGCCTGTTACTGCTTTTTGTGTTTCTAATAATGGGACGAATTAGCTCTGCTGAAACACTGACCCTATATACTTGGGAAGAATACATTTCCGATGACATAGTCAACGCTTGGGAAAAGAGCTCCGGGCATACCCTTAAACAAATCTACTTTGATAACGAAGAAGATCGCGATGCTCTCGTGGCCAGCAATACCGCCCAAAACATCGATCTCACGATCATCGACCATATTGCCGGACTGCAACTGGGCTCCGAAGGCATGCTCCAGCGCGTCCCTACTCCAGAAGAGCTTCCAGGGCTGAGCCACCTGGATGAACAATGGCGTTCCGGTTGCGGTGAACACGCCATTCCTTATTTCTGGGGGACTCTCGGTGTTGTTTACCGGACAGATAAAATACCAACCCCTCCGACCTCCTGGAAACAACTCCTGATGCCTGACAAAACGCTGTCCGGGCACGTTGGGTTATTTGAGGACTACACCGATTTACTGGCACCTGCCTTGCTGCTCAAGGGACAATCAATCAATACCGAAGACACCACACAATTAAAGGAAGCCTTCGAGCTCATCAAACAGAACCTTCCTAAGGTGCTTACCTTCGAGTATCCGGTTACGTTTGTTGATCGAAACCCTAAATCAGACGAGCTCTATATGGCACTGGCCTATAGCGGTGATCAATTTACCCTGAATGATCGAGCTGGCTCGGAAATATGGAACTACACAACATTACAAGAAGGCACTATTACTTGGCTGGATTGCCTTGCTATTGTATCCAGCAGTAAGAAGAGAGCCCTGGCTATCGATTTCCTGAAGCATCTATATACGCTGGAAAATACGGCAAAAAACTCTGAGGACATTTATGTAGCAACGCCAAGCTCACAAGCAAAAGCATTACAGTCCCAAGAGTTCCAAGATGATTTAACCGTCTACCCACCCCAGGCTCTACTCAAGAAAAGTCAACAATATTCAACTCTGAGCGCCAGTAATTTGTACTTAAGAAACAGAATCACCAGCTCCTTGGTAAAGCTACATGACTCTCAGTAAGCGCGCGTTATTTGTAATTTTTCCGGTCGTTTTTCTGAGTTTTTATCTGGCGGCTGTGATTTCCTATTTTTCCATTGCCGAAACCACCCGCAAGCTGGAACAAAACCGCTTGAATCTGGCGGTTACCGAGCTGTCATCCCTTTACGACCAATACACAACCTATGCCGAGAGCTATTTACTGGCCTTGACAGAAAGCACCATTTTTCGGGATTACATCAGCGGCAGAAGTCACAATCGCTACTCACACATCACATTAAGCAGTTCCATAGAAAAGGCCATTCGCAGTTTTGAACAACACAAAACGGATGAGCTGAGCTTTGCAATTCATACAAACGATGCCAATCTCACCCGGGAATTCTTTTTTGAATTAAGTGACAATCCATTTGCAGAGCTGGACGAACAACTAATCAACGAGCTTAAACAACTTCAACAAAGCTCAGGCTATAGCTATATTCACCACATACAATCTGACAGTCACGAACACCTGATTGCCATTACAAAAGTACTCGACAGACAGACCTTCTTACCGCCTCATCCTTCACAGCTTGCCAACAGTGTATTGGTCACATTTGCTTTAGAACCCTCCAAGTTCATCGAGCTAAAACGCGACATTGAAGAAAGCTATGGTGCCACGGTAGATGTACACTCAGACCTCGATTCAGCTCCTGTAGAAACGCAAAAATCTTCAGCGCAAACACCTCATTCAGAGAATCAACACGCCCATAATCAGATTACTGATATCAGTCTTGATTTATTTGCTGAAGCCACTCTAAACAATAATGACACGCTCCATATTCACGTCACACACGACTACCTTGAGAACCACCTGGCCCCCACTCGTCAGGGTCTCACAACATTAGGCATTCTCTTTTTTGTGGTGTCATCATTGATCTTGTATTTCTTGTTACAACGATACATTACTCGTCCCATCATCCGGTTAGAACATGAACTAAGCCAGGTAATGGCAAATCAAAAAGACAACATCGACGTGACCGCTGATGCCAGTAATGAAATTGGTCGACTGGAACGTACCTTTAATACGCTGTATGGCAACCTGGTTCAGGCATATCAAAAAACCAAAGAACTGTCAGAGCAAGACTCTCTGACCAAGCTGCACAACATTGCCTACATCACAGAACGAACCAACCAATTACTTCATCATGCCCAAGAACATGAGCTACAAGTGACCTTTATTTATATCGACCTCGATAACTTCAAATTCGTCAACGATCGGTTTGGTCACGGCACCGGAGACGCATTACTTAAATCGGTGGCTCATAAGTTGACGCTAATTTGTCATCAAGACGATATGCCACACCACCAATCGATTGAGGATTGCCTGATCGGCCGAATCGCCGGAGACGAATTTGCCATCATTCTGGAACACCCTGAAATGTCTCCGGAAGACTCCCCCGCAGAGCACATTGCGAATCAGGTATTACAGCTCTTTAAGGATGGTTACCATTTTGAACGAGGCCACTTTCCTGTCAGCGCCAGTATCGGCATATCCAAATACCCTCAGGATGGTCATACCTTATCTCAGTTAATCAATAACGCTGACAACGCCATGTACCATGCTAAACACGGTGGTAAGAATCAAATTTCCCTGTATTCAGAAGAGATCGCAAACAAAACCCGACGCTTGAAAGACATCGAGCAGGAATTAAAAACCCTCAACCCGGATGACGAGTTTTATTTAGTCTACATGCCGTTGGTGAATACCCGTTCTCGTCAAATTGACGGCTTTGAAGTTCTTATCCGGTGGATCTCGCCGAAGCTTGGCTTTGTTGGCCCGGATGAATTTATTCCAATTTCCGAAAGCTTCGGTCTGTTCAACAAGATTGATTCTTGGGTGGCGGAAACCGCATTTAAATCCTATGCCGACTTAAAAGCCCGCTTAGGACGGGACTTTAAACTCTCCATTAACTTATCTTCCGCACAACTCAACTCCAACAAACTGGGTGTGGATCTGATTGTCTTGGCTAACCAATATCAGGTACCGCCAAAACAAATTCAGCTTGAAATGACGGAAACACTCAATGTGGAGTACACACAAGAAACCGATGTGCTGCTTAAGGTATTAATTGCTCAAGGCTTCAATATTGCCATTGATGATTTCGGAACCGGCTACACCGCACTCCTTCAGTTGATTGAGTACCCAGCGAAGATGATCAAACTGGATAAAACCTTTATTGATAAGTCGATGGAAGAAGGTAAACGAAGCCTGCTAGCTCCCCTCATCAATATTTGCCACTCTCAAAACCTTCAGGTCACTGCCGAAGGCGTTGAGAACGAAGAAATTGCAGCCTATCTCACCAGCATTGGTTGTGACTACTTGCAAGGCTATTACTTTGGAAAGCCGGAAAGACTCGAAGACTTATCTTTTGATCATGAGTGGTACAACAGACCCAGCCTATCAAAACAGTCCAACTCCTAACGTCTTTGCTTTATCGTTCAAATCCAAGGCGCATACATCCAAGGCGCATACATCCAAAGAACAAGATCCAAAGAACAAAATTCAAAGCACTCAAATTGAAAGCACAAAAAACCGGAGTCAAAGCTCCGGTTTTTAGTTTCAGCCTGTGGCATTAAATCTTAGGATTACGCCGCTGATATTCCCTTGTGCTCTTCGATCAAATCATCCACCACCGACGGGTCAGCCAGAGTGGAGGTATCACCCAAGCCATCGTATTCAGCCGCAGCAATCTTGCGAAGAATCCGACGCATGATTTTACCAGAACGAGTTTTCGGTAAGCCCGGCGCCCACTGAATCACATCCGGTGAAGCAATCGGGCCAATGGTTTTCCGCACCCATTTTTTCAGTTCCATGCGAAGCTCTTCTGACGCTTCTGCGCCTTGATTCAAGGTCACATATACATAGATACCCTGACCTTTGACATCATGCGGGAAACCAACCACAGCGGCTTCAGCCACATCTTTATGCGCGACCATCGCACTCTCAATTTCAGCCGTGCCCATGCGGTGACCGGAGACATTCAGCACATCGTCCACACGGCCGGTAATCCAGTAATAACCGTCTTCATCGCGTCGTGCGCCGTCGCCTGTGCAATACATGCCTTTGAAGGTTTTGAAGTAGGTTTGAATGAATCTGTGATGATCACCGTACACGGTTCGGCTTTGTGCCGGCCAACTGTCGATGATCACCAAGTTACCATCGGCAGCACCTTCGATCAGGTTCCCCGAGTTATCCACCAGCGCCGTGTTCACGCCAAAGAACGGACGGGTCGCAGAGCCCGGTTTTAAATCCGTTGCCCCCGGTAACGGCGTGATCATAATGCCGCCGGTTTCCGTCTGCCACCAGGTATCAACAATCGGGCAGCGTTCTTCCCCAATGGTTTGGTAATACCAGTTCCAGGCCTCCGGGTTAATCGGTTCACCCACAGTTCCCAGAAGGCGCAGCGAACTGCGATTCGTACCCGCCACCGGCGCATCACCTTCCGCCATCAAGGCGCGAATTGCGGTCGGTGCGGTATACAAAATATTCACATGGTGTTTATCCACAATCTGCGAAACACGAGTGGAATCCGGGTAATTTGGCACCCCTTCACACATCAAAGAAACCGCACCGTTGGCTAATGGGCCATACACCAAATAACTGTGGCCGGTAATCCAACCAATATCCGCCGTACACCAATAGACTTCATTATCTTTGTAGTCGAACACATACTCATGCGTCATCGAGGCATACACCATGTAGCCCCCCGTAGAGTGCACTACGCCTTTCGGTTTACCCGTCGAGCCCGAGGTATAAAGAATGAACAGAGGATCTTCCGCATTCATTTCTTCCGCCGGACAATGCTCCGACGCCGTTTTCATCAGATCATCCCAACGCACGTCACGATGGGTATGCCACGCCACCGCTGTATTTCCCGTGCGTTCATACACAATCACTCGCTCCACTGAACGAATGTCCGGGTGAGTCAGTGCCTCATCCACATTCGCCTTTAATGGAACGGTTTTACCACCACGAACACCTTCGTCCGCTGTAATAATGATCTTAGAGTCACAATCAATAATACGGCCTGCCAAGGCTTCCGGTGAGAAACCACCAAATACCACTGCGTGAATTGCACCGATACGGGCACAGGCCAACATAGCGACGACAGACTCAACCACCATCGGCATGTAAATGGTCACCACATCGCCTTTGCGAACGCCCTGGCTCTTCAAGGCATTGGCAAACTTACAGACTTCGCGATGCAGTTCTTTATAAGTGACGGTGCGATCCTGATCCGGCTCATCGCCTTCCCAGATAATCGCCGTTTGATCCCCTCGGGTTTCCAAGTGACGATCCAGACAGTTCGACGACGCATTCAAGGTGCCATCTTCGAACCAACGAATGTCCACATTATGGTCATCGAAGGAAGTGTTCTTCACCTTCGAATAAGGCGTCATCCAATCAATGCGCTGACCGTGCTCGCGCCAAAAACCATCCGGATTAATGATCGACTGCTGATACATTTCCTTGTATTTGGCCTCATCAATCCAGGCACTTTTCGCAAACTCGGGCTTAACCGGGACCACTTGCTCTTCAGATTTAAAGGCTTGTTCTGAACTTACACCACTCATCACTCTTCTCCCAAAATCCGCCCAGTCGATTCGATGGCTGAGCAAATAACAGACAATTTAACGTATGAGTTAAGTGTTGCGCGGGAAGGGAAAGTTAACCATTAGACCTTAGTCTAGGGGGGAACGGCCACCAGAAACTAATGGCCTTTGAAAAGCAACTAGCATCCACGGATTGGATACTGATCCAATGTCTTTTTAATACCACTACAGATACTTTTGAGTTGCTCTTCTCCAAGATCGAATACGATAGACCATTCATTTGCCTCAGATCCAAATTGTCTCATTGGAAAGCTAGGCGATAACTCATGGCTAAGATTTATAGAGATTCTAACAACGTCCTCTTTGAATGCTAAAAATTCGAAACTAATGCATGGCTCCACAAAATCAAGATGAGCATACTCAGGTAAGCGCCCTTCAACCAAAGATGAAAACCAATGTAAAAGCTGAGCAAGTTCAGTCGTTTCAATGGCTGGGTCAACCAACTCTATACTGTCACTCTCTTGTTGAATCCGAAGTCTTAGCAAACACCAATCGTCATCTTCAATTTCCGGAAATTCATAGCCGGCAACCTCGATATATAAGTTAATTTTTTCTTCAATATTCGTAAGATTAATCACTAAATCTATTCTTCTAGCTGTCTACGACTTAATCAGTCAAAAGAGGAATTACCAAAGCAACTTGAAAGCCACTAAATCTTCAGGCTCACGCTCTTTAGAGCCTTTGTAAGAACCATACAGTTTATTGTACAGAGCACTAGCTATTTTACGTCTAGGTTCAACTTTCCAGGAACCAGAATAATTATTGAGAGTTAACGTTATATATCTATATTTTCGGCTTGAGCCTTCAACCGTAACAACTTGCTTAACTGTAAAGTGAACCAAGTTTTGTCCCTCTCTGACTCCGCCTAAAACATGATATTTAAAATCAACATGGTCATATCTAGCCATATTTTGCTTTGTCGTATTTATTAGTATGTCTTCGTTGGATAAAGCGATAATCGGATTATCAAGGGATGATCTAGTTCTCACCATATTTGCCTTTGATTTAATTGTCTGCTTTTCAAATACATCAACTAATGAACGGTAGTCCTTTATTTCTAACGACTGAAAATACTTGATAGCAACCTTCTGAGCTTCATAAATAACTTTATCTATAGTGTTCTCAGAAGATTTAAGAGTGACAGTATCATCGACATTTGTACTAGCGTAAGCCAAACATGAAATAACAAATAAAATTAAAAATATTAACTGTCTCATTTCCGTCCTCAATATAGCTAATGAATACACGATTCCAAGTCGTTTCTTACACTAAAAGTGCTCAAACTCCCAACTGAAGCCTTTGATTTTATTACACTATCACTCCTTTGATCCCAACACCACGATGAAAGAACAACACACCAATTGGGCAGAGAAACATACTAATCCCAAACGATCTCAAAAAGCCTCTTGACTTAAAGTCAACTTGAAGTTGTATCGTATTAACCAACACCAGAAACACGTTAATACGATCAATTTAAGGAGACGCTATATGCCAGAGCTTTCTGAACCCTCAACCACTCTTTACCAGATTCTAGCCATAGGTATCGGTGCAACATTGGTGATGGATGTTTGGGCGATATTGCTCAAGCAACTACTCAATATCCCTTCGCTGGATTATGCCTTGGTTGGCCGTTGGCTTGGGCACATGACCAAAGGCACCTTTGTCCATCAAAGCATTTTTAATGCATCAGCCACTCGTTTTGAAAAGGCCATCGGTTGGTTTAGCCATTACCTGATCGGAGTTCTCTTTGCTGGTGGTTTAGTCGCAATCGTCGGTGAAGATTGGTTAGCAGCCCCTACACTCTTACCCGCACTGCTGTTTGGTGTAGCGACCGTTATCTTTCCGTTTTTTGTAATGCAACCGTGTTTTGGCTTTGGCGTCGCTGCATCCAAAACACCCAAACCAATGAACGCTCGCAGTAAAAGTTTACTGACTCATGCCGTGTTTGGCTTGGGGCTGTATCTGACGGCTCTCGTTATCCTATAGAAAGGAATCACCGGGTAAGCTCTGCAATGATTAGCGATAGAAAACTTCTCAATCATTCCCGGCCTGAGCCAAGGCCGGGGCTCTTCTATATAACTACATCAAATCACATTTAGAAAAACCGTTACCCACAACCCGGTCACGCTAATCAAACCCGCGCCAAAGGCTAAGAAACGATAGGTCACATTGTTGATCGTCAAATGAATCGCCGAATGAATTAATCGCGTAATCACAAACGCCCAGGCAAAGGCCACAGCGGTGTCAGTTGCAGAATTGGTAACGTAGGCGATTAAGACACCCGCGTAGAACAAAGGTGGTACTTCGAAATGATTGTGCACATGACGTGAAAGCAAGTGCAAACGTTCAGGTTCTGTCCCTTGGTTGTAGGTTCGGTAGAAACTGATTTTCACCTTGCCCAGTTTGATTGCACCTAAACGACTCATGCCCAATGAAAGCAAACACAGCATGGTCAGTAAAAACATCGCGAAAGCGGGATAGAAAATGCTGGTGGATGTCGTAAGTATCATAAAAGCTCCCTGTTAAATCTGTCCTGTGAAGTTCATTATTTTTTCGGTTAGTAAACCACAGGAAACAACGGTAAGACATGCAGAAAATGATTTTATGAATACTTTTTATTCAATTTTTACAATAAGTTAGTGCAATGTTTGAACAAGTCATAACATTGGCTATTTTTAACACTAAAGTCTGAACTCCAGTTAAAACGGGCGTTTGAATCACTTCCACATAGGTTATTCAACAGGTTATCCACAGAAATTGTTAACATCTTATTCAGAAGCTCAATTTTTCCTCAAAAGAGGTTAAATCGCTCGATGAAAAGCGGCACTAAGTTTGGTTCTCAGGCCGCTTTATTGAGGTTAATAGTGAAGGATTTGATCAACGATATTGAGCATAGATGGTCTCAACCGTGCCATTGGCTTTCAGCTCGGTAATCGCTTCATTTATCGCTGGAATCACAGCGGCTTTAGAAGGATGCACCCGAAACATAATATCGGCCGAACCAATCACACTGCCAATCTGAATTGATTTCAAACTTGCATCGGTTTTGATTCGATACTGAGCGGCTTCCTTACGAATAAAGGCGGTATCAATTCGATTATTGACCAGTTTCAACATGAGCTTATCTTCGTTCAAACTGTCCTGCCGATGAATACTGCCAGATCCAAAGGCATCCATGTAACCGGGATAAAAGAAGCCTTTGATAGTCCCGACTTTCATGCCACTAAGGTCTTGTGGGCCAGACACCGATTTAAGCTTACCTTCATTGAAAATCACCACATCTTCGGCTTTGGCAAAGGCGATGGTGAACTCACCAGGTACAGCAGAACCTGAACGCCAAACCGGATTGATACCCGGCTCAACGTGCACTTGCCCTTGCTCAAACAACGCCATAGCCCGTTTTGTTGGCAAGTAATCAAACTGAAACTGAATACCGGATTGCTTACCGATGGCATTCAAGAGATCCACATAAATACCGGTATTACTGTCGCCTTTCTCAAAAAACAGCGGTGGCGAACCACCATCGTATAAAACCACTTTTAGCGTTTCAGCGAAGCTAAACGTAGACATCCCCAATAAACACAAAAGAGTTAACAGTTTTCTTATGCCTGCCTTCATCACCAGATCTCCCGATTAAACTGCATTCGATTAAAGTTTAGACAGTTCGGGAGAGATGACGAATTTAACCTTAGGCAATCAAAAATGCCTCAATTTCAACACAATGCTCTCCTCACCACTCTCATCATGTAAGGTCACCAACCGGGATGATTCTTCACTGACGTCGTATTGATAGACCGACCGGCCACCGCCGTCATAGTCCACATTAATCTGTTGCAGCGGTTTGGCAGAGGCCAATTGTGCGGTTACTTGATAGAACGGCACTTCATGATCGCTCTCTGGATCAAACAGTCGGAAGGAGCGTTTTTGGTCGTCCGGCAGCAGTTTCGGCAGTCGTAAATTAAACGCCGTTAGGGTCATATCGAAGTCGTTAGGATCAAGAAACGTCGAGTAGGTTTCGGTGGTTTTCAGAGTGGTTACTTGAGCCTGCATCCTCTCACTGATCAAGCCATCAACAGCAGTCGAGATGGTGTCTGAGATCGATAACTGCTTCCACGACGCTTTCACTTGTTCTGATTGATCCTGGTTTAACTCGAACCACTGCATGTGATATTTCAACAGGCCGCGATGTGCCGGAGTGATGTCCACCAGCATCAAATAATCGTTATAGAGGGTTAAATAGCTTGCCTTAATTAGTGCAGAAACGTCTCGATTATCGTTTTGCCCATAGCTCTCGTGTTTATAACTGTGGATCTCGGTATCCCCCCAAATGGAAGGAATCAACAGCTCCGACGTTTCCGTGATCTGCTGGCCCGCAGGTAATGCGTTAATCACTGTTTTCATCTGCCCAATGTCTTCGCCGTCCATCGTCACGGAATAAACCCAATCATTCGAGAATGCGGGGTTCGCGCAAGACAAAGTACCTCCCAAAACCCCTGCCAAAGTAGCGACTATTAAAAACAGATATCGAATGCCTTGTATTAACTTTTTAGCCCAATTAAATCTCATAAAGTATCTCCTTCTAGTGAATTAAGTTGTGGGATTTTTTCTGTCTTTGAACCCGTGCCTAACCGTTTCATGTCATGGCCAATGGCAATCAAAATAGGAATCAACAATAAGGTGATGGCGGTGGCAAAGATCTCACCGAACGCCAACGAAATCGCGGCGGGAATCAGATATTGCGCCTGTTCGGAAGTTTCCAGCATCAGAGGCGTTAACCCCGCCACCGTGGTGGTTGTGGTTAGAAAGATGGCTTTAAAGCGTCCGATTCCGGCATCCATCAGGGCGTCTTGGAAGGTAAGACCTTCCGTTCGGCCTTGGTTATAACGTGATAGCATCACCAGCGAATCGTTCACCACCACGCCCGCCAACGCCAACATCCCAAAGAAGGACAACAGGCTTAATGGCACATCCATAATCAGATGCCCGATGGCGGCGCCGACAAAACCGAAGGGAATCACCGACATAATCACGAACGGCTGAACGTAGGACTTCAACGGCACCGCCAAGAGCACATAAATCAGCACACAGGTGAACAACAGCGCCTTAATCAGGTTGCCTTTGATGGTGAAGATTTCTTCCAGTTCACCCGCCTGTTTGATCTCCACCTCCGGGTATTGATCGGCCAGTTTTGGCACCAGACCATCGAAGATCTCTGCTCCCAGTTCCGAGGGGGAAAGATGCGATTTATCCAAAGAGGCCGAGATAGTGTTCACCCGTTTGCCATCTCGACGTGCCACATAGTCAGTCACGTAGGAGGATTCAATCTGAGCCACCGTGGAAATCGGAAACCATCGACCCTGATCGTTCATCACCCGAAGATCAAACAAGTCCGCCAGGGAATCCCGAGCACTCTTGCCATCTTCCACCATCACCTTCACTTCGTCGGAACCACGCTGAACACGTTGCGCTTCAATGCCACCAAAACGCCCACCAATCTGCACCGCTAAGGATTCATCGGTGAAACCCAAATAGCGCGCCTCCGGTTTTAGGCGAAAACGTAATTCCGGCTGACCGGGCTTTAAGTCCTGACGGACATTACTCGCACCGTCGGTGGCGCGGATATGCTCGATCAATAACTCACTGACTTCCCGCAGCACTTGGTCATTCTTGCTGAACACTTGTAACGCAAAGCCACCTCCGGTTTCTTCGGACGCATTGAAACTGAGCTCTGTGGCGCCTTCCAATTGACCTACGGTTTGTCGCCATTGGGAGACAATCTCTTGCGCGGGTAATTCAGGCCGATCTTGCGGTTTGGTTAACTCGGCATAAAGCTCTACCGAAGAAGCCCCCGCCACCACAGTCAGCACGTGCTTAATGGGTAACTGGTCTAAGTCATAATGTTGCTGCCATTGATGATTAAGCTGATTTACAGCCTGCTCGATGGTATTGGCATTCGACACCGTTAAACGATGAGGAGAACGCGGATCCATTTCCATCTGAACAGTAACGAGTTGACCAGGAATATCCGGGAAGAAGACAGTTCGAATGCTGCCGTTGGCGATCAGGCCCAGCCCCAATACCGCCATGGAGAAAAAGACAATTAAGACGGCATAACGCTGTTCCAACGTCCAAAGTAATAAGGGCTGATAACAACGCAACTTCACCCAATCCAAACTGGCTTGAGCCCCCCCCTGAATCTTTCTTCCGAAGCTAAAAATGCGGCCCAACATTGAAGAATGAGGTTTGGGCTCGATGGAAATCGCCGCTAAATGAGCAGGCAAAATGAACTTGCTCTCAAACAAAGAGAACAGCAGCGTCAGGATCACCACACCTGCAAAGCTCGCCAGAATCTTGCCCATGGCATTGTCGATCAACAACATCGGGAAAAAGGCTGCAACGGTAGTCAGCACGCCATAGATGGTTGCGGTGGCGACTTTTTTCACACCCGCCTCCGTCCCTGTTATCGGGTCAGTATTTATAGGGTCTCGATCATTGGATTTGTGATTATCGGTTCGAGTCTCAAAGACACTTTCCCCCACCACCACAGCATCATCCACCAGAATCCCCAGTGCGATGATCAAGCCAAAAGTAGTGATGTCATTGAGTGAAAAACCCACCCAATCTGAACCCATCACTGCGAGGGCACCGGCGATAGAGATGGGAATCCCCATCGCCACCCAAAAGGCCAGCTTGATATTGAGGAACAACGCCAGCAACACAAACACCAGCAACAAGCCTTGAATGGCATTGTCTTTCAACAGTGTCAGTCGTTCAGAGATGTAACCGCTGCTGTCGGCCCATGAATCAATGAACACACCTTCGGGCAACAGCTTTCGTTGTGCTGCCAGAGAGGCTTTCACCGCCTCGGCAATGTCCAGAAGATTCTCTTTTCGACCAATCAGAATTTCCATACCGATCCCAGGCACGCCATCAAACCGCACCACCGACTGATCGTCTTCGTAGTCATCCACCACCTCGGCGATGTCTTTCAAGGTGAGTTCCTGACCATTGCTTAACGACTTGATATGCACTTGCTCGAAATCCAAACGACGTAAGCGTTCATGGTCTGCACGCAAGGAGATATTGCCGTCGCGGGTTTTCAAAATCCCGGCTTGAAAGGACAACGAAGACTGACGGATTTGCCGCACCACATCGTCGGCACTCAGCTGATAGGCCAGTAACTTTTCAGGCTTCAATTCCACCCGGATCTCAGGTGGTCGTTTGCCCCAGGTGTTGATCTTAGAGACTTCGGGCAAGGCCAATAAGGTTTCTCGCACATCGGTTGCCACCGTCTGTAACGTTGTCGTATCAACATCGCCGTAGAGTTGAACGATCATCGCAGCCAGGTCAAAGTCATTACGCGTTACCACCGGCTTTTCGGCGGCGGAAGGCAAACCATCAATGGCATCCAATCGAGTGCGAAGATCTTCCGACAAGCGCTGTAGAGAATAGCCTTCCTGCTTCATCACCTGTACTTCGGACACCCCTTCACTGGAAAATGCCGTTACCCGTTTGATCCCGGCAACCCCTTCGAAGGCTTTTTCAATTTTCCGAGTGACCTGTTGGTCCACCTGATTCACATGCGCGCTCGGGAAATCTGTTCTGACGATTAAGGTATCCGCCGGCAACTTGGGAAAACCTTCCACTCGGATAGAAGAAACCGTCAGCCAACCGGCAATCACGATCAATAACATCATCAGATTGGCGGCGACCGGGTTGCGAATAAACCAACTGGTTAATGCGTGCATGATTAATTCCCCACCTGAGCGACCGGCAAGTCATCCGCCACGGGCTGAACCGCCAAGCCGGAAAGATAGAAGGCCAACGGCGTGGTAGCGACACGTACGATACCGTTATGCATACTGTTATCCAGCCCATCCAAGCCCGTCGGAGGAGAAACAATGACGTGATCACCGTCGAACAACACATCCGTCGGCGTATAAGAACGCAAAGTATTGTCAGGCGTGATGATCCAGACCAGCCCTTCCCGCGTCACTGCACCTTGAGGAAGTCGCAAACTGTCAGGTTTGGCTTTGCCCGGTAACTTGGCTCGAACAAACTTCCCAGGAATCAGCCCCAGTTCTTTCACTTTCTCCTGCATTTGCTCTTTAGAAAGCTCTTGAGAGAGCTCATGTGAAAAACCTCGCTCACTCGCTTGTATCGTTTGCGCCGTCACTTCCAAATAGAGCGGGTATTGTCGAGTTTCCTGATCCACTCGGTGCCCGCCTCGCACCGCCTTGCCATACCCTAATAACTGGTCGTGAGTACTGAACAAGGGCACCGGCTTTTCTTGCCAGTCCTCCGCAAGATTCATCCATTGCTCTTCATTCAGGGAGACTTTCAATAACAGGTGTTGATGATCCATCACTCGCACAATCGGATCTCCTTCAAACACCAACTGCCCCAAGCCCACATAGCGCTCAGTAATCACGCCAGAAAAAGGCGCTTTCACTTGGGTGTAAGAGAGATTACGTTGCGCCGACGACAAGAGTCGTTCAGCCACTTTTACATTATGTTTAGAGAGTGATAATTGAGGCAGGAACAACACCAAGTCACTGGGCTTCTTTTGAAAGCCGGAGCGCGCCCAATCCTTCCTAGCCAGCTCGGTTTTCTCTTTGGCCTGCCACAACGCCAATTCGGCCTGAGACAGATTTAATTCTGCATTGCTTAGCTCCGCCTGATAACGGGTGTCATCAATGTCCACCAAAACAGCACCTTGAGAGATCAAAGTTCCCGCTTCAAATACCGGCGCAATAGTTTTTACCTCACCGGTCACTTGCGCCTTGATGGTGACATCCCAACGAGGTTCCAACTCACCGTACAATGCAATTTGGCTGGCGTGATGATCGGGCTTCACCTCGATATAGCTCACCAAGGGTGGCAGAGGTTTAGATTGAGACGTATCTGAAGACGTCGCCACCGGCTCATCAATGACGATCAACGCCAAAAACAAAAAACCAATAGCCAGCAGTAAATAAAAACCGCGAAGAAGAAACTGTCGCATAACCGTGTTCGCCTGAGTTAATCATTCAAGCGAACACTGTAACTAAGAGGGGATTAAGAAAGGCTTAAGGTATGAGAGGCGCTGCCAAAAGAAGTGCCTACCAGAACACTAAAACTTCAACACCATCGACCTGCTGTTGAAAATGAAACTTCCAATCAAGCTTCTGGCAAATACGCTCAACCAATTGCAGCCCTAACCCGAAGCTTTGGAACTCCGAAGAACGATGATCCGCGTCCACATCAATGGGGTTTTCGATACTGAAACCGTCCTGGTTAAGGTGAATTCGAATCGCCCCTTCCATGGTAAATTGGCAGGCATTTCTGAGCAGATTAGCGAAGACAATGACCAATAGATCTTCTTCAATATTGATGGTGGCGTCTTCAATAAACGGCTCGATGGTCACCGCACGATTGGCAATTAAATACTGATGATCCGAAATCTGTTTTTCACAGAACGCCTGCAAGTTCACCGGGCTTTTTTCGATGGGTTTCTCCGATTCACGCGCCAGCCACAACAAAGTCGAAGATAGGCGGCTCATATCGGAGCTGGCTTTTAACGCGCGCTGAACGGTGGCTTGTTCAGCACCACTCAATTTGAAATCCAAGGTATCGAGGCACGCTTGAATGGTCGCTAACGGGGTGCGTAATTCATGGCTGGCATGTTTAAGAAACTGCTGCTCTCTGAGGTTGTATTCGGTAATCCGATCTACCCCGGATTTAAGTTGTTTCGCCAAGTCGTTCAACTCGGCAATCGGAAAAGTCTGCTGATTTAATTGATCATCGTGTTTTAAGCGCTCAGCCCAGGCACTCAATAACACCATCGGCTCATTCGCTCGTTTCAACAACCAGAACACAAACAAAAACAACCCGATAAAAATCAGCAGTAATAACCAGGCGGAGTTAATCACCAACGTCCAGATCACGCCATAAAACACGCCTTCGGTCTGTGTTGCATCGTTCTGCCACAGCAAGTAAATAGTGTGACCTTGCTCATCGTAACGATAGAAGGATAAGTAATCCCCATCTCCCTCGGGCGTCTCTACTTGCCCTTCATAAATTTCGAACGGTTCGACCTTTTTCGGGAAAACACGTCTGACCTCTTCCGGCATGTCGTCCAAACTTAAATACACATCATAGATGTCACTGCTCGGGGCCGTTGTCTTATCACGCCCAGGCTCTGCCTGCGTTTCAAAATAATTCCGAAAGATGTTTTTTGCATCCAAGACGAACATCTCGTTGGCGGCAAATTCCAACGAACGCCAGTTGATATAAAAGATCGAAACAATGACCGCGATGGAGAACGCAATGGCCGCCCAAATCACCTGCCAACGCAATTGCTGCGATAAGGTTTTAGGAGCTGACTTGTTTGGTGGTGATATTGGATTATGATTCTGCACTGATGCTCAACCCTAAACCGGTGACGGTTTTAATTAACGGAAATTCAAAGGGCTTATCCACCGCTTTTCTCAACGCATGTAAATGCACATTCAAACGACCTTTATCCGGTTCTTCGTCCGGCCACACCCACTGTTCGATGTCAGAACGAGAGACAACCTTCGGGCTGTGTCGCAACAGGATTTCCAGGATTTTCCACTCGGTAGGCGTTAGCGTAATGTCTACACCATCACGCTGCAGTCGGCGGGATTCAATATCCACCGTCAACGGCCCTAATGTATGCAACGCCTGTTGATTTAAAGAACGTCGATACAGGGCATTGAGTCTCGCCCATAACAAAGGCATCGGACACGGCTTCACCACATAATCATCAACACCAGTACGAAACCCCGATAACTGATCTTCCGTCGTCCCCATCGCCGTTAACATTAAGATCGGCGTGCTATTACCTTGTCGGCGCAGCTCCTGGCAGACATCCATGCCATCCAGCTTGGGCAGCATCAAATCCAGAATAATCACATCGAAGGACTCTTGCGTCGCCAGCTCAACACCCGCTAGCCCGTTATAGGCAAAATCACACTCGGCATCTTGCAGTTCCAGAAACTCTGCAATCGACGTTGCCAACGCTACATCATCTTCGACAATCAGTATTTTCATAAAAAATAACCGCTTACGGTCTATATCCTAAAAAATGGCTTACATCATGGGGACTTAGAAGACTATAACAAAGGATCTTAAGATTGCCTTAAGACAATGTGGAATATCTCGTTTGATCGCCATCAGTACAAGTCACTGTGCGTATTGATAACCATTGAAGTGATCACATTTTGCTCTGGTCATAACTTACTCTGGTCATAAAAAGCACGAAGTCATACAGCCCTTTTAAAACGGGCGTTTGAATGACTTCCGCATAGCTTATTCAACAGGTTATACACAGATAATGTGAACAAAATATTTCAGTGGTAAAAACCAGTAAAGAAACGACAAAAAGTGATGGGGTTTTATTACAATAATCGTTTGTGCCAATAGGAAGGCTTTCGTCGATTATGCATCACTGCTACAACATAAATTACATCGGTACGAATGCGGTATAGCACTGAAAAGGGAAACTGTTGCAGGACACAACGACGAATAGGTAGCTTCATCACAGAATAAAGTTCTGGAGTTTCAGCAATATGTTTGAATGAAGCCTCCAGCTCTTTCAGGAAGTCTTCACCTAAGCCTTCGGCTTGACGCTCATACCATTGGTAGGAGCTTTTGATGTCATCCCTAACATCACGATGAAAGATGATAGATAGCAAACCAATCCCTTTCTGCTATGCCTTATGATTTACAAAAGACGTTCTAACGTTAATCTCTGATTTCTTTTTTGATGTCGTCCCAGCTAACTGCATCTTGTTCACCGGATTCCAATGCTTTCAGGCGTTGATTGGCAACATCCAGCCAAGCTTGCTCAACATTGTCATCCTGGCCTTCTTCGAGCGAATTTAATAAGGAATGAGCTAACTCCGCCCGCTCTTTTTTGGACAGTTTTTTCGCATCCTGAAGTGCTTGTTGTAAAGTCATCATTCATCACTCACGATCTAAATCTGGGACAATTTAAGGTCATATACGTTAATTATGGCGCGTTCGATGCTCAATGAGAAATTTATCGTAATTTCAAATACACCATCGCAGTAGTAATGGCATCACCCAAGGCACTGTGACGGGCAAAGACAGGGACATCCAAGGTTTCGCAGATGTGATCAAAACTGAGGTCGATATGTCCACCGGGAGCAGAACTCATTCGGCGTCTCGTTTCCCGTTTCAGGAACTGATCAGACACTTCGATGAAGTCATTTTTTAACTTAGCGCCCAAGTGTTTTTCCAACACTTTGCGGTCAAAGTCGATGTTGTAACCAACGATAGGCGCATGGCCTATAAACAGCCGTAATGAGGTTAATGCCTGTTCTAAGGGGATTCCCTGTTGGGAATCTTGTGGAAGAATTCGATGAATGGGGATGGCTGTGTGTTCATCGTGATCGGTTGTTTCAGAATCCTCCCGCTTCACCAACACATCAAACTTTTCTTCCCCTTGAATCACACCGTTACGAATTCGCACCGCACCGATGCTGAGTAGTTGCGCGTCTTTGACATTCATAGAGGTGGTTTCGGTATCGAGACACACCAAGGTATCCGGCAAGGGCTTCGGCGTGAATAGTGAAAAGGTTGGCGCCATTTTTGAAAACGCTTGTCGAAGCCACGTCATGTTTTACCCTCCGCCCTTCTTTTCCTGGTGCAAATGTTCTTAGTGCATATGTTCTTAGCGCATTTCCAAATGGAAATGATGTATCAAGCGTTGCTTAAACTTCTTCACCGTATGCAAACTCTGGCGCAGTAAATCCCGCTCGGTCCGATTCAATTCGCTCGGTTTAAGTTGGTTAATAGAATCTCTATCCTGATCCTTCAGATGATTAAGCTGTTGCTGCAAACGAAAGCGAATCAACAAACAAAAGCCGTGCTTTAACTTTCGCGCCAAGGACGCTTCAAGCAATCGACGCTGTTCCAATACATCGATGCGTTCCATCGTCGATAAGGCTTTCACACCATGCTTGAGTGCAAATGCACGAACGCCATGCACGATGGGGAATAGCCCACCCTGTTTGATGTCGATCTGATCATGATCGGATTTTAAACTTCCCCAAAAGGTTAACGGCGTTTCAAACTTCAGCGCCGTCGCGGCATATTCCGCCAGAACCGAATCCGAAAAGGCCACACCGCCCGACAAATCACTCTTAAATTCATCGAATAAGTTGCTATCTCCTTCGATATAGTGAGCATCTTGCAGAATAGCCAACTCCATTAGACGATCGTTATTTGGCACTAAGGTCAGCGCTCGAATGCGATGCAACCAAACCTGTTGATGAGCCACCCAATGCGGATTATTGACCATCACCCGACCTTTACATTTGGGGTAGCCCAACTCTTCCAGGGTATAAGAAAAGGCATCGAGCTTGTCGGATAAGCCTTCGTAGTGAAATCCATCCCGAATGATCAAGGCATTGTCCTGATCCGTTTTGAGGATTTGCTCACCCCGCCCTTCACTGCCCATCACCATTAACGCGGTGTTTTGTTGAACCTCTTTCGGCATGATGATCTGAAACGCCTTGCCAATGATCATTTCATTCAAGGTACTGACGAGACTCATCAAGAATTGAACCCGAATGCCATTACTGAACAAGGTCGCGACCATCGCATCAAGTTTTGAAGACGCCTCTTTCAACTGGCTGAGGGTGTTAGCTCTGGCGATTCGCAAACTCAACACATGGCTGTGGGTGGAGAATAAACTCAGCAATTGCGTCTGGTAGAGCACACCAACAATGGCGTCATCATCCGTTACCAGCACACGCTCCACACCATGCTTAGTCATCAGCAACATGGCATTAAACAAATACTCCCCCAAGGCGACGGATACCAACGGCTTTTGCTTAATCAGCGCACTTTGGCTGAGAGATAACGTCATGATGTTGGGAAGCGGATCAGCCAGCTTTGAAAGGCGATCAATCTCCCGCAGCATGTCGGTTTTGGTGATGATCACTTGAAAGTCATTGTCATCCTCAATCGGTTTCTGCGTCTGTCCAATATGAGAACCTATACCTTCAAAACCCTTACCTTCCACCAATACACAGCCGCTGGGCTCATCCAACAAATGCTCTAAGACAAAGCCCAAGTGGGCGTTGAGGTTCACCCGCAGGATGGGTTCACACACCGACTCATCAATGCGCGTTAAGATAAATTCCGCCAGATTCTGATGATGCTCGGGCTTGCTGAGATCCAACTTCTGATCAATATCGCCATGCAAATACGCCAGCATTTGCGGCACTTGTTCGACGTATTCCAACCACAAACCGTTAGGGATTTCATAGGCCAGAGAATCCTCCACCGCCACAAACTCATGTTTGGCCGCCACCAGATGCCCCGCCCGATCAACAGACGATACATCCAACAAATCATCCTGATGATAGTGAGTAAACACTTTCACCTCATTACCATCACTCTGTGCCTGTCGTTCTTCGACCACACCCTTCATCAAGATAAATAACCCGGTCGGGCGCTCCCCCTGCTCGATGATTGTCGTGCCCTTGGGGAAGTAATGAATGTTCATCCGCCCGGCCAATTGAACACGCTGACGCTCACTCAACACATCAAACGGCGGCAAGGTCAAAGACGTTGGAATGTCTTGCGAGTAGTTAGGTGAAAAGGACGCAGGAGAAGAAGCCGGAGATGATCCAGAAGAAGACGACGCATCCGGAATGACTGAAGAGTTTGATGAAGACATACCGCCTCCGCATCACATTTAAAAAGAAAAAAGCTGGCTTCAAAATGAAGCCAGCGAAGCACACCCAGGGAAAGGTGTTTTGCATTCAGTGCGGCATTTGCCGGGAAACTCATACCGCACAATCAATTCCCACAAGGGAATAAAAAAGGAGCTCAAAGGTTAGGTGATCTGGCCATCTGCCACTGGGCGGTAGCAAGTGAGAATACATGGTGTGTTTTTTCTCAGCCTGACCACCCCGACCTTTAAACTGCCATTCCTTTGGTGCTATTCAACACCATCAAAATACTAAAACGTTACGAGCGAAGATTAGGCTAGGCAAAGTTCAGTGAGAAAGCGGAGTTTATTTTTTATAAATGAGCATTTCGAACTGAACTTTAACAACGCCTAATCGAGCGCAGTAGTTTTAGTGGGCGCTCGCGCCCGCAGCACCTAAACCAGTCTGCGAACGAATATACTGCCCACGGAACAAGCCTTTCTCATGGGTCGCCGCAACCGAGCTATCGGTTACAGAGAAGAACCAGATACCCGCAAAGGCTGCAACCATAGAGAATAGCGCAGGATATTTGTACGGGAAGATCGCCGTTTCAAAGCCAAGGATCTGCACCCACACGATTGGCCCGAGAATCACCAACGTCACTGCGGTTAACAAACCGATCCAGCCACCGATCATCGCACCGCGTGTGGTTAAGCCTTTCCAGTACATAGAGAGGAACAACACAGGGAAGTTCGCACTTGCCGCAATAGCGAAGGCCAAGCCCACCATGAAGGCAATATTTTGTTGCTCGAACAGAATCCCCAACATGATTGCCACAACACCCAAGGCCACAGTGGTCATCTTAGACACACGAATCTCTTGCTCTTCAGTACACTGACCTTTACGGAACACACTCGCGTACAAGTCATGGCTCACCGCAGACGCCCCCGCCAAGGTTAAACCAGACACCACTGCAAGAATCGTTGCGAACGCCACCGCTGAAATGAAACCAAGGAAGACATCACCACCCACCGCTTTCGACAAGTGAATCGCTGCCATGTTGTTACCACCGATCAAGGCACCCGCTGCATCACGGAACTCAGGATTGGTCGACACCAACACAATCGCACCGAACCCAATGATGAAAGTCAGAATGTAGAAGTAACCGATGAACCCTGTTGCATAGAACACTGACTTACGAGCTTCTTTCGCATCACTTACCGTGAAGAAACGCATCAGGATATGAGGCAGACCCGCAGTACCAAACATCAACGCCAAGCCCAAAGAAATCGCAGAGATCGGATCAGACACCAAACCACCCGGCGCCATAATAGACTCCCCTTTCGGATGCACTTCCGCTGCTTTCTGGAACAACATCGAGAAATCAAAACCGGTCGCTTTCATCACCATGATCGCCATGAAGGTCGCACCCGCTAACAACAGCACGGCTTTAATGATCTGCACCCAAGTGGTCGCCAACATGCCACCAAAGGTCACGTACATCACCATCAAGATGCCCACCAGAATTACCGCGTACTCATACGGCAAACCGAACAGCAACTCGATCAACTTACCTGAGCCCACCATTTGAGCGATCAGATACAAAGACACCACGCACAGCGAACCCACCGCCGACAACACGCGCACTTCTTTTTGACCCAAACGGTAAGACGCCACATCCGCAAAGGTGTATTTACCCAGGTTACGCAAGCGCTCGGCAATCATAAACAAGATGATTGGCCAACCCACCAGGAAGCCGATGGAATAGATCAAGCCATCGTACCCAGACAGATACACCAAGCCGGAAATACCCAGGAAGGACGCCGCACTCATGTAATCCCCTGCGATCGCCAAACCATTCTGGAAGCCAGTGATACCACCGCCCGCCGCGTAGTAATCCGACGCCGAACGGGTACGACGAGACGCCCAATAAGTAATAAACAAAGTACCGATCACGAAGATCATGAACATGGTAATGGCAGGCACGTTCAGCGGTTGCTGCTCGCCTGACACCTCAATGGCATCCGCCAACGCCGAGTTAGAAAACAACACCAGCAAGCTGGCCACAAAGACACTACTCATTTTCAGCAGTCGACGAGAAATATGGGTCAAGAAACTCATTTGCTTGCCTCCTTCACGATGACGGCATTCAGATCATCAAACTCACTGTTCGCGCGGTGCACATAAATGCCCGTTAACACAAACGCCGACACGATGATCGCCACCCCCGCTGGAATCCCCACGGTGGTGATGGTGTCCGCTGACAAAGGAATTGCCAACAACTCGGGCTTGAACGCAATCACCATGATGAAGGTGTAATAAATCGCCAGCATCACCAATGACAATGTCCAGGCAAACTTCTGACGACGCTTGACCAGCTGCTGAAAGCGCGGATCATTTTCGATTTTTTTATAGATCTCGTCGTGCATGATTCTTCTCCCACTGAGGTTGTGTGGATCAGAAGGCAATCCATTGATTAACGAACGCTCGATCAACAAACAATCGTCAAGCAATGGACTGCTTTCTGCCATTACTAACGAATGTAGGGGAACTGGTAAAAAAGGGTATTAGACTTAGGTCGAATGCGGGGATTTGAAGTGAGAACAAGGATTTTTAGAGTAGGAAATTCAATGAGTTAGAGTGTGGGGATGGATGGTATTAGACGTTGGTAGGGTGGGTTGATTTTAGAAAATCTTACTTGCTTAGAGAACTGTACGAAAGAGTATACGAATCCATTGATTCTCGTGGAGCTTTGTGGATAAATGGTTTGTTAAAAAATGTCCATGCTGCAGCAAAGTTGGTCGTTGGACTAGCTTTAAGGCATCGAATGAATCAAGAAGTAATTATGGAAAAAACTTTAGACGATTTTTGGAACTCTTACTTATCCTTTGCATTCAATAATGAAAGTAGCCCAGAATACCTATTTCGTGGAATAAGCAATAAAAATCATAACCTTGTTCCCTCTATTGGTCGTGGAGCTGAAGAAAACACTGGTGGAGATATCGAAACAGTTGAAAGTGACTTAATTAGCGAATTTAAGCGGCTTTCAGTTCCAATTTTAAGAGCAGATGAAACACCTAAAAGCGAATTCGAATGGCTTTTCCTTGCACAGCACTATGGATTACCAACTAGGCTGCTTGATTGGTCAAGTAACCCTCTTGTTGCATTATACTTTGCTACAGAAAAAGATGACGACATTGATGGAGGAGTCTACGTAATAAAGCAGGTGGTTACAGATCAATATGAAATATTCGATTACAAAACTGCTGATTACACGGCCTCACATAAAAAACAGCCTTCAAGCTTGTTTGCAATACAGCCTAATCAGGGTAAGTTTATATTTGTTCGCCCAAAGTATTCTGATCAACGCTATTTAAATCAACGCTCTGTATTTTCCTGCCCTTCAAACCCCTTTAATAGTATCAATCCCAAAGACCTAGAACTTCTAACATTTAAAGCCAGCTGGAAACCAGAGATTAGACGCAGGCTTAAAATAATGGGGATATCCACTTCTTTTATATACCCAGGCTTAGCCGGTATTGCCTCTGAGGTAAAGTCATTTGTACATGACCCAATTACTTCAGGTCGTTTAAAGGTATTAACATGTCGCGCGGCACTAGAATTACCAAAGTTCTAGCGTACACAACCATCTAGAATCATTATTCAATGCACTAATTTGTTACCAGTAAACATGACATCACTGCAAGGAAGCACTATGAAAACAAAGACAATAGAACGCTGGAGTGATTTTGATCGCCTAGTAGGGCGGAAACATTTTCGTAAATGGATTTTTAGAGGGCAATCTTGTTCGGATTGGCCTCTTAAAAGTTCGCTGCACCGAGCATTTGAGGAGGCTCAATGTATACATAAACTAAAAAACGGAAATGAAAAGAACCTCAATCGAATAGAGCATGAAAGAGTAATGATAGACCGTTTCAAGTGTAATGCTCATTTGTATCTTGATCACTTGCCTCAATCAGAAGACCTTTTAAGCTGGTTGTCTTTGATGCAACACTATGGAGCACCAACGAGACTACTAGATTTTTCATTTTCCCCCTACGTTGCCTTATTTTTTGCTTTAGAGTCTGGTGAACAAGATGCCGTTGTGTACTCCATTAATCATAATGCTATTCGTAATGACGATGATGAGTATTTTGGTAAAAATCGACTCGAAATATATTCTAGAATATTAGAACCGACTGGCACCGAAGATGACCCATGTCTTTTCGCATTTGAGCCTACTTTTTCTAATCAACGCTTACTTTCCCAACAAGGTCTGTTTGTTGCCACGAATACTTTGGATATAAGTCATGAACAGATATTAAACGAGTACGACATTCAAGATACAGATGTAGTTAAAATAGTTATCCCAGCCAAGCATAGGTTCGAAGGGCTTAGAAAATTAAATAAGATGAACATCAACTCATCCAATATATATCCTGGATTGGATGGCTTTTGTAAAAGTATGCGCCGACAGCCTGTCTTTGGACTCGAGTGGCAAAAAAGAGTCGGGAATGAGTTATAAAAACTATTACTCATACTAAGACTAATGAGTTCATCCTTTGACAGCGCTCGCCATTCTCCGGCGGGCAAATCCGCCAGTTCAATGTTCATTATTCGAGGTAAGGAACTGAGTAGCGTGAAGATACGCTTCATTTATCATCTGAACATCATCCGCAGCCCTGTGCTGTTGGAAACGTCCAGATTTTGCTAAAAACGCTTTATGAGAATCAAAAATATGTTTTCTCTCGGCACCGATGAGTTCGTAGATTGATTCAATATGAAAGAACCGTTCGATTTTTGCTGCAAAGTATAGAGTTGATATCCAATCATCATCCCAGTA
The DNA here is from genome assembly GCF_030159995.1 of Litoribrevibacter albus. NCBI lineage: Bacteria > Pseudomonadati > Pseudomonadota > Gammaproteobacteria > Oceanospirillales > Oceanospirillaceae > Litoribrevibacter > Litoribrevibacter albus. The sequence goes on along the minus strand of NZ_BSNM01000002.1, from coordinate 70,638 downwards.
TTGAGCATCGCTATACAATACGGTGTCTGACTCTGACAAAAAGTCATTAAGCTGTTGAGCAACGTCTAAGGCTGGTAAACCTTCGTCTTCCAGGAGAGCCCGCGAGATTCCGTGTAAACTCTCAGCAGTTTCGCACCAGTATTGCCAGTTGGGTTCTGGTTTTATGAGCCAGGATTTACATTCGCCGCCCGCTAAAACGGCGACTTCAATCGGGTATGAGTCAAAGTGTAAGCCGCTTGCTTCAATATCAATGATGGCAATTTCTTTCATAGGAAAAACATAAACTCGCTGGGCGCAAAGATATTACGCTTCCTAAATATATCATTCCCAGATTCCCCTTCCCATAAAGATTGCTCCTCCGGCTTAATAACCGAGAACGAGTTACTTAAAGCGGGGATTTTCAAGCACCATGCAGGAATCACCTCATTACTGTTTTTAGGTGGTGCATTCCATATTTCTGCCATGCGCTCGATCAAGCAGGCTTTTAGTGCACACCTTAATTCAAGCTCGTCATGAGGAGGTTCTGCATTTTCTAAAGCCCACCCCCTGCGCCATATAAACTGAACGAGATCTAAAAATTCAATTTCATTGTAGTTGAGAATATGGTCCACCATTTGGTCTAGCGTAGCATCAAGATTTTCCATAAACTTTTTCCCATATTTGGTTAAAGCGATTTTCAAATACTTTGTCAGGTACATGCGGTACAAAAGGTCGGTATTCAGATACTTTCTTAAAAACAGCTTGCTTGTCTTTTGGACTTATCTCTTTCAAAAAATGCATAGCGTCGTTTGTATCCCTCATTCCACGAAATGCTGTGAGTTTATGTGAAAGCATCTCATGCCAATCAGCCGCTTTTAATATGAGGTGAGAATGTCGAAATACCACTGTGTTGGATTTCGATTGCAGACCTATAAAGCTCACACTGTCATTAAACCATTTGTCTCGTGGCCCATGTTCAAGGCCAAACTCCTCACCAACTTTATCGACCAATTCTTTGAGAATATTTGCAGCTGTTGGGTTGTTCGGGAATAGCACATCGACATCATGCGTCATTTGACGAGACCCATGATAGAGTAAACTTACGATTCCTCCGCAGCAAACAAGATCTAAACGCTGATCCTTTTCTTTGAGAAGATCACCTAGTTTTGTCAGAGCCTTTACCATTACTGGTTTAGTAATTTGTTTTCCTGTATCTCCGTAATACATTAGCTGTCCTTAATTGGTTTCAATGGTGCTATCTAATCAAGCAGTGTATAAAAAGAAAGAATTTGCCTCTTCATGTGCGAATTCGTGTTGTGATTCGAGCTTGTGAATTTCTTTTCCTAACCTGTTGGCACAACATGCTATTCACATAAACCGGGTTTATTTTACATTCCATCAATACTCTTCAGGATTTTTTCAGACGTTTCTGTTGAATTACATCAAATCCGAAAGTTCAGAGTCGGAAACTATACGAAGAATTGGTGAGACAGATTTCTCTGTAGGCGAGTGCTATTAATAACCAAAGCCACGGCTTCACGTATCGAAAAGGCAAAGAGAGCAATACACCATCTTACTTATGGCAAAACCTTTAGGAAAATCACATGACAACCACAAAACCAGAACCAGGTTCTCCTGAATTTGAAGCCTGTCTTAATCAACAAGCTCAAAAGTGGTCTAAAGAGTTATTCGATAAAGAAAAGCCTGATGACATCGCGGAGCTTGAAAAAGGAATCATTGCTGGCCCTAAGAATTTCAAAGATGTCATGCCAGAAAAAACGATTCCTGAAGACATCGCTATCGATAGGAAAGATAAAAGCTAGCTCATCAAGAGAAATGAAATCAGAACACTTTGATTTACAAAGTTAAGGAAAACGTATGAACACAGAACAAGCCATTGAAACCGCATACACAAACCACATAGGCGCACTATACAAAGCGTTATCTCAAGCGATATTGCTGGCAAAGGGCGATGAAGCGGAAGTCACGGTCGCCGAAACAAGATTCAGAAAAGGGTTAGCCCATGCGGCAGACATTCGAGCAAGAGCCAGGCGATTGGCTAACTTGGATTAAACAAACTTATTGCAGTTAATCGAGCTCTGAGTAGTCGCTTTCCTTTCGAATAAACAAGGCCAGATTAAGTTGATCTGGCCTTGTTTATTAAGATAATCACTTTGCTATGAAGTAACGCCTTTAAACACAACGTTAAAGAGCACTACCAATAATGTCGATCAGTGAGTTATCTGGTCTTGGTGAGTTGGGTACAACGGTCATACTGTCCAAAGGAACCGTAGGTATGATGATGTTTGAAGGATGGTTTTTATCGTTGAAGACAGTCATAGTACCTGGCAACGCTTGCAGCAAGCCGTCAATGCCACCCGAAATGCCTTGAGGTAAATTACTTGGCCCCACAGCAACGCGAAGCTTATGTCCTTTTTTCAAAACTACACTGCTCGGGAAAATCTCAAGCTGAACATTCATAATATCACCCGGAATAACCGCCTTTTCTGACGCTTTAGTGTACGGATGCCAAGCCTGAATACGTTCACCATCCAACTCACGAGAGCGTAACTGATCCACTGCACGCATTTTTAGATTGATAAGACCATTACTGATTGGCGTCGCATTGCCTTCAGGATCTAAATCATCAACGCGTACAGATAAGGAACCGGCGAAGTTACTCTGGGATAACCAGATATTTGCTTGTATAGGACCGTTAATGGCGTAATCACTATCGAAAGCTGATGTCTCATACAGGAGATTAAAGAAGCCTGCATTATTATTGTTCTCGAAACACGGAATCGGAATAAAACCTAGAATGCCCAGTGACCACTGTGATGCACTTGGGGTACACGCATTTGGTAATCCCGTATCGACCAATGTGCGTGGCCAGCTTAACCAAGGTTGCTTATTCTCCTTAAGTTTACCATCACGATGCAAGTAAAGTTTCTGTGCACTCGCTTCAGGAGCTGGCCAGTCAGTGGTCACCGCCATACGATCCATACCTTTAAAATACTGAGTCGTTTGAGGCATATCTTCTGCGCCATTATCCATTCCCTTTAAGTACTTATCGAACCATTGCAGCTCTATTTGATTAAAGGCTGGCATACCTTCAAGCTCAATAAGCCCTGTGGTCATGAATGCCCCTTCAATATGAGTACCAGGTAAAATGACCATTTTAGTTTCAACACGACCTTTCAAACGCTCGTACATGGCAGGCACTCCACGTTGGAAAAGATCATCCACAGCGCCAACCAAAAAGGTAGGTGCTTTGATCTCATTAATACGCTTGATGGGTGACCGTGTTTCCCAAAACTCTCCATCGTAGACAACTTCATCCGACCCTTTAATGGCTTTAAGCGTCATAGGTAACTGAAATTCAGTTAATGCATCAGTAACATGATCAGCCACCAGCGGTAACGCATCTTCAGGGTTGGTAAAGATGTCTAGATTCAAGGTGTTCATCATTGTGGTTAAGGTAAACCACCAAGTCAGAAAGAACGTATTTGGATTACCACCGGTGACTGCGGTATCCCGGTAAGCATCACCGATCGGTTCTAATGCAAACACCGCTTTGATTGCTGGATGCCCCGTTTCCGCTGCAAACAGTGCGTTAATTGACAGATCAGACACACCGCGCACACCAATATTGCCGTCGTTCCATGATTGTGCTGTGACCCAATCTATGATGGGTTCATAGTCTTGCTGAGAACTACCCCATGCATCCCATGTTCCTTCCGAATTACCAGTTCCGCGCCCATCAAACGTAACGGATGCATAACCACGTTTCACCATATAAGGATCGGCCGCCCCCATAAAGGTGCCGAGTTTCGGAGGGAGCACATTACCAAGCTCCGTATTGTAATCACTGATGATCAGAATCGTTGGAAACGCTTCTTCAATTGCGTTTCCGCTCTCGTCAGCAGGTAAAGTAACATACGCCGCAAGGGTCGTACCGTCAGGCATAGTAACGTATTCACGAGTCATAACTGTATTAGGGTATAACTCTTCACGGTCATAATCTTGCCATTCTGTAGATGGAGTAACACTGGTCACGCTGGGTTGAGACACGTAATCTCGTGTACCCGAAGTCGTCCACTTTGAATCAGCCGAGTGTGACTTCAGCGGCATGACTGCCATTGAAGCCGACACGAGTAAGGCCGAGAACATGCTTACTTTTTTCATCTAAATCTCCATGTTTATTAGATTTATTTTGGGAGTTCTATCAACACTGAACTGTTCTGACAGAGCGAGGTTAAAGTGATCTGCCCCTAGCAGACATAAAGAACATAAGTGAAATAAACACGCTTCAACATGCGCCATAGGGACAACGGCATTAGTGAATAGGACACCAAAATAAAATTTTGCACTAGTTAACATTAGTGGCTTGGAGAGGCATGCATTTATTGGCAAATAATGCATAATTTATAAGTATCCGACGTACTCACGAATAAAAATAATGAATAAAAGTAGTCGCTTCCCTGGCTGGGGCAGTAGCCAGGTTGCCATCTTGTTGGAATTCGCTAAGTCCAATGGTATATCCTCAACCAAAGTGCTTGAGAATTCAGGCGTGTCGATTGAAAGCTTAGACTCTATTGATCCGACGCTAGATCAAGAGCTAATCATCATTACCAACTTGATATCAGCTATCCCGTTGCATCCATTCAAAATAGGCCTGCATGTTGGCCTAACTAGCAACGTGAACTCCTATGGTTTAATGGGACAGGTATTAGTTGCGTGTAAGACACCTAAGGCCATCATGAATGTGGTTAGCTCCTATTTTCAAGGCGACTACCATTTTCTTAAAATTCGGCCAAAAATCCATAGATCACACATTGAAACAACCTTTGAAGTACCTGCCCACTTACCTGAGAAAGCGGCTCGCTTTCTACTAGGAAGAGATATGGGAGCAGCAATCACTTTCCAGGAAAATGTCTTACTGGGAGGATCTCCCGACACTCTTGAAGTGGGGTTTATTGGTGAAGAGCTGCCAGGAATGAGAGAAGTCGCTGAAAGACATACATGTCCGGTTCTCTTTGATCAAGAAACGAACTACTTAAAAACTCAAATAAGCGTGATGAAGTGCATCATGCCTTTAGGAAATCACTTACTTGAAAAAGTGTTAGCCAAACGTATTGAAAAACACGTGTCAGCACTTCAACGTGATAAAGGCTTTGAAGATAAAGTTGTGAGTTTTCTTGAACAATCAGGATATGGAGAGTTCACTAAAAAGCAACTTGCCAATACCATGCATATTTCCCCACGAACGCTTTCACGCTACCTAAACAAAGAAGGGACCAACTGGAGAAAACTCTCAACCAAGCTAAGAATGGATAAAGCCAAATACTATCTTTCGAATACAACAAAAAGCATTGAGCAAATTGCCTTTGACGTTGGATTTTCCAGTGCCAGTGCTTTTTCTAATGCATTCTCAAGGGAGATTGGTCAAAGCCCTCTAGAATACCGATTAACTGAATCATGGGATAGCTCAATGGCGTAACCCCATCAGTTATGACACAAACTTATTGCAGTTAATCGAGTTCTGGGTGGTTGCTTTCAGTTCGGCGAGTTCTTCCTCTGAAAGCGCTCGCCACTCTCCGGCGGGCAAGTCCGCCAGTTCAATGTTCATGATTCGCAAACGTTGAAGGCGTTGTACTTTATACCCTAACGCAGAACTCATTCGCCGAATCTGGCGATTCAATCCTTGATGAAGAATAATCCGAAACTGTTGAGGGGCTACTAGGCTAACTTCGCAGGGTTTGGTGATGGTATCCAAAATCTCAACACCGGAAGCCATCTGCTTAAGGAAGTCTTCGGTAATGGGTTTGTCCACATCCACCAGATATTCTTTGTCATGAGCATTCTCTGCCCGAAGAATTTTATTCACGATGTCGCCATCACTGGTCATCAAGAGTAAGCCTTCCGAGGCTTTATCCAGACGGCCAATGGGAAAGATGCGTTGTTCATGAGTGATGGCTTCGACGATGTTGTTCTTCACTGTCGGAGCCGCAGTGCAGGTGACGCCGACTGGCTTGTGATAGGCCAGATACACGTGTTGACGATCTGTGTAGTCTTTGTGATCCAAGACTTGATCTTGAACAATGACCACATCCCCTGCTTCTACCAAAGTTCCCAATCGACAATCTTCACCGTTGTGCGTGACCTGTTTTGCTTTAATCAGTCGATCGGCTTCTTTACGCGGGCAATATCCGGTTGCACTGATGAACTTGTTGATACGAACAGGATACTGCGACACAAAACGTCCTTTGGGCTATTAGTTACTAACAATAAATCACTGACCACTGAGTGGATAATGGCTGGTTAGCGTGATTACACTTTGGTTGTGCGGGTGGGCATTATACTTCAAGAATTCTCTGGACGGGCAACGTTACCAGCAAAGAAGGGTTATTGTCTTTGGTAATATCTAACCGAAACAGGTGAACACACGCAGAGAAAGTTTTACTTTCAACTATTTACGTTTTTAACCGATCTTTCCAATAACCAGGCTTTCTGGCTTGATGCGCTACAGCGATGATGATCTTTTTTGAAGGGCGTTCTAGTACTACGATATCGAACGGAAATTTTCTCAGAATTAAACGCTTAACGTCTATTAGTGCGGGGTTGTTAGAAAGCGGGACCAGCAGCGTTAATAGCCTCCTTTGCTGCTTCTTCGAGGATCTCAATAGGCAAAATTTATTTTCCCTTAATTTTTGCTTCCATTTGTCTACGGAACGTATCTCTATCCAAAAACGATGCCGAATCAGAGTCTATTTGTTCAATCCGTCGTTCAATCTCAACATCCCACTCGCCAGATACATCTTTATCAGCCGGAATATCTAGACTTTTAAGTAGATCATGAGCTAATTGAGCACGATCAGACTCACTCAGAGTCAGAGCTTGTGAATGCAATTCATCTAGGGCTTCTGTAGCCATAAGACCTCCAAAAGAAAAAGTTACTAGTCATTTTAGTTGCTCAGAATTTTCCTAACAAGCAAGCTAACCATCACTTTAACGCAAGAAATCTAGAACGTACCTTTTCAAAAAACATAATTGCGAATGCAATTAGCCAGAAACACACGCCCGGTATACCAATAAGGTAAAGCGCATCATCAGTTAAGTCTGAAGCGAAAAAAGGAAAACCTAAAATCATAACCGGAGCCACCAAGCTAGGGTTCCCCACATGAGCGTGCGTAGGTAAAAGATCTGAAAGTAGAAGACATCCAGCTATCCAAACAACACACCAAAGGAATAATCGCATCAATATTTTCATCACTCTTCCTAGCGTTTCAGCTTTAACCAGTTATTTTTATATTCTTCCCAACCAATCAGCTCATTAGATTTCATTGAAAGAGACTTTGCATACATTGTGAAGGCATAACGTTCAATGGATTACGATTTTAGTTGTGCTTGAAATAACGCTCACTACCCACCTTCCCTATTAAATACCCAAACCAAGTCGTACCATCCAAGACGATACGTTTCGATATTTGATACTCCTTTCATAAAACTGGCTAAGTTCTGAAGGCTCAATACACTCCAATTATTCAAAAAAAGGAGTGTTATATGAAAAGGTTGGTTTTGATATTTTGTGTTGTTTTTTTCTCGGGTTGCGCAAGTGTAACGAAAGACTTGGCTAGAACGTTAAGATACGCCGACGGTTCTCAAGTGGGAGTGAAAAACATTGAATTTAAACAACTTCAAACACGTAAAAAAGGAGAGGCTTGCACTTGGAATCTCTTTTTCTTCCTACCAGTTATAGGTGATGGTTCAATTATTACGGCAGCCGACCAAGGAAACATTAATAACGTAGAATTGGTTGGTGAAACTGGCCTGTGGTACTTCCCTTTTAACAAGGACTGCACCATCGTCTATGGACATTAACGAGCGTTAAACACCACATCAAACAGCTATAGCTAAACCGGGCAAAACCACCTAACCAGATTGGCAATTCGTTTTTGTTATATCTCATTAGGTGATTTTCCCTCCACAAGCCCCCTTCTATTCCATCAAGAACATCCACTCTGACCCGCCTCTGAAATTCCTTTATTCATTTGTCATAATTAGTGAGTTTTTCTCAATAATATTATTCCTTTAAAGCAGATTATCACCAAATAAGAAACAAGATAGAGTTTCTAACCAGATCGAAATCAACTTCAACACCATCATTTGCTTAACAAAGGAGCGAACTATGAAGAACATCATGACCAGTGCATTGCTGTTTGTAGCCTTGCTGATCACAAACATAGCTCATGCTGAAAAAATACTCATCGTGCTAACCAGTCATACCGAACTGGGGAACACAGGCAAGAAAACAGGGTTCTGGTTGCCTGAACTGACCCACCCTTATTACGAGTTTACTGAAGCCGGTTACACAGTGGATGTCGCCAGTATCGAAGGCGGAATGGCACCCGTCGACAGCAAAGCCTTTAAGGAAGAAGACGAATACCACGAGGTGTTTTTAAACGATGCGAAGCTGATGGCGAAAGTTATTCGTAGCATCCCCTTGGCGGAGGTTAACCCAAATGACTACCGCGCCATCATGTTCGCCGGCGGTTCAGGGCCGATGTGGGATTTCCCGAACAATCCAGACATCAGCCGTATTTCCGCAGCCATCTACGATAACCAAGGCATCGTGTCTGCGGTATGTCATGGTAACGCAGCGCTGGTCAACCTGACGTTATCTAATGGGGAATTGTTAGTGAAAGGCAAACGCGTCTCTGCATTCACGAATGAAGAAGAAGCGTTGCTGGGCACAACTGAGATCGTTCCTTTTATGTTACAAGATAAGCTGGTTGAGCGCGGGGCGATTCACGTACCCGGCAAAGCTTGGGAAGAAAACGTAGTGGTAGATGGCCGCTTAGTAACCGGTCAAAACCCGGCGTCGGCCAAAGAAGCGGCACAGCGCATTATTGGGATGTTGAAGAATTGAGATATTGAAGAGTAGCTAGAGAGTCTTTTACTTGAACAAAGGGAACGAATTTAACGTTCCCTTTTCTCCAATCAGTCAAAATCAATGCTACCAAAATGGACTTCTGCGTGTTCCTGTTGTTCATTCAACCAATCAGCGCGCTCTTTCTCATCCTGAATGACGTTTGCCAAAACGCGAATGGGCTCAAACCACAGCTGATATCCCATGTATTGATCGAACACTGATTTAACACCTGTCGCCAAAAACAAGGAGCGATGCTCTGAATGTTCTTCAAAATATTCAAGCAACTGATCCTGATATTGCCCGACTTGATCCATCCCCCATTGACCACAGGCACCACCGACTCGATGAGCCAACAGAGTGACAATATTTCTACAGATACCGTGTTTTTCGATCAGCGCGGCGATGTGATCATTTTGGTAGACCTCATGATCCAAATCATTCTGCAGTAATAACTCGATATATAACGGGATGTATTTGAGATCGTGCAAACACAGAAGATAGGCGGCGTTCTCTGCCAGCGGATTCTCGTCATCCTGCCAAATATTGGCTTCGTTTGCCCGACACCACATATTTGCGTTGCTGATAAAATTAACCGCTTTAGCTTCCAGCGTTGAGTTACCAACAAACTTCGAGAAGACAGTTTCCTCGTCTACTAATCCTTCTGGAGTAATGACATCAATGGAATACGTCAAAGTACCGTATTCGACCTTCACATTGTGCTTAGAGAGATTTTCATCAATCTGATGGGTCAGATCGAGGTACACATCAGCCAAGGCATTTAGACTTTCGAACGAGTTAAAATCATCAACTTCTATATTGAAGATGATTTCAGAATGGGATGTTTTGATGGTTGTCTTCAATGTGGATTCTCAGCAAAAAAATATAAAACTCTGTAAGTATCATAGAGATACAATTACTAGTCATTTGAAGCGAACATTAAATCACAAAACGTACTATTTTGTCTTTTTGGACAGGAATTTATTGATTGAACAGAGGAAAAACGCAGAAAACACCACAAGTATGATTGATGCACTCAAGCTTAGATTTCATAGCAATAGCAATTCAAAACTGACACTATTGTTCATTTTATTCATCCCTCACATAGTCTTTATCCCAAACTTCAAAGTTAGATCATCAAGGAATGAAATGTTTAATCGAAAGTTAATTATCGGGGTATTTGTATTAATTCCTTGTCTACTAATGGTTTTCTTACCTATTTATTCCGTTGTGAGTGGCTACCTCAATCCTAGTTTAGAGCACCTAGAAAGAGCTAAGACTCTCCTTCCAAACTCTACATTACTGCAAATTGGCTTTAGTTCTGGTAGCTACTCTTGTGTTAATGACGTATGCGATTACAGTCATACCTTTGATCAACGCCAATATATAAGTGTTTCTGGTATTGATAGAGTTGTCACAATTAAAAAATCATATGAAGGCAAGTGGATAGAATCTTCAATAGATACCACACCAAAATTCTGGCTTTCACTCATAGCTTGGTATGCAGTGGTCTTCGTGGGGTTATTCTTTTCAGGAAGAGAGCTGAGACGTAAATAGCAAAGGAAATAAAAGCATCCACAGATAACTCACAAATCAATGGGCCAGCGCTATTCTGGCCCACGAACTTAATGGCAATGAACCAACCCTGTTGCCATTTCTATTAAGAGAACTGCCCAAACCACTCAATCGCATTGGGCCAAAGTTTGTCCTTATGCTGTCGTTTGAAGAATCCGAAGTGCCCGATTTCCTTGATACCGAAATCCTTCGGATCAATCACTTCCAGTTCATGGTCTGCCTGTCTGTAAAAATGTTTAAGCGCCTTAACCGCCTTTAACGGAGCAAAATCCAGATCGTCTTTGATCACCAAGAAACGCATTTTTTTATCAAACTGATGAAAGAACTTCCGGAGGGGCTGACCTTGCTCATCACTTATGAAGTTAGGGTTCTTGCACCAGCGAGCCCATTCTAAGGCAATGTTTCCTGGCAGTGGGGTTCCTCCCAACATAAAGCCCGGCACATACCCCACAGTTTTACTAAACATTGGAATAAGGCCGTACCACATCAGCAGGATTTTTGGTGTCTGTGGTAACCCCCAGTGTTTCCAATATCCGTTTTGCGCTGCAACACAATATACGCTGGTCAGTTTTGAGTTGTTGGCGGCCAACCCCACGAGCTGACCGCCGACACTGTGACCAATGCAATGCCAACTCAGGTCTGGATAACGATTCACTGCGTAATCAATGACTGCCGAAAAGTCTTGTTCGCCCCAGGCTCGCATACTCAGCTTTTCGCTGTCTTGCTTAGCAACTGTTGAGGCACCGATGCCTCGGTAATCGTAAGTAATCACAAGATAACCATGTTCAGCCAAATGCTCGGCGAAGGCTTGATAATACCCTTGGCTCACCGCCGTGGCCGAGTTGATGATAATGCCCGCCAGAGCCTCTTCCGTTGAAGAATCAGCAGGGAAATAGAGGTTGCCTTTGATGGTCAAGCCATCATGCGTTTGTATGTTGATGCTTTCCATGATCTCTCCTTAGCGAGGATGTTCTAAGTCGAGAATAAGAAAGAAGGTACTTACCTGACAAACGAGTTTTTCATTCACTTCAGATAAGTTTTATTTATCTGAATTAGAACTAATAACGCGTTTTATCCATGTTTGAAACGATTGAATCCTGGGGTCATTTGCTTCTGACTTTAGGTAAACCAAGTACAACTTACCAAATTCGGTGACTTGATCAGGAAAAGGAAGCATTAATTTTTTCGTACGAAGTAATTCTTTTAAAGCTGGAATATAGCCCATTGCCAAGCCCAACCCCTGAACCACAGAATCCAGAACCGCCTGATAATTATCCAGGCTTAGCTCTTCATTAGGTAACCCTTTAAAGCCCCACTCTTGTTGCCATAATTGCCAGGAATTCGGGTCGACTGAAAGACGAATAATACGATGCTGATCAAGCACTTTGGTTTGATCGTTTCGATGACGTTCCCAATAGTCATAAGTACATACAGGGCTGATTAAGACAGGAGATAAAGCTTCGTAGTGCAACTCAGGTTCATCACCTTTGGTGTGACGAATCGCTACGTCGATGTGCTCTTCTTTGAAGTTTGCACGACGTACTTGAGATTGAATGTCTATGGGTAGCTCTGGGTGTTCATCTTTAAACGACTGAATATTGGGTATCAACATAGAATTAGTAATGAAAGGAATACAGCTAATCCTAAACACTGAAGGTTGATGTTTTGTCATTAACCGATCGGTGGCTCGATGAAGCTGTAGCATGGCATTTTGTACGTCCTGGAAATACTGATTGCCTTCAGCCGTTAGCTCCAGTGCCCTATTTAAACGTTTGAACAACGCCACCCCCAAATGCGCTTCTAACACTTTGATTTGATGACTCATCGCTGGCGGCGAGATACACAATTCTTCGGCGGCTTTTTTGAAGCTTAGGTGACGAGCCGCCGCTTCAAACGCATTGAGTACATTGAGAGAAGGAAGACGCTTTGCCATGAAATGCCTGTTGATGCTCTTGTAAGGGGTTGAATACGTTTAGAGTATCAACAAACAATATAACTTAACCACCTACGCTTTATACATCTTCCCATCATGGATTATCTCTTTAATGGCATTATTGAGTGTGTTGATTAATCATAAGCCCCAAAGGTTTTGTAGTACTCGTCGTAATTCGATTTATAACGCATTTTGCTTTCATAAATCGTATTGAACGCGTCACTCTCATCACGGTAACGTTTGTACACTTTATCCGACGTTAACTTCCATACTTCAAGATCCTCCTTGCTCCAGGTCGCCACGTCATGCCCGTCTTCAATAAAATTTCGATAGGCAGAAATATCTATATTCTTACTCTTCAAGGTGGTGGTTAAGGTGTAATCCTTCATGGCGGATTCCAGTATCGCTTGTAGATCCGGGGGAAGCGCATTATAGGCTTCTTTGTTGATCAGAAAATCAGCCAACACGGACGGTTGCCAGACGGCTGGGGCGATCAAGTAAGGGTAGGATTTGGCAAACCCCATGCTTAGGGTGGCGCCGGGGACTGTCCATTCGACACCGTCCAACAATCCACTGTTTGCCAGAGGAATAATTTCTTCTGGTGTAACAGGCGTTGCAAATGCCCCTGACGCTTCAATCAGAGTATCCGCAGGAATGCCTGGACCAATACGGATCTTTTTATCTTTAAGGTCTTTGAGTCCTTCAATTTTAGTTCGGGAAAGAATGCCTAATTCCATGCCAGCCCACCAGGCCGGCCGCCAAATTATACCTTGAGACATCGATAGTTCGTTCGCTAACTTTGTTCCTTCACCTTCATAAAAGTACAGCATCGACGCATCAATATTCATGAAATCGTAAGGACCAGATTGAATAGCCGCCCAACCTATATTTTGATTAAGCCACCAGTTTGGCCAACCCAATGCCATTTCCGTAATGCCTTCTTTTACGCCTGAGAAAAGTTCAGCCCCTTTAGTGATCATGGCTTCCGAATACGGGGTAATAATTAAACGACCCTGGCTCATGACTTTCACTTTTTCCGTGAATTCAACCAACGTCTGATAATCAGGGTTTTGTTCCGGCGCTTGAGATTGAATCTTCCATGTAAACGTCTTAGGTGTTCGGGATTCTTTTTGATAGTCACCAATGAAATACCCAAAGAGCACGGCACCAAGTAATAGCACGGTTTGCACAGATCGTGTCATGACCTCTTCCTACATAAAGAAAACGGTTTAAAACTCACGTTTTAAGAACTAATTTTTTGGTAACAGTATTGAGTGTAGCTATAACCTTGGTAATTCGCAGAGTCGAAATAAAAATGAGATAGATAACAAAGCCTTTCTTTCCCCTCTCAACCGTGAGTCGGGAAAAATCATCCACCCCGTTGGTTGAGGAAGAATTGGTTTACACTCAATGTATGCGGTTCGATGAGTGCCAGGTGATGAAGTACCTGATTACGATACTAATGCTGAGCCTATTCAGTCTCAGCACTCAAGGATCAGAAGAAAAAAGGATCACAGTAGCCACTCTAGAGTTTTCCCCTTACGTCAGTGCCAAACTCCCTAATAATGGGTGGGCTTGGGAAATCGTCGAAGAGGCATTTTCGCGCCAGGGGTATCAAGCGAAGTTAAGAATTATGCCCTGGGCTCGGGCAGTAGAAATGACCAAAGACGGCCAGGTTGATGCGTTGTATCTGGCTAATAAAAACCCTGAACGCGAAACCTGGGCTGTGTTTAGTGAACCCGTCGGTGAAGAGCTATCTGTTGCCTTCAAACATGTTGAAAAAGATATAAGAATCCATTCGTTATCGGATCTGACCTTTTACAGTGTGATTGGCTTACGCGGCTCCCATGTGGTGGATAAGATTCGCAAAGCCGGTGTTGAAATCTCCGGGGTCGCCAACATACAACAGGGTATACAAATGCTGTTCTACCAACGAGCGGATCTCTTTGTAGCCGACCATTACGTGACCAACTACATGCTGGATCATGAATTTCCCCAGTCGTATAAATCTACGATTGAGTTTTTAGATACGCCGCTGGATGTAAATCAACTGCATCTGGCTATTTCCAGGAAAATCCCCAATCACCTGAATCTGGTCAAACTGTTTAATGCCGGGCTTGAAGAAATCACTGCCGATGGCACCTATCAACGAATTCTCGAAAAACATGGCTTTGAGTAACATCGGCAATCTAACCATTACTCATAACATCAAATAATCATCAAATAATCATCAATGTCTTGTGATATTCTTCTTTGGTTATCATTCACTATGTTACGTCTACAGATATGAAAAACCTGCTTCCATTTCTACTCTTGTTCCCCTTGCTAGCCTCTGCCAACACCAGTACCTGCTATGGAACAACTTCTTCAGGTCGCCTGGAAAACGGCATTCAATTACCTGCTGAGGGTAATAACTTCGTCGGATACAGTTCCATTGCCAAGTTAGTCGGAAGAACCTATGTGCATTCTAGCGTCAGAGACATCATCGTTGCGTCGTACAAAGATCTAGAGACGGAGCAACCCAATAAAGTATTCAAATATGCAGAAACCGGATTTGAAGAAGGCGGTCCCTTCAAGCCTCATAAAACCCATCAAAACGGCTTATCAGTAGACTTTATGACACCTGTAATTAACAAAGATGGTGAGTCTGTTCATCTTCCAACGAATCCTTTAAATAAGTTTGGCTATAGCATCGAGTTTGATGCCAATGACCAATTCGAAGGAATGCGTATCGATTACGAAGCCATTGCTGCACATATCGTCGCACTCCACAAACAAGCAAGAAAACGTGGGTATGACTTATGGCGTGTGATATTTGACCCAAAGCTTCAACCCAACCTGTTTAAAACCCAATACTCAAATTACTTAACAACGCACATTCAGTTTTCGAAAAAACCTTCCTGGGTACGACATGATGAACACTATCATGTGGATTTTAAAATACCTTGTAAGTGAATGGCTTACGCCCCCTCACGCTCTTTGCTTTCAAGTCCTTCCAAATGCCGAATGCCCCACTCTCTCAACGCATGAATCACCGGCACCAAGGTTTCGCCATAAGCAGACATGGAATATTCCACTTTGGGCGGAATTTCAGGGTACACAGTTCGGATAATTAGGTTGTCCGCTTCCAGCTCGCGCAGCTGTTTGGTCAACATCCTTTGGGTGACGTCCGGCATTAATCGGCGCAGTTCATTAAAGCGATGTGTTTTAGCCAATAAGTGATAAAGAATCACCCCTTTCCACTTCCCACCGATCGTATTGAGCGTTGCTTCCACAGGGCAACCTAAGTTGCAGTCATAGTCAGAATGTTTCATGAATAACCCTGAGACAGTATACAAAAGGGTACTATATACCAAAATTGTGCGTACTTATATTTATGGAACATATCAACTATCTTGGCCGTACATTCCATAAACCAAGGTGAATTATGAAAACTGTTGTTATCTTTGCGCACTCCGATGTCAAAAACGCTTCTATTGCGAACCGTCTGATTATTGATCGATTAAACACCGTTGATGGTGTGGAAATCAGAGACCTCTATCAACTGTATCCAGATTTCAAGATCGATATCGAAGCCGAGCAGCATGCAATGAGTGATGCCGATGTCATCCTGTTTCAATATCCTTTCCATTGGTACAGTATCCCTGGCCTTCTCAAAGAATGGATGGATCGAGTGTTCTTGCGCGGATTCGCATACGGCCCCGGAAGAAAACTGGAAGGTAAAGACTTCCTGATCTCGACGACCATAGGTGGGCCGAAAGACAGCTATCAGGAAGGCGGACACAACTTATTCACTGTCCAAGACTTCTTAAAACCTATGGTTCAAACTGCTAACTTTACCGGTATGAAATATAACGAGCCCGTCGTCTCTCACGGCATGGTGTTTATTCCGAATGGAGACAACTCACGAGAAGACATCGAACAAAGAGCCATTGATCATGCCGATCGGTTGATCCAACGGTTAGATGATTTCGCTAAAAAATATGAATCACAGAACATTCCAGAAGCAACCGAATTGGCGTAGATTAACTAACCATGAACAGGTCGGAGTAGATAGATTTTAAATTCAAAGAATAACCAGAACTCTGACCTAACCAAACCTTGTGACTCTATATCACTCCACGGATGGAATTAGATTATGAAAAGCCCTCTCCGCAACCTACTACTAGCTCTACTGATTCTGGGCGCCAGCACCACCAGCTACGCAGATGACATCGTCCGATTAAGGATGTTTTTTGGCCTTTCCCTGCCCTCTGGTGGCGCCGTGTCACTGGCCGATTGGCAGTCGTTTCAGGACAACGAAATCGTTAACACCTTTGACGGCTTTAACGTCGTGGATTCAGTGGGTTATTACAAAGGAAAACCGGAGCGATCAAAAATCGTCACCGTCATTGTTGAATCCAAAGATGTTCCCAAAGCAAAAGAATTGGCTGCTCTGTACTCTAAGAAATTTCATCAAGAATCCGTGATGATCGTTAAAGTACCCGTCTTGGAATGGAGTTTTATCGGGCCGGATTATGAAGGTTAGGTATTCTATTACTGTGATAAACAAAGGATTGATTTATGACGAAAATCTTATTTCTCTGCAGTAAAAACAAACTCCGTAGCCCGACAGCCGAAGCTATTTTCTGCAATGTAGAAGGTTGGGAGGTAACGTCTGCGGGCATAAGTAATGACGCAGAAGTCCCGGTAAGCCTGGAAGATATCGAATGGGCGGATTACATCTTTGTGATGGAAAACGCCCACAAAAAGAAGTTAGCCAACAAGTTCGGTCGTGCTCTCAATAAGCAAGTGGTGATTTCCTTGGGGATTCCTGATGACTATGACTACATGGATGAAGAGCTGATCAGGATTCTCAAGAGTAAAGTACCGGACTTGGTGCGTTAGTTAATCACTGTCCCTGATACATTATCCTATCTCAACTGAATCTGAACGGATTGATCCACCTGTAAGCCATGTACGGCAGTACTGCCAAAAGTATCCGGTGAACCAGTGATACGAATGTTATTAAATTCAATGGTGTCGATGGTAATATGGCTTGCCTGCAGTAATTCATTTAAGCCCACCACAACTTCACTTTCTTCTGTCGTTTCACCTTGAATAAGCACCTCTCGACCATCCAGTTCCAAGCCTTCTAGTTCAATGTCGGCTTCGAGCGGAACGGCTTCTTTAATGGTATTCACAGCAGACAATAAAACACTGGACGCTAATACTTGCTCGATTTGCTCTTCTTCCAGTGCTTTACCATTTTGAGCGGTGGTGAGACTCATTTCTTCTTCTGACAGAGGCTCCAAGGCATAGAGAGGAGCAGAACAAAGAGCCCAGCCGGCCAATACAGACCCTGTAATCCATGACGTTATTTGATGGTTCATAGTATTCTCCTGAATTTCCACCGAACACAATATGAGCATTAACTCACATAATATTTTATCAGGTTTCAGTACAACCTCTTTATGGTTAGACGCCATTCACCAAGATATTTTGACAACCTCGACAAGCTAATCATGTCTGCATAAAAAAACCCTCCAACCTGGATCTCAGAAAGGAGGGTTTTCGAATCAATGAGCACTAAGTAAACAAGTACTAAATGAGTACCAAATAAGTACTATGGGCTCTGATTTATCGGAGGATTAATCCAGGCTGGATACTTGCCAGCTCTTTAGCAATTGCTCATAAGGAACGGTTTCACCTTGTGGCTTCTCGTTTGCCAACTTCGCTTTCGGCGCACCTTCTTTCGACAACCAGTACTCAGCATCACGCTTAGGATTTAGTTTAGGACCACAATCGCCCTGCACTTTTGAGCGCTCCAAACGCTTCAACACTTTATCCTGTGCATTTGCCAAGCCATCCAATGCTTCCTGCGGGGTAGATTCACCACTCGCTGCTTCCGCAATGTACTGCCACCATAGCTGAGCCAGTTTTGGATAATCCGGTACGTTAGTGCCAGTTGGAGTCCACTGCTTACGCGCAGGGCTACGATAGAACTCAACCAGTCCACCTAATTTTGGTGCTGCATCTGTCATCGCCTGAGAGTTAATGTCTGACTCACGAATCGGCGTCAAACCAACCAAAGTTTTCTTAAGTGATACCGATTTCGACACTGTGAACTGAGCATACAACCAAGCCGCCAAACGGTTTTTCTCAGGCGTAGAGTTTAGGAACGTCCAAGAACCGGCGTCCTGATACCCCAACTTCATGCCTTCTTCCCAGTATGGCCCTTTTGGTGATGGCGCCATACGCCATTTTGGTGTTCCGTCTTCATTTACAACCGGCAGGCCTTCTTTGGTCATGCTGGAAGTAAAGGCGGTGTACCAGAAGATTTGTTGCGCGATACCACCTTGCGCTGGAACCGGACCGGCTTCTGAGAAAGTCATGCCTTGAGCTTCTGGCGGCGCATATTGACGTAGCCAGTCAACGTATTTAGTGGTTGCATAAACAGCGGCCGGGCCGTTAGTGGCACCACCACGCTCTACGCTGGAACCAACCGGCTGACAGCCTTCTACACGAATGCCCCACTCATCCACAGGGAAACCGTTTGGCAAGTTCTTATCACCCGCACCCGCCATAGAGAACCAGGCATCGGTGAAACGCCAACCCAGCGATGGGTCTTTCTTGCCGTAGTCCATATGACCATAGACAGGTTGACCATCAATTTCTTTTACGTGTTTAGAGAAGAATTCTGCAATGTCTTCATACGCAGACCAGTTCTTAGGTACGCCTAGCTCATAGCCGTAAATGTTTTTGAACTGGGCTTTTAAATCCGCACGCGCAAACCAGTCAGCACGGAACCAATAGAGGTTTGCGAACTGTTGATCTGGTAGCTGGTAAATTTTACCGTCTGGGCCGGTGGTGAAATCGATGCCGATGAAATCGTCCAGATCCAGAGTCGGCAAGGTTAAATCTTTCGCTTCGTTCTTGATCATGTCTGAAATAGGAACCACTTTTCCATAACGGAAGTGCGTACCGATCAGGTCTGAGTCATTGATGTATGCGTCATAAATGCTACGACCAGATTGCATCTGGGTTTGCAGTTTTTCGACCACATCCCCTTCCTGAATCAGGTCATGATTCACTTTAATGCCGGTGATTTCTTCGAACGCTTTCGCTAATACTTTCGACTCGTATTCATGCGTGGCGATGGTTTCAGAAACAACGTTGATGGTCATGCCACGAAACGGCTTAGACGCTTCCGTGAACCATGCCAGTTCTTTCATTTGCTCTTCCTTGCTGATGCTGGACTGAGTGAATTCTTCACCTAGCCACTTTTTAGACGCATCAGAGTATTGGTCGGCATACGCAGAGCCACCCATTGCAGAAAACGTAATGGCTGCACTGAGTGCGATTCCCTTTGATGTTTTTGTATTTATTTTCATGTCTAGCCTCTTATAGCTATCTCTAGTTTCGCGTCGACCAGCTTTGATGAAACTGGTGCGTAAAGCGTCCGTACTACTTTGGTTCAGACGAAAAAATGTCTTCATGAGCGCATCCTCTACCCCCATCGAAGCACTATTCCTACCCATACCACCGAGATGGCGAGCGCAATCCATAAGCTGATTTCACTTACCCCCAAAAACACCAAGTGGATAAATGCGCTACTAAGGAGCCCGATAAATAACCGATCCCCTCGCGAGGTCTCGATGGGTAGAAAACCTTTGCGTTCCGTACTCGGAACCTTAATTTCGTAAATGGTCATACAAACCAACATCAGGGCAATCACACTGAAGAAGATTGCCGTGGTCTGTGTCCATGCCATCCAACTGATCATAAAATTCTCTCCTGTCTCAGCCGACCTTTCCTTCATCAGGATACCGACTGAATGCCTTAAACTCGTCCGAGTGCGAACCCTTTCGCCACATGATTCCGTACAAACCAAATCACCAATAATCCTGGAATAATGGTCAGCACCCCGGCGGCAGCCAACACGCCCCAATCAATGCCCGTAGCACCGATAGTTCGGGTCATAATCGCTGCAATCGGTTTGGCTTCAACGGACGTCAATGTACGAGCCAATAACAACTCCACCCAAGAGAACATAAAGGCAAAGAAGGCCGTTACCCCGATTCCGGAACGAATCATTGGCAGGAAGATACGGACAAAGAATCTCGGAAAGCTGTAGCCATCGATGTAGGCCGTTTCGTCGATCTCACGCGGGACACCGGACATAAAACCTTCCAGAATCCACACCGCCAAAGGCACGTTAAACAAGCAGTGCGCCAGCGCCACCGCTATATGGGTATCGAACAAGCCCACCGACGAATACAGCTGGAAGAAAGGCAACAAGAACACCGCCGGTGGTGCCATTCGGTTGGTCAGCAACCAGAAGAACATTTGTTTGTCGCCCAGAAACTTATAACGACTGAACGCATAGGCCGCCGGAAGCGCCACCAACAAGGTAATGATCACGTTCATCGACACGTAAATCATCGAGTTGAAGTAACCGGTATACCAGGTTGGGTCAGTAAAGATGACCACATAGTTTTCCAGGGTGAAATTCGTCGGCCATAACGACAATCCCCCCAGGATTTCTTCATTACTCTTGAACGACATGTTCAACAGCCAATAGATAGGCACCAATACAAATAGGATATAAAGCGTGATACCCAGTGCTTTCTTACGCGTCATTTCCATGTTGGCCTCCTTTGTCGTCCTTATCCATGTGACTGATTGTGGTGAAGAACAACCAGGAAACGAGTAACACGATCAAGAAATAGATCAATGAGAATGCTGCCGCAGGCCCCAAATCAAATTGGCCAATCGCCATTTTGGTCAAGGTCTGACTGAGGAAGGTGGTCGAGTTACCTGGGCCACCACCGGTTAAGACGAAAGGCTCAGTGTAGATCATGAAGCTGTCCATAAAGCGCAACAGCACGGCAATCACCAACACGTTCTTCAACTTAGGCAACTGAATATGACGGAAGACCGCCCATTTAGAGGCACGATCAATGCGCGCAGCCTGATAGAAGGCTTCCGGTATCGCACGCAGGCCGGAATAACACAGCAATGCCACCAGCGGCGTCCAGTGCCAAACATCCATCAGCAACACGGTTGCCCAGGCGTCCGCAGGGTCAGAGGCATAGTTGTAATCCAACCCCAGACTGGTCATTGCAGAACCAAACAAACCGATATCAGCCCGACCAAAGATCTGCCAAATAGTACCCACCACGTTCCAGGGGATTAACAAAGGAATGGCTACCAGAATCAAGCACACTGAGGCCATTTTGCCTTTAGTGGGCATCATCAGCGCGATACAAATGCCTAACGGAATTTCAATCGCCAACACCGCAAATGAATAGATAAACTGGCGCAGCAGCGATTCATGCAAACGGGGATTCGTTAGGATTTCCCGATACCACTCGGCACCTACAAAGTAAGCTGTGTTCTGATCAAAGATGTCCTGTACGGAGTAGTTCACTACCGTCATTAACGGAATAATGGCCGAGAACGCCACCAGCAAGAAAACAGGAATCACCAAGAACCATGCGCGGTTGTTTTCTACTTTTCTCATGACTCTGCCTCCTCAACCATATACTCATCGATGTAGAGCTTTAACCATTGTGCCGGGAAGGTAACGTACGCCGTCTTGGTTGGAGAGACCGTGTTTTCCTCCAAAATGGCTTTGATTTCCCAATCGCCGAGTTTCAATGCCAACACCTTATAGGTGCCAAGATCTTCTTCGAACAAGACCTCACACTGATAGCAACCTTCACTTGGCTCATGCGACACTTGTACAAACTCAGGACGAATCCCGATCTTCACGTTATTAGAGGAGGACGCTTGAAGGATGTCGTTCAAACCAGACGGAAGCGCCATATCCACACCACCGAAGAAAACACCTTCAGGGCTTCGGCGTACTTCCGTAATGTTCATGCCCGGACTACCAATGAAATAGCCCACAAAGGTATGATTAGGACGCTCGAACAACTCACGCGGGGTTCCGAACTGGACAATCTGTCCGTCGTACATCACCGCAATTTGATCGGCAAAGGTGGATGCTTCCAACTGATCGTGTGTCACATACACCATAGTGATGTTGAATTGCTCATGGATCTGTTTGAGCTTACGACGCAGCTTCCATTTCAAGTGCGGGTCAATCACCGTCAGCGGTTCATCAAACAGAATCGCCGACACGTTATCGCGCACCAGGCCTCGGCCCATCGACACTTTTTGTTTTTCATCTGCCGTCAGGTTTTTCGCCTTCTTCTTCAGAACATCTTGCAGCTCCAGAATCTCAGCAATTTCATTCACCTTGGCGATGACTTTTGGCTCAGGCACCTTCTGATTGCGTAACGGAAAGGCTAAATTATCGAACACCGTCATGGAGTCATAGACCACCGGGAACTGGAACACCTGCGCGATGTTTCTGTCTTCCGGCGGAATATCATTCACCACTACGTTGTCGAAACGAATCTCACCACCAGAAGGTGAGAGTAAGCCGGAAATAATATTCAGCAAGGTGCTCTTGCCGCAGCCGGACGGGCCGAGCAATGCATAGGCTTTTCCATGCTCCCACACGTGGTTCATCTCACGGATGGCATAATCTTCTGGTCGGTTGGGGTTTTTACTGTAACTGTGAGCCAGCGACTTTAAATGAATCTCAGCCATGGTTCAGACCTCCTACCACAGGAGAAGGGGCTTTAATCAAGTTCCCTTGCATATCAAACACAAACAAACGGTGTGCAGGCAGGTACACATTCACATCGGTATCCGTGTGAAATTCGTAGACGCCAGACAACTGCATAACTAACGGAAAGTGCTTATTACGCACATGAAGGAAGGACTCGGAGCCACTGATCTCAGACAGCTCAACGGTCACCGCTAACTCAAGATCGTCATCATTTTGCGGAACCAGCCCGATATGATTTGGACGAATGCCGAACTTGTAATTATCCGGCGGAAGATCCTGCAGCTCCTGAACTAACGGGAAATGAACCGCATCGCTGATGAACACCTGACTTTCAGTAATTTTACCGTCCACCAGATTAATCGGAGGCTCGCTGAACAATTCCGCCGCATCCACGTTGGATGGATTACGATAGACATCAGAGGCAGGCCCGGTTTGAATCACATGCCCTTCGTGCAACAAGGTCGTTGTTCCGCCCAGGGCCAACGCTTCGTTCGGTTCCGTGGTGGCGTATACCGCAATGGTGTTTCTGGCTTTAAACAGGCTACGCAATTCCTGTCGTAACTCTTCACGTAACTTGTAATCAAGATTGACCAAAGGCTCATCAAACAACACCAGGCTGGCGTCCTTCACCAAGGCTCTGGCCATTGCGGTTCGCTGTTGCTGACCACCGGATAATTCCATTGGATGCTTTTCGAGATACGCTTCAATGTGCAGCAACTCAGCCACTTCTTTTACACGACGGGTAATTTCAGCCGACTTCACTTTTGCTAAACGCAATGGCGATGCAATGTTTTCCCACACGGTCAGATTCGGGTAGTTGATGAATTGCTGATAGACCATCGAGATATTGCGTTTCTGGACCGGCACACCGGTGACATCCACGCTGTTCATCAACACCCTGCCCGTCGTCGGACGATCCAGACCCGCCATCAGGCGCATTAACGAGGTCTTCCCCGCCAGTGTTCTGCCCAGCAGTACATTAAAGGAACCGGGTTCCAAAGTGAGATTGGTCGGGTGAATATGGGTTTCCCCATCCACAACACTGCTCACATTTTCTAAAGTCAGCGACATTCAACTGTCCTTTCTTATTCTTGTCTTTATGAACTCTTAGGTCTTCTAACGCGTACTTTTACACCATGACTCAACACACATGCGCGTCTTCACAAATAAGAGAAACTCTACAGTGGCTCAGACAAGAGCAATTCGGATGCCAGCGAATTAAAATCATTCACAAAAACAAAATAACCAATTGATTTATATCATTTTATTTTTAACAACAAACATCATTGAACGCTCATATGAACAGTTTCAGTGGTAATTACTGAACACCTCAACTGTTGACATTGAACAGTTTTGAACAGTTAATATGAACAGTCTTAGACGTAGGTTTTAGCGTTTCAGTGATTTTCGAGAGTGGGCAAGGATGCAAGGATTTTCACAGTCACAGGAGCAAGACGAGTTAATTAAAAGCTCTTGGAATCGATGTAGAAAGTATGGGCTGGATCATCACACCACGCCCTTTCTGCAAAAACTCAATCAAGGTGAACTCAGCTCCGTTGTTGAAGAACATCAAACGCTGGTCAGTACCACCAACGATGAAGTGCTGCCCTATTACGAGAACATTCTCTCAAACACCCAATGTCTGATTGTACTCACTGATAATCGCGGTCAATTGTTGGACAGCTGGGGCGATCAACGCTTTCTCAATCGTAATATGAAAGAGTTTTTCACTCAGGGCGTGAGCTGGGCAGAACGCTACAATGGCACCAACGCCATTGGCACCGTATTAGCCACCGGCAGTGCGGTACAGGTCGCCAAAGATGAACACTTCCTGAAAGCCAATCGTTTTATGATCGGCTCTGCGGCTCCGATTCTGAATTCCAATAAAGAAATTATTGGTGTGCTGGATGTCTCTAGTGACGCCTATTTGCCCCACGCGCATACCTTTGGCTTGGTCAAGTTAATGTCTCAATCGGTGGAAAACCGGTTAATTATGAGCGCCTTTCATCGAGATCACTTTGTCCTGACCTTCAACGCCAACCTGGATAACATCGACAGCGCCTGGTCGGGGTTAATTGTCTTTGATGAACACGGCACAGTGATCTCTGCCAATCGACGCGCCGAGCTAATTCTCGGCCACGACATAGCATTAACCAAAATCACCAACCTCTTTAATTGCTCGCTGACGAACCTCAAGAACCACCCGGAAAATCTACCTATCCCATTAATGACACTCAACAAATACGAAATGCTGGGCATCATTAAACGTCCTGCGGTTTCCGGTATTCATGTCAAAGATTTTCGTCAGCTACCAACCTCCGCTAACCAACAATCCACTCTGATCAACGCCCCGGTACAACCCCGTCTGGCTCTGGCAACCCCAATCAAAGAACCATCGTCCAACGACGATATTTCTCTCGATCGCATCGGCTACGGAGACGAAAAAGTTGCTCGTTGTATTCGTCAGGCTGAGCGAGTTATCGAAAAAGAAATTCCGATTCTCATTCACGGTGAAACCGGGGTTGGCAAAGAAGTGTTCGTTAAGGCACTGCATGAGAAAAGCTCACGACAACATCACCCATTGGTGGCCGTTAATTGCGCGGCGATTCCCAGTGAACTGGTTGAATCAGAACTGTTTGGTTATGAGAAAGGCGCATTCACCGGCGCCAACGCCAAAGGCGGTATAGGCTTCATTCGTAAAGCCAACAAGGGAACACTCTTTTTGGATGAAATTGGTGAAATGCCGCTCAAGGCTCAGGCCCGATTACTTCGGGTGTTGCAGGAAAGAAAAGTAACGCCTCTAGGATCGACCGAGTCTTACCCGGTGGACATTAAAGTCATCTCGGCCACCAACCGTTCTTTGAAAAACGACGTTGAAACCGGGCTGTTTCGACAAGACCTCTATTATCGGGTAAGTGGATTAAACCTCGAACTTCCGCCCCTGAGAGCGCGCACAGATAAAATCGATTTATTCAAAGAACTTCACCGCATTCACCGGGCACCTGACCAGGCTCAAGCACTGTCCGATGAGATTCTTGAACTCTTCCAAAAACACCCTTGGCCAGGCAACATTCGCCAATTAGCCAGCGTGATACAAATCGCCCTGGCAATGGCCGACGACGAAGTCATTCGCCCCGACCACTTGCCTGATGACTTTTTCGAAGACATCAAACGACAAGAGCGTCCCTCAGTTCAAAAAGCACACTCATCCGTTGAGGAAGACTCCCCACGCATTCAACCCGAGTCGGCGTTAAACACCACCGAGTTGGATACACTGGAAGTCTATCAAGCCAACAAAGGCAACATATCGCGTACCGCCAAGACACTGGGCATCAGCCGAAATACCCTCTACAAACGCCTTAAAGATCTGGGCATCAAGTAAGACTCAAGGTCTGCGAAGGCTAAGAGCTAAGAATTAAGAGCTAAGAATTAAGAGCTTAGGACTATTCAATAAAGTCTTTGATCTTATAGGCCGTAGTGAAAGGGCGCGTTTCCGGTAAAAAATGCCCCGCCAAATACACAACCTCTAACTCTGCATCAGGAATGGCATCCACAATCGCTTCGGTATGATCAAAACGAATGATCTCATTCTTACCAACCAGAACCAGTGTCTGAGCAGCAATGCTTCCTAACGGCTCCAAACAAAATTCGGGATCAACCGGCAGATAACATTCGGTATTCCAAAGGGTATAAAGTTTGTCTCTGAACACCGGCCAATGTTCAGGTTGCGGGTTCACCAGCTTGTATTTAATACCAAAGGTCGTATCGGCAAAGGCTTTGAACAAAAGCTCACTGCCCAAGACCGTTGAGAACGCCGGCACATAAGTATCACCACCAAACGCAGCGCCGATCAGCACCAGCTTATTCACTCGTTCAGGATGATACGCAGCGATCTGAGCCGCAATAACCGCACCGTCACTCCACCCTGCAAAATGTGCATTGGAAACATTCAGCTGATCCAATAAGGCCAACGTATCCGCAGCCATTAATTCATAGGTAATAGGCCCATCACCGTCCGTAGAGCGTCCGTGACCCCGACTGTCGATCTCAATTACCTGATAGGACTGAGACAAAATATGGGTTTCAATCGTCCACATGTCCGAGTCCACGTAACCACCGTGCAACAATACTAAGGGTGTACCTTCACCATGCACTTCATAGTACATATTGATGCCGTTCACCTCGGCGTAATCCGCCCTGGCAAAACAGGTAATCAGCATTAAAGAAACGAGCGCTAAACCATGACATAGCGTTTTCATGAGGATGTCCTTATCTTAGGTGTTTTATTATTTGAGCAAAAACTATACACCATCTGCCAAATTCCGTTGTGACGTAAGTAGATCTTATTAGTAATTGGCGTCTGTTCTTTTGTATTAAGATCAAACCTTCACTATTGGCAGATCCGGCCAGCGTGTTGTGTATGCAGGAGATTTGAGATTTCGTTGCATTTTCCAATAAGGATCAATGCCTTGGCTGGCAATAAACACCCGACCACAGGTTTGATTAATGTGATCTACCAACTTCATAAGCTCTTGTGATCGCTCGTCTTGTCGCGCGGTAAACGCATCCAACTGTTCAGGACTTTCAGCATAGAGTTCAATGAGCCCAACACCCGCTCGCGCGAAGGGAACGCCTGACTTGTAAATGCATTCTCGAACCGCTTTTCGAGCCAGTGAACAAATCACCCGACTGTCATTTGTAGGCATTGAAAGAGGTACGATCACCGAGCGAGTGTAGTAATTGGCATCAAACCGGGAGGAAGACGCAAATACCATCATGGTTTTTACGCGTTGCTGTTCTTTACGAAGTTTCTCACAAGCTCGGCTGGCATATTGACTGACCGATTGCTCCAACGCCAAACAATTAAACACCTTAACCCCAAAAGATCGTGTGGAGATAATCTGCTTCTTCGGTTCCGGGGTTTCATCCAGACCATAACAAGGTATGCCCTGAAGTTCTGTAATGGTTCTCGATACATTAACGCTGTAGTGTTTCTTCATTCGCTCTGGATCCTGTTGAATCAGATCCAAAACAGAATAAATACGCTGATCCGCCAAGCGCCCTGATAAACGAGAGCCGATGCCCCACACGTGATGAACCGGAATTTTGGCAAAGACTTTGTGCCACTGCTCCAACCGATCGATCACACAGACGTAATGGCATTTGTTGGATTTCTTAGCGATATGATTAGCCAGCTTAGCCAGGGTTTTGGTCGCCCCCATGCCAACGCCAACCGGTAAACGTACATGCCTGTAGATGGTATCTCGCATTGCACGGCCCAACTCAGGTAATGTTTTAAGCGCATGACCTGACATATCCAAAAAGGACTCATCAATGGAATACACTTCAATGTTGGGTGAAAAGGCTTTCAGGGTATCCATGACGCGAGTCGATAAGTCACCATACAACTCGTAATTACTGGAAAAAACATGGACCCCCGCCTGTCGCAACTGATCTGAGATTTTAAAGTATGGCTGTAAGTCAGGGATACCAAGCTGCTTTGCTTCTTTTGATCGAGCAACAATACAGCCATCGTTATTACTCAGCACCACCACCGGCTGACCTCTCAAATCAGGCCGAAATACTTGCTCGCAGCTGGCAAAGAAACTATTACAATCTACTAACGCATACATGCGCGATGCAGCCGAATGGATGAAGTCACAACCCCTTCTATCAACAGGTCTTGTTCATCACAAATAGGAATCGAAGGGAATTTCGGATTCGCTGCGACCAAACAGCGCGCCGCCAGATCCAGATATTTACACGTCAGTTCACCATTGCAGGCGGCAATTACGATATCCCCGTCACGAGCTTCGAGAGAACGATCCACAACCAAAATATCTTGATCAAAAATACCACTTCGAATCATTGAATCCCCATGCGCCCGAACCAGGTAAGTTGCCGAAGGGTGCTTTATTAGCAGCTCATCGATACTCAAACTACGTTCAGCATAATCATCCGCCGGACTTGGGAAACCTGCCGCCACCCAAGACGTAAAGAAGCTCAACTTCGATACTTCCTCCCGACTAACCCGTACTACATTCATGATTCACCTCGGTAGCTGTTCACAGACAAATTACACTGTATTAATATACAGCATAATTTAAACTACATGAAATTAAAGATACATAAATGACGTGCTCAACGAACGTAATGCCCTACTCTTCTAACACTCATATCAAAGGTAAATCACGATGAACTGCGTATACATAGCTCAAAGCCTGGACGGCTTCATAGCAGGTCCACAAGGGGAACTGGATTGGCTGGAAAAAATTAATAACCCTGATGACAACGATTTGGGATTCAGTGCCTTTATGAACTCGATAGATGCCTTAGTGATGGGCAGAAACACCTATGAGAAAGTACGATCCTTTGGCGAATGGCCTTACGATAAACCTGTATTCGTGATCAGCAACCAATTAACAAAGGTTCCCACAGAGTTATCAGGCAAGATCACTTTTATGTCTGGCTCACCTGACACACTGGTCAAGCACTTACATCAGCAAGGGTTTCAGAATTTGTACATCGACGGAGGAAAGCTGATCCAAAGTTTCTTAGCTGCTGGCTTAATCGATGAACTTACGATTACCACGGTGCCTGTGCTGTTAGGGCAAGGCATCCCGCTGTTTGATCAGCTGCCACAAGCCATTGAACTGAAGCTAAAACGCTCAGAGGTATTGCTCAATCAACTGGTAAAAACAACGTATGCCGTTACCTAATATTCATATATTAAGCTGAAACTCAAAGCCCCAGCCCATACCGATTTATCTTATTAATCAAGCCTTGGCGGGTAATGCCTAACTGCTGGGCACTTCGGGTTTTGTTGTTGTCATTGGCAGCCATGGCCGCCTGAATCAATTGTATTTCCAACGCACTAACTTGTTCTTCCAGCGGTTTGCTGAGGTCGGCGTTTTGTGCAAACGCATCGCCATTAGACGAACTAAAAGAAGAGCCTGGATTTAGCGCCTCTTCTTGCATCAGATCGCTGCGAATTAAGGCAAGTTCCTGTAAGGTGATTTGTTGGCCGAGTGAAATGGCGGCGGCACTTTCCAGGGTATTTTTAAGTTCCCGAACATTGCCCGGCCAGTCGGTATGATTGAACCAGTGCAAGACTTCCGGAGAGAGGGTTAACTGCGTGTTGTGCTGCTCGTTATAACGATCAAGAAAAGCACGCAGTAATGGTGGAATATCTTCCCGACGTTCATCCAGTCGCTGGGTAGTAATCGTCAACCCTTTGATTCGGTAGTAGAGGTCATCACGAAACTCCCCTTGTTGCACCGCCAAAGGTAAATCTCGATTGGTCGCCGAGACTAAACGCACATCGATGGTCACCAGATCACGACTGCCTACCGGGTAGAAACTGCCTTCTTGTAAGACGCGCAGCAATTTGACCTGCATGGCTAATGGCATTTCACCGATTTCATCGAGGAACAAGGTGCCTTTGTCCGCCATTGCCAGCAAACCTTTGCGGTCTTTATCGGCGCCAGTAAAAGCTCCTTTCTTATAGCCAAAGAGTTCGCTTTCCAACAACTCGGCCGGAATCGCCCCGCAATGCACAGAGATAAACGCTTGGTCAGAACGACCACTGAGCCCATGAATGGCGTTGGCAATGATCTCTTTGCCCGTTCCACTCGGCCCCTGAATAAATACCGGCACTTGCGTCGGCGCAATCCGGGTAATCAGTTCACGAATGGCATGAGTACCCTGGCTCACGCCCACCAGTCCCAGTTCGTCATTCGGCCCTTGATTACTCTTTAGCTCGGCTTCCAGATCCTGGACCTGCTTCATCAGGCGATGCTTTTCCACCGTCCGCTGAACAATGATTTTGAGAAAGTCCGGGTCTACCGGTTTGGCAATGAAGTCTTCAGCGCCTAGCTCAATGGCCTTCAACGCCAACGTTCGTTCATCATGACCGGTTAATACCACCACTGGGGTGTTGTGATAGCGTTTCAGGTAAGCAAGCCCGTCTTCCGGTTTGAAGGTCGGCGGCAACGCCAGGTCGTGAATCACCAGATCAAAGCCGTCGCCGGAAGCCTCCGCCTTGAGAAATTCCAGCTCGGCTTGTTGTCCATCGCCACAGCTCACGACTTGATAACCGGCCTGCTCTAACCATAAGGCGCACAGTTCACAGAAGGCGCGTTCATCATCGACCAACAATAGCTTGGCGGATGTTTGTTTTATGAAGTTATTTGTCATAAAGCCTTCCTTGTTATTCCGGCAACCGAACCATAAAGGTGACGGGCCAACCACAATCCTCCCGGTATTCGATGCTGCCTTGGTGAGCATCGACTATCCGTCGCACAATGGATAAGCCCAAACCGCTGCCGCCGCTGCGCTTGCTAATGAAGGGTTCAAACAGGTGTGCTTGCATCTCGTCCGGTATTTGCGGGCCATTGTTGTGAATAGAGATCACCAGTTCGGAAGTCATGCCTTGCAACACGTCTCTTTGTACCGTGAGCTGAATTTTTCCATCGGCTTGCTGAGCAATAAAGGCCGCTGAGTTTTCCAGGATATTGATCAGCACCTGCTGTAATCTCGGGCCATCGAACGCGCCCATCAAAGTCTCCGGCCCTTGCACATCGATGTGCACGTTAAACAAAGCATCAATCTGTTCGACCACCTGATTCACCAAGCTCATCACATCCATCTCGGTCTTGTTCAGATCAATGTTGCTGGCGTAACTGAGAGTATCGCGAATCAATAACTCCGCACGGGCCACTTGGTTTTGAATGTGCGATTTAATCATCGGCTCGGTTTGAGCAGAGGCCATGTTGATGATGTTCAACGGGTTTCGTAACTCATGAGCAATGGCGGCGGTCAGCCCGCCTAACTCAACCAAATGCCGCTGCTCAATGCGCGCTCGCTCCGCCTTGGCTTTGACTTCAGCCAGTTGCAGAGAACGCTCCAGTGACGCACAGGTACTCGGCAACATCGCAGCCAGAATCTCTGCCATATGATGCGTTGCTGGCGGAATGTCTTCCCAGCCATTTAAGTAACAGTGCCACTGACTGCGTTTAATACAGGTAAATTGCGTTGTCTGCCGGGTTTCAACGTAAGGCTCCCCTTGAGCATCAACAATACTCATACCTGCTTTGTAGCGGCTGCGTTGGTACCACATGGTTTCCACGACGGAGGCCAGTTCCTCCCAGGAGGTTACCCGATTCAACTGACTCACCCAAAGATTCAATGTCGCTTCTTCGACCTTCCCGCCCGGGTAAATCAAACGCTCCGCAAACCGCTTCGCCGGTTCATAGGATAACCAGGCGATCAGTAACAACAGCGTTGAATACACCAAAAGCTGCAGGTTAGGTACATGAGATAACTCTTCCAGCCCGAGTGGTTCAACCAGCCATAACAGCCCGCCCATCACCAGCATTGAGACCATCAACACCACTAGCCACTGTAAGGCATGACTGACTAACCGATTGGCTTCCACCAAGCGGTAGCGAACTACGGAATACGCCACCAGCACCGCATAACTGGGCAGAGCCAGCATGGGGTATGGAAAGAAATGACTAGGAATCGACGGCAAGATGAAGCTGGTCGCGAGCAAAAATCCCCAGGCGCCCACTACAAAAATAGCCACGATGGAACGGCGCTGATTCCCCTGGCTTTCTCGGAATCCGTAAAGCAGCAATATGTGAGCAAAGATCCCGACCGCCACCGTATAGGCGAGATTCATCCAACCCGCCAAGGCCAGATGGAAGAAACTAGGGAACACCAACCAAGGAGCCAAAAAGCCCCCATCAGCCAGAACACTGGCAACGGTGACCAGCAGGGCCGCAACATAAAAATAGGGAATGCGCTGGTCCAAACCAAAGGTCGAAACCTTGGAATCCTTCAACCATACGATCACAAAGTGCAGAAAACTGGTGGGTAGCAACGGGTTCGCCAACAACAAAGGCACGGCCAACTGAGGTTGCTGCTGTAGTGCGAAGATATGTCCCAGGCACCAGGCCGCCATCGATAAGCAAAATCCAGCCAGTGCAGGTAGGCTTGGATCTTCCCGGCGTCGACTCCATAGCCAGATCGCCACACCGAACGCACTCAATACTGTGGTCCACAAACTGGTATTAAATAGAACAGAGATGTCCATCGCTTGCCTCCCACATAGAAAAGAAATCGTAAACTTACTTTACACACTTCACACTAAAAACCGTCTACAAAGTTTACATATAGTCCTTTTCATTGGCCAGTTATTAAGCAACCCAAAAACAAAAAACAACTAAAAAACCGAACAAATCCTTTTAAAACAACGCCTTAATAAATCCATCATTTTTATTGGCACCCGCTTTGCTCTTAGGGGGTATTGGAAGGCGTGCTGCCACACCCCATTGGAACGGTCACGATTAGATCATTAAACCGGGCCTACGGATGCAGACACACACCTTTCAACAGGAGGGACATTCTTACAACTACAAAGGGTGAAACCATGTTCGAGCTGCTATCCTCGTTACCCGACTCAAGCTTGCTATCTCGCATTCAGTTTGCGTTTACCGTGAGCTATCACATCATGTTTCCGACCATCACCATTGGCTTATCGCTGTACATTGCCATCATGGAAGGACTCTGGCTGAAAACAAAAAATCCGGTGTATTTACAACAGGTAAAATTCTGGATGAAACCCTTTGCCGTGACCTTCGGGATGGGCGTTGTTTCCGGAGTGGTACTGTCGTACGAGTTCGGCACCAACTTCAGCGAATTTTCGACCATAGTCGGCCCGGTACTGGCGCCCTTATTGGCGTATGAAGTACTCACCGCCTTCTTCCTTGAAGCCGGTTTCCTCGGCATTATGCTGTTCGGCTGGAATCGAGTCTCACCCAAGGTACATTTCATCGCCACCTGCACTGTAGCTATCGGCACGGTATTTTCCTCCTTCTGGATTCTTGCGGCGAATTCATGGATGCACACTCCCGCAGGCTATGAAATTGTCGATGGCGTATTCCACCCAACCAGCTGGTTGGAAGTGATCTTCAATCCATCTTTCCCTTACCGTTTATCCCACATGTTATTGGCGACCTGTTTGTCGGCTTCATTACTGATTGCAGGCATTCACGCCTATTACTTATTGAGAAAACAACACACCGAATTCGCCAAAGTGGGCTTCTCTTTCACCATGAAAGCCATTCTGATTTTGGCACCATTACAAATTGTCGTCGGTGACTTCCACGGTTTGAATGTGGCCGAACATCAGCCTGTGAAGCTGGCTGCAATGGAAGGCATTTGGGAAACAGAAAAAGGCGCGGATCTGCGCTTATTCGCCATCCCCGATCAACAACAGGAAACCAATCATTACGAAGTGACCATTCCTAAAGCCGCCAGCCTGATCATCAAACACGATCTGGATGGTGAAATTGCCGGGTTGGATCAAGTCGCCAAGGAAGATCGCCCGCCAGTACCCGTGGTGTTCTTCTCCTTCCGTATCATGCTCGGGCTAGGAGGATTAATGCTATTACTCGGTCTGGCCGGTTGGATTGCTCGACGCAGAGGGCGCATGTTTGAATCCAAGCCTCTGCTGACTTTCTCTGTATTAATGATTCCCGCCGGTGTTATCGCAACACTGGCCGGTTGGTATGTGGTGGAAGTGGGGCGTCAGCCGTGGTTAGTGCAAGGCTTGGTTCGCACTACCGATGTGGTTTCTCCGTTACCTGCACAAAGCGTCGCCTTCTCTCTGGCCTTGTTTGTCACCGTCTACAGCATTCTCTTCATCACCTATGTGTACTTCATGCGGAAGCTGGTTCGTAAAGGCCCTGCAACCATAGAGTCACTGCTTAATGACCAAAGCACTCACGGTCAGGATGAGGATCTGCCGGCCACATTGAACCCTGCTCAGGTGGACGTAGGTTACACCCAGGAAATGTCCGACTACATCGATGCTCACAACACAGACACACGCAAAGGAGATCACTAATGGATATCGCACTGGTTTACCTGTTATTGATCGGTTTTGGCATTCTGGTTTATGTACTGCTGGATGGCTTTTCTCTCGGCGTAGGGATTCTTTCGCCCCTGTTGAATACACCGGAAGATAAAGGTTTGGCGATGAAGAGTCTCGCCCACCTGTGGGACAGCAACCAAACATGGTTAGTGTTTGGTGGTGTGGTGTTGTTTGTGGCCTTCCCAAGCGTCTACAGCTATGTCTTATCGAACCTCTACATTCCGATCATCTTGATGCTGATTGCGTTGATCTTCCGAGGCGTCGCCTTTGAATTTCGATTCAAGGCCGATTCCAGTCAAAAATGGTGGGACATCAGTTTTGCGGTCGGTTCAACCCTAGCCACCTTCTGCCAAGGCTTAATTCTTGGTGCGCTGGTCGGTGACATGTCAAGCCCCAAATCTCTAGATGAACCCTTGCAATGGTTAACGCCTTTCTCGATCCATACCGGCGTGGCACTCGTGGTTGGGTACGCTCTGCTCGGTTCATGCTGGTTGATTCGCAAAACCGAAGACGGCTTGCAACAACGCGTTAGAATGCTCGCCAAGGTGTTGTTAGTTGGCATGCTGTTCTTCCTGGCGATGGTCAGCGTCGAAATGTTATTGGAGCAACCCGCAATTGCTTCTCGCTGGTTGGATTGGCCGGGGAATATCTGGCTGGCACCGATGCCGCTATTAACCGCGTTCTTTGCCTATAAGCTTTGGAATTTATTAAATTCGGAAGAAGAACACAGCTTGAAGCCATTGGCCTATGTGATGGGCTTATTTGCCACCGCCTTTGCGGGCTTGGTTGCGGGTATTTTTCCCTACATCATTCCAGGTCGCTTAACGATTTGGGACGCCATTGCGCCGGACAAATCGGTGTACTTCACCTTAGTTGGCATTTTGATTTTCATCCCGATCATCATCGCCTATAACGTCTACAACTATAAGACGTTCAGCGGTAAGACCAGTTTGAAGGATGGTTACTAATGAACAGCACGCCAAAGCATTCACTTCGCAATGCCGTGGCGCTTTACCTGGCGGGTGTCTTTACGCTCGCTGTGGTGGCCTACGGATGCAAAGCCCTGCTGGGCTTTCTGTAACTTAGAATCCATAACCTGAAACCTATTACCTGAACCTATAATCTGAAATGAAATCAAGGAGTAAGGCGCTAGTGCCTTACTCCTTGATGCACCTTTAAAAACTCCGAAGGCGTCATGCCATAGTGCTTTTTAAAAGCATTCACAAAGTTGGAGCTGTGGTTGTAACCAGCAATATAAGCTGCTTCACCAATGCTCCGCCCTTCAATCGCCAAGGCACACTTGGCTTTTTCCAAACGACGTTGCCGAACATAAGCAGATAAGGTTTGTTGAAAACAGGACTGAAAGCGACGCTGTAAGGTGCGTTCACTCATATTCAGCGCTGTGGCAATGTCATGCAAACAGTCGTGTCGCTCTAACAGCTGATCAATGGCGTGTTTCAATTCCAACGACGGATTACCCGCAGCCACCTTGGACTGCTGATCAGAGTGTTCATCCAAGGCATTGAGATCCTGATGTAGCTGATCAATACAGCCGGATAACAACTGCATGGTCAGGAACTCGGCCTCTAACTGCCCCGAAAAGCCCTTGCTCTGATTGACGGTAAATAACTGTGAGGCTTTCGCGACGACCTCCTCATCCGGCAACCAATGCAACACACGTTTATCCGTAAACAGATGATTCAGTAACTCACTGTCATTGGATGTTTTACAGCGGTTTTCCAGCCACTGCCGTTCCACAAAGACGTTTACTTTTTTGATGTGCATGCCAGCACACATAGAACGGGTCAGAATATCCGATGAGTTATTGATGATCGCTGAGCAGCAAATACGCCCCTGATCCGGGCCGATAATGTGTTTTTCATTGGCGAAAGAGAAATTAATCTGACCAGAGAACATAAAGTTAAAGCTTAGCCCTTCCGGCAATTCCATGGTGCTTTCGGTGTTTTGATGCTCCACCGCATCCATCACATGCATCGATAACCCGCTTTGGAACGCCAGATACTGAAAGTGCCCCGCCATTACCGGCTGACTCACATCTGCACCACGAAAATTCTGGCTTAAGCCCAATCGTGACTGCAAGTTTTTCAGGTCTTGTAGAAAGATAGTGTTGGTATTCATACGTCTATTTGTCCTGCCTCTGACCACTCTGACGGTAACGCATAACACTTTGTCAGCTTTGAATAACGATCTTCTCTGTTCATGCGACGCCTTGGTGATATCATAAATGAGAATCATTAGCATTAGAAACATTTTTACATCAACAGGGTCATAAGTCGGGAGTTCATTGATGTCACTCAACGCTCGCCACCCTGCCTTGATCTCATACCACCAACATAGGATTTAGGTAATGAAGAACACTAAGCTAGCGAGTAAGGTCAGTTATCTGGCTTTGGCTGTTGCCGCTGCCAATATTACCTGCGCATACGCCGACACAGAAACGACAACAAACAACGCTGACACCAAAACCACTAACATCATTCAAGTAATCGGTTCCAAAGAAGACGGCTTCAATGTCAGCATGACGGACGAGATGATTGAGAAGCGTCAGGTCACCGATCTGGAAGACATGTTCCGTCACGAACCCTCCATCACTGTCGGTGGTGGCCTGCCTGTTGCGCAGAAAATCTATGTGCGCGGTATTGAAGACACGCTGCTCAATGTCACCATCGACGGAGCCACACAAGCGGGTTACCTCTATCACCACCAAGGTCGCGTCAACGTAGAACCCGAATTAGTGAAAAACGTGGTGATTAAATCCGGTGCCGGTAACGCCACCGACGGCGCAGGCGCCTTAGGCGGTGCCATCCACTTTAACCTTAAAGACGCCAAAGACATGCTCCGAGACGGTGAGCGTTTCGGCGCCTTAGCAAAGACCTCTTACTTCAGTAATAACGAAGGCTGGAAAAATCACCTTAGCGCCTATGGTATGTTGAACGATGATTTTGGCTTGTTAGCCAGCATCACCCGTTATGATACCGGCGACAACTACTCCGACGGCCACGGCGACGAAGTGGATAACACCGAGTTCGAACAACAATCCGTACGTTTCAAGTTGAGCGGCACCCTACTCGAAGACCACTACCTGGCTCTGAGCTACGAAGAATATGACGACGACGGTACGCGTTATGCCCGTCCGAACATGGTGGATATCGGCCTACACCCTGCGTACCCGAGTACTCTCGTGCCTCAGGAAACACATCGCGAATCGGCCATCTTTAACTATGGCTACAATCCTGACTCACCGTGGATTGATCTGAAATCCACTGTGTATTACAACGACAGCTACCTCACGAAGAAAGGCGATGTTTATGCGGCCAACTGGCCACCGGCTGGGCCACCGCCAACCTGGACCTTTGCTGATTACTACGATGGAAAAGCCCACGGTGCAGGCATCGAAAGTTTAGGCTTTGATCTTCGCAACACCAGTCGAATGGGCAAGCATGAAGTCACCTACGGTGCCGAATATCGGGAAGACGAAGCCTATCTGGTAAAAGGCTATTTGGATGACTTCAACAATGAAGAGACGGAAATCACCGCCCTCTATGTTCAGGCCGACATCGAACTGACTCCGTCTTTGCGCTTGAGCACAGGGGTACGTTACGACGACTACGACTACACCGACAATCAAGGTGAAAACTTCTCGGATGACGCCATCAGCCCGAACGCCACCTTGAGCTTTGACATCACCAATGAACTGGAAGTCTTTGCCAGTTATGCACAAGCCTTCAAAGGCGTGAGCAGCCCGGAAGCCTGGTTCCTTGAGTTTCCTTACTTGAATCAAGCACTGCAAAGCTATCGTGGTGCAGACATCGACGGCGACGTACCGCTCCAGGAATTGCAAGCGGAAGAATCGGACAACATCGAGTTTGGTTTCAAATACGAAGGAATGAACTTCGC
This sequence comes from Litoribrevibacter albus, assembly GCF_030159995.1. Lineage (NCBI taxonomy): Bacteria > Pseudomonadati > Pseudomonadota > Gammaproteobacteria > Oceanospirillales > Oceanospirillaceae > Litoribrevibacter > Litoribrevibacter albus. The sequence continues at coordinate 31,742 of NZ_BSNM01000002.1, read as the reverse complement.
AGCCAGCGGTGAAATCTTCAAACAAACCATTGAAAACGCACAAATCATCAGCGGCTCTCAAGGTATTCGCTACAGCTTCGTCGATGACGTAGAAGTGAAAGGATATGCCTTACGCATGGCTTACTTCTGGGATGCTGTCACGCTTAATGCCGGCGTATCTCACAGTAAACCAGAACTGGGCGATGAACCCTTGGCCAGTGGCGACATGGGGCTTGGCACCTCTTACGGCCGAACCTGGACGACCGGCGTTGAATACCAAATGCGACATGACCTAACACTGGGCTGGAACGCTCGCCTGGTTGAACGCTTAAAGGACGTGCCGGAGGGCCAGGACGAAAAAGCCGGTTATGGCATTCATGATGTCTATGTTCAATGGCTACCAATGGAAGATCTGACCCTTGGCTTGGCAGTGAACAATATGTTCGACAAGTACTACTACGATCAGGGCTCATTCTTCTCGATGAGCGAAGGCGCCGATCCAATTGGTTTGCCGGAACCGGGCCGAGATATTCGTCTGTCTGCGGCGTATCAGTTCTAGGGAATCACAGAACAAACCATTCTAATTACGATCAAGTGCCACAAGGATGATAAACGCTCAGGGAATGAGCACCTCCGCTCCTTTTCAACGCACTGATGATCATAACGACCAACCACAGGATAAAAGAACTATGCCGCGTCGTTCATTAAAACTCTGGCTCGCTTGTGTGACTCTGCTCGTGGCAGGGTTTGCCCACGCCAGCATTGAAATCACCGACATCGCCAATCGCAAGATCACGCTGGAACAACCGGCGCAGCGTATTATTCTCGGCGAAGGTCGCTTCCTGGCGGCACTGGGCGTGCTTGGAGTGAAACAACCACTGACCCGAGTGGCCGGGATGATGAATGACTTCAAGCAGTTTGATCCGGCCGGTTATCAGGCGTATCAACAGGCTTTTCCTGAGATTGATCAGATCCCGACCTTCGGTCAAACCAGTGAAACCAGCGTTAGCATTGAAAAGATTTTGGAATTGAATCCGGAAGTGGCCATCTTCGGGCTCGACGGTCATGGACCAGGCGCAAAGTCGAAGAAAGTTATCGACGTATTAACGGCAGTTGGCATTAAGATCGTGTTCATTGATTTCCGCAAGAATCCCATTGAACACACGGCACGCAGCATAGAAATTCTCGGACAAGTATTGGGTTACGAGCAAAACGCCAACAGCTTCAGTCGCTTCTACCAAACCAAACTGGCTCATATCCAAGATACACTTTCAGGCATTCCCGAAAGTGCTTATCCCAAGGTGTTGTTAGATGTTTGGGCCAGCACCAAAGAACCCTGCTGCTTTACCATTGCAGAAGGCTTATTTGCAGCGATGGCAAGATTCGCTGGCGGCATCAGCATTGCCGAAGGCCAATTGCCCGGCCCGGTCGGAAAGATCAGTGCGGAATACGCCTTAATCTCAAATTTCGATGTCTACATAGGCACGTCATCGGGCGCACAATTTAATGCAAACCCCAGCCCCCCTTCTAGCAAACCGTCTAGCACACCCACTCGTACTTCTGAACGTTACTCAAGCCTGATCATGGGCGCTCAAGTACCGAACGGCATTGCTCAAGCCTCACTGAAACAAGTGTTAGCACATAGGAACTTTGACCGACTGGTGCCCATTCAAAACGGTCGCAGCTACGCGCTTTGGCACCATTTCTACAACTCACCGCTGAACTTGTACGCCATCGAATCCATGGCGAAATGGTTTCACCCAGAGTTGTTCAAAGATCTTGATCCTCAACAGACGCTCAACACCCTACTGACAGGGTTTAGCCCGGTGGATCTCAGTGGAACCTACAGTACTGAACTTTAAAACCATAAATTTCACGTGATTAGATAAAAGATAGGAATCATTAACCATGCTTAAAAGCACCAGCTCTGTCACAGCTGAAAAGGCTGAAAAATATCAGGACATGCTCGGCAAACACTTTGCACGGAAAGTCTCGGTGGAAACACACACACAGCAATCAGTGGTGCACTTTCCCATGGGAATCTGTCGAATCAATAGCGAAGGCAGTGCGTTAAATTTTCAGTGTGAAGCCCAAACAGCCGAGGCGTTGGCAGCGGTGCAAAGCATCATTGATCGTCATATCCCGTTGCTTAAAGCCATTCGTGACACCCAGTTGGTTTGGCAAGATCAGGGTTAAGAGTATGAGTAAATAACATCACGAATCAGACAGCAGACTGCCACTCACATTGTTCAAGCAATTCGTTCAAGACGTTCTGGAAGGCAACCACTGAAGCAGCTTCTCCAGCAAAATTAAAGGGTCCACGGGCTTTGTCAGATAATCATCCATCCCGGCATGGATACAAAGCTCTCGATCCCCTTCCATGGCATTGGCGGTCATCGCCACAATCGGGATAGAACGGTAACGCTCTCCGGCTTCACCTTTTCTGATCCGGCCAGTGGCTTCGTAGCCATCCATAACCGGCATCTGACAATCCATAAGAATGAGATCAAACGGGCACTCTGTGGAAGAAGACTGCAACACACTGAGTGCATCATCGCCGTTTACTGCAAAATCATTCTGTAAGCCAATTTTTTCTAACATCCCGGAGGCGACTAACCGATTAATATCGTTGTCTTCCACCAACAGGATACGGGTACTTTCAGGCCAGGGAGTTGCGTGAGAATCCGTAGGATTATTGTTCCTGCCTTTAAGCTCGACAACTTGCCCACCCCCGCGCGTTAACTCTGGAGACGCACCAGGATCGGCAGCACGCTTATTCAGTACATCAGCCAATACGCGCTTGATTTCCTCTGACACGATCGGCTTTTCGAGCCTTTCCATCCAATTCACTTGGGGAATATCAATTTTGTCCTGCTCATTTCCCATCGGTTGCATCAACACCCAGGCTTGTTTCCTTAACACCCGGCCATACATTAAAGCAGATGCAGGATCTACCGACAGAGCTAACGCGTAGTCCAGAAAAACCACATCGAAGGGGGCTTCCAACTCATCACTAAGAATACTGATAAGCACATGCCAGGAGGGCGCAAACACGACATCGATCTGCCATGCATTCAGTTGTCGTTCAAGAACCTCTCGGGACATCGGATAGGGATCTGCAACTAACACACGTTTCGCGGTAAACGCATCTTTCATATCGTTCAAACCAAACGCGTTTACCGGAGTAACCGGCGCCTTCTCCAACCGAACATGAAAGTGGAAAGTACTGCCCCGATCCAGTTCACTGCTAACGTCTATGTCTCCCTGCATTAAACGACACAGCTCTCTACTGATCGACAGCCCCAACCCGGTGCCACCGTACTTGCGAGTAGTAGAGGCATCCACCTGAGTAAAGTGCTCAAAAATACTGTGGACTTTATCTGCACGGATACCAATCCCGGTGTCTTCCACATAGCAGTCCAGTTGCCACTGTGGCCCCACATCAGTGAGTGTGGCCCGGATTAAGATATGCCCTGATGATGTGAACTTGACGGCATTCCCCATCAAATTAGATACAACCTGTCGAATCCGGCCAAAATCGCCACAGACCTGAATATTCGGGACTTCAGAGGTATCCAAAATCAATTGAATACCTTGGTTATAGGTTTTGATACCGAAGCTTTTAGCAATGTCACCCAGTACGCTCACAATATTGAAGTTCAAATGCTCCAGTTCAATATGACCCGCTTCAATCTTGGACAAATCCAAAATGTCATCAATCAGCCCCAACAAGAACTCACCACTGGTGGTGGCAACGTCCGCATACCCTGCCTGCTTCTCGTCCAAGTCGGTATTTTTGAGAAGGTACAACATCCCCAACACGCCATTCATCGGTGTACGAATCTCGTGACTCATGGTCGCAAGGAATTGGCTCTTCATCTTGGCACCGCTTTCGGCCAACTCTTTCGCTTCTTCCAGATCGTGGCGCACCTTGATGCGCTCGTTGATGTCCTGATAGGAGCCGTAGAGACGAACACATTTGCCGTCTTCAAAAATACCACTGCCAGTGATCACCACCCAAACGTCTTCCCCTTTGGCTGTGACGATCTGAAGCTCTTCCGACCAGGCTTTGCCATCTTTTATGCAGTCCGAAAGACATTGCTGAATTAAGGCACGCTTGTCTTCTTCCTTAATAAACCACCACACAGAAGAGGCTGTTGGTATGAAGTCCTGGTCCACATCATGAATGATGCGCGTCATCGTGCTCCAATGAAGTTGTTGTTCCTCAATGCGCCATTCCCAGGCGCCAATGCGCCCTTGCTGACTCATTTGCTCCAGCATTTCCTGTTTCAACAAGGTTTCTTTGGTGCGCTCTTCCACCTTACGTTCCAGCTCATCGTTAAGCTTTTCCAGAGAATATTTGGACTTAACAATACGCTGCGTCATGTGATTAAACACATCACGAAAACGTTCCAACTCATAAGCGCCGAAGGTTTGAAGTTCTATCTCTGCGCCGCCGGGATTATCAAGCGTGGTGGATTCCATCTTGGAAATGAAACTGTCCAAAGCTCGAACCAGAAAGCGTTTGAACGCCCAGATAAACAATAACCACAGAATGATGGTTTTTATGATGGCGTTGATAATGATGGTCAGGAAGTTGTATTTAACCTGATTAAAGACAATCCTGTTGCTGGAAAACAGCGTTACAGAGCCAATATTTTCATCATAGAAGACCACAGGAAAGGTGTAAGAAAACAGTCCACGCTGCTCCATCTGGTCATAACTTAATGCTTTCAGCGAGCTTACGCCGTGCTGATTCGTTGGCACTTGTTGCGCCTTTTCGTCGGTAGATCCCAAACGATCAGAAGCAGCTGAATCATCTGACGGTGCTTGGTTCTCGAAACCCCGTGTCAGTACTAACTTTCCCTTCCCATCAAACACATACAAACCTTCAATATCATGAAGCTTATAGACGCCATCCATCATGGCATTGAGTTGTTTGAAATCGAAGTTCCATAAGGCATTGGCAATGCCTTCGTAGAAGATACTTTGGTAGGCCATCAGATTCTCACGAATAGAGTCTTTCTCGAAAAGATATTCGTTTGTCATCTGAACAGAGGTGATAACACAGGTGATCAGCAGATAAATGGAGAAAACAATTCTGAGTAAACGAATCGCCAAAGAGTGCTTAATGGCAGTCTTACCTAATGAGGTGTCGCCCAAGTCAGAACATTTTTCATTCAGCTGAGTAGAGGATCGGTACATACGACTGAAATATCCCTGCTTTATCGCTCACCAAGTCTGAGATTGATTTAAATAGTCCCATTAGACTCTACACATCAGAGCTCCACCTACGACAAGACTTCGAAGTATTTCTTACCTACTACACTGTAGCCTACTTTGCAGAATTGTTAAGGTGACCTGAACACTAACTGTCACTCACTGACTCGACCTTAGTCCAATTGGCTTTGAGGTCAGAACCCCCTATGCTTAAAACCATCTGAAAATCATACTGTTAATAACCATTGACGGTGTTAGCTGTAACACACTGGGGCCTGATGAATTTTTTATGTCTACTTGGTTAATTGCTTTCGTTTCGTTCGGCTACGTTTGTTTGTTGTTTTTTATTGCCTGGCGCGGCGATCGTACTGCCAATATTGGTTCCGAGTCGGATATCCCCCACAGTTCGCCTTGGGTGTACAGTTTGACCCTAGGGGTCTATTGCACCACCTGGACATTCTTCGGAGCGGTCGGCCAAGCGGCGCAAAACCTGTGGTCCTTCCTGCCCATTTACCTCGGCCCCATTCTGGTCTTTCTGCTGATGTGGCGTTTCTATGCCCGCCTGATTCTGGTGTCGCGCCGAGAAAACATCACCTCCATTGCCGACTTTATTTCTGCTCGTTACGGCAAGCACGAAGGTCTGGCGATGCTGGTCACTGTAATTGCAGCCATTTCAGTGCTTCCCTACATCGCGTTGCAATTGAAAGCTCTGGTCATGGGTTACATAGCGCTTACCGGCAACGACCCAACAGATCTCGCTCACATCAATGATCGACAAGACATCGCCTTGACCGTAGCCGTGACGATGGCGATTTTCGCTATCTTCTTTGGTACACGTCATATGTCGGCCAATGAGCATCATCGGGGGCTAATGCACGCCATTGCCTTCGAATCGGTGGTCAAACTGGTGGCCTTTCTGATACTCGGCGGCTTCGTTACTTATGGATTATTTGATGGCGTCGGTGATTTGTTGGCAAAGATAGAACAGCAGGCCACCAACAATCCTCAGATTGAGCACTGGCTTTCCAGTTCACCATTCAACAGCAGTATGCTGGTTCAGGTGTTATTAGCCGCCGGCGCCTTTATCTGTCTGCCCCGACAATTTCATGTGGCGATGGTGGAAAACACCCACCCCAGAGACTTTTTGGTGGCTCGATGGATCTTCCCTGCCTACTTAATCCTGGTGGGTTTATTTGTGATTCCGTTGGTCGTGGCCGGTAAATTGCTGTTTGGTGATTCGGTATCGGCCGATACCTACGTTCTGATGTTGCCTATTGAAGCCAATAAACCAGGGTTATCACTATTGGTCTTCCTTGGAGGATTCTCAGCGGCCACCAGCATGGTCATCGTCTCAACAGTAGCCTTGAGCATTATGGTCAGCAACCACATCGTACTGCCGTTTTTACTGAGGAAAGATCAGGTTAAGAACACCAACTACCTGCATTTCAGGGGCATTCTGCTCAACGCTCGCCGTACCACCATTTTGATGCTGCTGTTCTTTGCTTATCTCTTTTATCGGTTTATCGAAAACACCGAAGCCCTTGCTACCATCGGTCAAATTGCCTTCGCCGCTGTGGTACAACTGGCCCCGGCGATGATAGGAGCACTGTTGTGGCAGGATGCCAATCGCTCCGGTGTGATTATTGGCCTGGTACTGGGCGTCTGCGTCTGGTTCTACACACTGATTTTGCCTATCTGGATAGAACACTTACCCTGGCTTGCGTCCCTCACCACCAGTCTACCGGTTTGGCTACGTCCACAATCGTTATTGACCATTGAGTGGTTCGATCCTGTTACCCGGGGCGCCGCGTTAAGTCTGTTGTTCAATTTAACCGGCTTCATTATTGGCTCACGTTACTTTAAAACCCACATCAACGAGCGCATTCAAGCCGCACGTTTTCAGGGCACGCAACTGGAATCCGTGGATCAACAAGAGAGTTTGCTAAACACTCGAATCACTCAGGATGAACTAAACACCATAGCCAGCCGATTTGTTGAACAGAGCAAACTGAACGCGATCTTTACGAAACAGCCCACCAATGAGCGGGCCAGTCAGCAGGAAATCGAACAAGTTGAACATTTAATGAGTGCAGTAATCGGTGCAGCCTCGGCCCGAGCGGTATTGAACGCCGCCATTTCAGGGCAGCATGTGCCCTGGGATGACGTGGAAGCCATTGCCTCCGAAACGTCTGAAACCCTACAGGTAAGCCGCGAACTGCTGCAACACGCCATTCAAAACATGGGGCAAGGCATCAGTGTCATCGACAAAGAACTGAAACTGCTGGCCTGGAATCATCGTTATCTTGAGCTGTTCAATTATCCACAGGAACTGATTCAGGTGGGCATGCCCATTGAACAACTCATCCGTTACAACGCCCAACGCGGCTTATGTGGTTCTGGAGATGTGGAAGGACTGGTTCAAAAGCGCATTCGTCACTTACAAAATCCAACCGAGCACGTATCAGAACGCGAACGTGAAGACGGCACCGTCATTCAGTTACGGGGCAATCCACTTCCCGACGGTGGTTTTGTGATGAGCTTTAACGACATCACCACCTTCCGACAGGCCGAGCAAGCGCTGTTAAATGCGAATGAGGCGTTAGAAGAGCGGGTGCAAGAGCGCACCGACGAACTACGCCAGCTCAATCGTCAGTTGATTCAAATGACTCAAAAAGCCGAACAAACCAGCGCCAGTAAAAGCCGCTTCATTGCCGCCGTCAGTCACGATTTAATGCAACCGATGAACGCTGCGCGCCTGTTTACCTCTGCGCTGATGGATGACTTAATTCAGCACGCCAGCTCACCGGAACACCAGCGTCAGCTCTCCTCCTCGATCGATCAATCACTGAGGTCTGCCGAAGACATGCTTACCGACCTGCTGGACATCTCCCGTCTGGAATCCGGCAATCTCAAGGTATCCGAAGACACCTTTGCTCTGGATGAGTTACTCGGCCCGATGATTCAGGAATTCCGCCCGATGGCCGAACAAGCCAATTGTCGGTTGAGCTACGTGAAAAGCTCGCTAAGGGTGACCACAGATCGCCGCTTGCTACGCCGTATTGTGCAAAACTTCATGACCAACGCCATTCGTTACAGTCAGGGATGTAAGGTGCTTCTTGGCTGTCGAACCGTGGGAGATAAGGTGTCTATCCAGGTTTGGGACACCGGCCCCGGGATCCCGGAAGCAGATCTTGGCAACATATTTAATGCCTTCACCCAACTGAACGAACATCAACGTTCTCATGATCGCGGGCTTGGTCTGGGCCTTGCCATTGCCAAAGGTTTCTCGGATCTGTTGGATGGGAAGATTACGGTGGCGAGCGAGCTGGGTAAAGGCAGCCGCTTTACTCTTGAATTGCCGACGCAAGGCCGTCAGAAGCTAGCGTCTACCTCGAACGTCGCTTCCACTCTGGGCTCATCCAGCCAGACGGCTCCGCTTTCTGGAATTGACGTCCCAGCCGAAGCTGGACAAGTGCCCTCTCAAAACAGCGTTCTGTGCATCGACAATGAACCAGAGGTGTTAAAAGGTATGACAGCGCTGCTCAGTCGCTGGGGCTATCAAGTATTAGAAGCCACCAACACCGAAGACGCCGTGACGCTTGCTAAACAGCAGGAATTGCAGATGGTACTCATTGACTACCATCTCGATCAGGGACAACTGGGTACAGATGCGCTCATCGCGTTACGAAACCGGGCCAGCTATGACGGCCCTGCCATTTTTATTTCGGCAGACGGACGAACGAACGTTAAAGAAAAAGTCAGTGCACTGGGATGCAAACTGTTGAGCAAACCGATTAAACCGGCCAAATTACGGGCCTTAATGCAAAGTCTAAGTACATAAAAAGCTTCTGGGAAGAATATTTCCTCAAAAACAACAAGGACATTAATCTCCATCAAAAGCGATTAGGCTAAGATAATTTATACTAATTTGACTAGGGAACCGCTGAATAAGTCCACTCTAGAGCAAAACGGGGCTTATTCAGCGGTTCCCTAAGTATTTAAACATCACCACAATGAACTATCAGGAATTTTACTATGCGCGTTTTTTGGTTGTTTTTTTCCTTGTTTCTCTTATCTGGATGCAGTCCAAGTGAGCCAGAGAAAACAACACCGATAGTCCTGGGCACTAATCTTTGGCCTGGCTATGAAATGATGTACCTCGCCGAACACAAAGGGTATTTTTCCCAAGATCAGGTAGACATAGTGCAACATGCCTCTGCGTCTGAGGTGATGACGTCTCTCATGAACAACAAGATTAATGCGGCAGCCTTGACCCTTGATGAAGTACTTCAGGTTTGGGATAAAAACTTCCCCATCGAAGTCATTCTGATCACCGATGTTTCAGACGGGGGCGACATGTTGCTCACCAAACCAGACATAAAAAGCATTTATGACCTCAAAGGTAAAACCTTAGGCTTGGAAGACAGCGCCTTGGGTGCTTACATGTATGCACGTTTTCTTCAGGTGTCCGGTTTGAAAGAAGGTGATCTCCACAAAAAAACGCTGACCATTGATAAACACGCGGACGCCTTTGCCGCTGGCGAGGTGGATGCCATCATTACCTTTGATCCCCAAGCCGCCAAGATTAAAGCGATGGGCGCTAACCTGCTGTTTAGCTCGAAAGATATCCCCAACGAAATCATTGATGTGGTGGCTATTTCCAGAGGGGAAAATAAACCGTCAAAAGAGAACATTGAGCAGTTCATTGCAGGGTATTACCGCGCCTTGACCGACTTTCAAGCACAATCTCTGGACGATATTCAATACATCAGCCAACGATTGGGCATCTCAGACTCAGAAACTGAAGCCGCCTACCAACAACTCAAACTTCCGAACCGGGAAGAAAGCCTCTCCATGATGGGTATCGGCGGGGTCATGATCAATTCATTGAATTATATGAGTTTTATCTTGGAGAAGTCGGAACTGATTAAAAAAGGGTGCGACTGTCGTGACCTGATCAACATTAATCACATCGCCCATCCCGTTTCTGAAAAGTAATTCTTAAGCCTCCCAGAGAACGCCCGAACAGCAACTCTGAGAACAAATTACTGATCTGAATTAGTGTCATCTGTGGCAACATGGGCCGGGTGCTCAATGTCCAACTCGTGCAAGGCGATCACCGCCTGTGTGCGGTTACGAACCCCCAGCTTTTGAAAAATGGCCGTCGCATGGGCTTTGATGGTGGCTTCAGAAACCTCCAGCTCGTAAGCAATCTGTTTATTCAGCAACCCTTCATTCATCATCACCAACACCTTGAATTGAGAGGGAGTCAACGACGCCAGCTTCTCCGCCATTTCCTGCTCGTATTGAGAACGTTCATTGATGTTGGTGACAGGTTCAGGTGACCAAAGATCGCCTCCCAAGACGGTTTCAATCGCATGCTTAATGGTTTTCGGCTCGGCCGATTTCGGAATGAATCCCGCCGCCCCAAACTGCATCGCACGACCGATCACCACAGGGTCTTCCTGAGCGGAAATAACCACAACAGGGATGTCCGGATAATGATTGCGTAAGAACACCAGGGCCGAGAATCCTTGCGCCCCAGGCATATGCAGATCCAACAAGATCAGGTCTGCATCCTGATTCTCTTCCAGTTTCGCTTGTAAACCAGACACCGAATCCGTTTCATCAATCACTACGCCGTCCAACTGAACAGACATAATTTGATTAATAGCGGCACGAAATAATGGATGATCATCCGCAACTAAGATTCGGTAATTCATAGGCAATCCAAACACTCGGAACAAGATAAATTCAGAAGATGTATTTATATTTCAGAACAAGGTAGTAGCAGACTAAACATAAAGCATTCTCTTAACCCTGTCGAACGCAAACATCCAATTAACGACTACTATCAAAGACTGATTTGTAATAATTTCGACAGTACATGATCTGCACACTCATCACCTAAGGATCTTTATAGAGAACAAGAAGCTGTACATAAAAACCAGCCTCAGAAGCCGGATCTAAAACAACACATAACAACTAAGATTTCAGGAAGCGCACTTATGGGAACAACAGCAACCAACACCACACCACAAACCGTTTGCGTCACCGGCGCATCCGGGTTTATCGCCGCCCACGCCGTTGAGCAACTGTTGCAAAAAGGCTACCACGTCATCGGAACCGTCCGTGGCGACGACAGTAAATACCCGTACCTTACTGGTCTCGAAGGCGCTGAAGAGCGGCTTCGGTTAGTACAAGCCGACCTACTGAGCGAAGGTGCATTCGATGATATTTTGTCTGACTGTGATTACGTCCTCCATACCGCAAGCCCTTACATTATTGATGTAAAAGATCCACAACGGGATCTTGTGGACCCGGCAGTACAAGGCACAGTTCATGTGCTGGAAGCCTGTAAAAAGTCTCCTCGCGTCAAACGAGTGATACTGACCTCCTCTATCGCCGCAATCACCGACGAACCGGACAATCATCACGTATTCACCGAAGCCGACTGGAATACCAAATCCTCTCTGGATCGCAACCCATACTACTTTTCAAAAACCAAAGCTGAACAAGCCGCCTGGAAGTTTATGGAAGACAGCGATTTAACCTTTGATATGGTGGTGATTAATCCCTTCATTGTGATCGGCCCGTCTTATGGCCCAAGCCTGAACACCTCCAACCAGATCATCCGCGACATTATGAAAGGGTTGTTCCCGACCATCATGACCGTCAACTGGGGATTTGTAGATGTACGAGACGTGGCAAAAGCACACATTCTTGCAATGGAAACGCCTGAAGCCTCTGGTCGCTACCTCTGTGCAAATCAGTCGATGACGATGACCGAACTGGTTCAGTTCCTCAAAGACAGCGGCTATCGCAATTATCGGTTGCCGTTAGTCAACATGGCGAACCCGTTAGGGACGAAAGTGATGAAATTGTTGTCATACACTCAGCCTAAAGGTGTGGGCACTTACATGCGAACCAACATGGGCAAGGCCATGCAATTCGACAACAGCAAGATCAAAAACGAATTGAAGATTGAGTTCATTCCCGCGAAGGAAAGCATACTTGCAGCGGTCGAAGACATGCTGAAATGGAAACACCTGAAAGCGCGTTAACAGATTTCGACCATCGAACTAAAACCGGCGGCTTGAAGGCCGTCAGTTCTATTTGGAACTATGAATCTTCCCCCTTCTGCACCGATACCCAAAGCGTTACAGGGCTTTCCCTTACTTGATCAATTTATTTGTGATCAAGCTTCTAGTCGGCATCCACTGTACTGAGAAAATGCTTCAAACTGAGCGTTTCCGAGGTCTCAAAGAACTCACCTAACGGCTGTAATGAGGCAATGCGATCGAAGCGAAAATGACGATAGTCTTGCCGTAGCTCGCACCAAGCCACCAGCGTCCACCGATCCCCCCAACTCACTAACCCCAATGGCCAGATCACCCGTTCGGTTTGCTGCCCCTGCTCGTCCCGATAGGCGATCGACAGCTTTTGCATCTGCTCACAGGCGCGACGAATTTCAAGGTGACGAGCACGCTTGGGGTCATCTCGGCTCATGACAGGAATACAATAGGGTTGGTTCTCAGCGTATCCTTTCAGACGATCAGGCAACACTGAGAGGATTTTATCCTCAGCCAAAGAGGCCGCCGCCCCCAATTCCGGGTCGGTAAAGGCTTTCACCATCCGAATCCCCACCAACAGGGCTTGCAATTCATCGTTACGAAACATCAGTGGCGGCACTTCAAAGCCAGGCGTCAACCGGTAACCAATACCAGCTTCCCCCTCCACCGGAATCCCCGAAACAATAAGCGCCTGAATATCACGATAAACAGTGCGAACCGATACCTCCAGCTTTTCAGCCAATACCTCAGCCGTAACGGCGGTACGCCGCGACTTGAGTAAGGTCGTTAAATGAAATAGCCGCTCTGCCTTATTCATACCCTGCCTATTGTTTCGGGTCCTTTCTTACTGGTCGATTACCCTGCCGGATACGCCACTTCAACCTGAGCATGATTCATGTTGACCGTATCCGGGTCAATAGCCCGCATAAAATCAGAGTCTTTAAAGGTCTCCATGAACCCATCGCCCGCTTTGTTGGCCGCCTCCTTCGATGCCCAATGAATGATATCAATCCAGGTGCCATCTTCTTTTTCTGACAAACAACGGAACATAAAACCGTCCTGTGCTTTGAGCCACTGATCCAGCTCGCCATTGGCTTCCATGAATGCCTGCTTCTCAGTATCTTCCGTCAATTTGAAAAGACATACTTCCAGGGCTTCTTTTTGAGACTGTGACATCTTCCTACTCCTTAGTTTTCTTAGTATTTGTTTGTGTGAGTCAACACGTATCAAGGCCAACCGGACATCCATCCGAAATGTGTTTTACGCCATGACCACAGAAACGACTATAAAAGAGCCCAGTGTCAGGATGTGTCAGTAGAGATTTGAGAAATTGAGCGATTTGAGAAATTGAAAGCACGGGTGGAAAAGTGAACACCAAGATCGAGAAAGCACAAAAGCGTTTCACATCCCCAAAGATACGATTACACTTTATGGCAACCAAATGATCGCCATTGAACGATCACAATTAACCGATCACAATTGAACGATCACAAAGAAATACGTGAAACTAAATCATTCCGGATTCGTCAGAACTGTTCATTCAGACCAGTACAACTAGTCAGGTCATTTACTAGCCCGACCAATTCAACCATCCGGAACTGCTTATTCCAGATTATCGCTTTAGGGAGATATCAATGCGATTCAAACTGCTTGTTTCAGCTTGTCTGTTAGGCATCAGCTCATTTAGCTTTGCTGGCAACCTTAACTTTTTGGCCGATACCGTTGTCTCAGAGTTTACAGATTCCGAAGCTGAATCATTTAAAAGCTTTGTCGGTCAGCAATTAAATACCCTAAGCGATAAAGAAAAAGCGTTATGGAAGTCTGACGAAAGTAATCTGCAAGGTATCGTTCGTCCTAATGTGACGTTCCAACAAGACGGAACCCAGTGCCGTCAAACCCGCTTTTCACTTAAAGGCAAACACGACAAAAAGATGTTCTTTAATTTTGATGTCTGCAAATCCGACGGTGTATGGAAGATCAAACAATCGCCTTTGGCTCGTTTTAAACAGCAGGACTGGGACGAGCTTAACCGTCAGCTCACCGAAGCCCTAAACGATGGGGCGGATGGTTTCCCGGTAAGCTGGAGCATTCGTCATGCAGGCGTCACCGGTTCAATCGTACCGCTGGATCAACACACCAACAAAGACCGAAGCTGCCGGGATGCAGCCATCAGTGTGGCCGACAGCAAGGGCCATACCTCCAGCGGTCGCTATGAGTTCTGCAAACAAGGTCAGGAATGGGTTCGTACCATAGACTAAACCCTGTGTAAGCATGAATGATTCATCAGGAACACAAAAAAGGCCGAATCTCATAACAAGATTCGGCCTTTTTGTTTTTAAGGGGAGCAGCCCCTATAAACCGGTTAGTTAGAAACGGTAGAGAACACCCAATGAGCCGGTCACTACATCGGCATCATAGAAATTAATATCCGAATCAGACTCGGCATAGCCCACCGTCGCTAAACCAGAGAATCCTTCCCAACCAAACAGATTGTGGTATGTGCCGACAATGCTGCCACCAAACGAGTCCCCTTCTTCAGTAATCCCGTAAATAGGGTTTTCTTCATCGTGTTCAAAGTGGGAATAAAACACCGTGGTAATTAAGGAGTATTGAGGTGTGTTATAGAAATAGGCAAGCGATCCACCGTATTGGCTTTTTGCCATCGCCTCGCCATCGAGATCATAATCCCGATAGTTGATCTCTGGAACGAGAAACTGACCTTGCGCGATCGAGTGTCGATAACTGATCGTGATGGCATTCAAATCCCCTTCACGACTCAAGTCATCTTGTTGAGCAGCGGTGATGGCGCCTTGCGCCACCAAGGCATCGCCGGAGTCTTCATCGTCCAGCTCAATGCTTCGGTGGGTCAGTTCCACACCAAATCCTGACCCCATAATACCTTGCCAGCCAATTCGTGCACCGGACGAAGCACGATCGGTTTCATCACGGGAAGACCCCGTCTGATAAGGGTCAGCATAAACCTCGGTAGGGATGGCCGAGAACAAATAGGCGCCGTAGACAATGCTCTTATCTGCCAGTTCCTGGCGTACGCCCGCCTGGAAGGTTAAATCGTATCGAACCAAGTCTTCCAGCGCCGACCCTAGAAATAACTGAGTGCGGGATTTCGAAAAGGTATAGTTCAATTCACCGGTAAAAAAGGGAGAGACGTCACTTTCCGATCCTGGCTTATCATCAAGACTATCAATGTTTGAATCGGCCAAATCGCCATTCGGCCCGGCGATCATGTTGCTGGAGTATTCCGTAGCAGACAAACCCACAACGAGCGAACCAGAGAAACCTGACTCTTGAGGGATAGGTTTAATGGGTTCGGCAATAAGTGGCGTAGAGGAAAGAGATAAAGCAATCGCTGCTGCAAGAGATATCGGGCGGGCCATAAGCGTTCCTTGACTTATATTAGGAGGGTTGCAAACACTGGATTGGAATTAATACTAGCCCAGAAGTTCCTCGAATACAGTAGCTTACAAAGGTTTTAATGAAGATTTAATGTTGCTCTAACACAAACGAGAACAAACGAGTACTGACAAATACAGACGAATACAGACAAACACAGTCGGCCGCCTCTAGGCGTGTTGACTATGCATGTTGAGATAGCTGCACAGGAAGACGCTTGGCGCCCCAATTCCCCGCTTCACCCTGAAACATCCCCGGAATTTGATGCCCACAATTAAGGCAATGTCCGGTCGCATCCAACTGCCATTGGCCTAACTCATACCAGTCTCGCTCAATAACCCTTAAATCACACACAGGACAATAGGTACTGCTGCCCGCTGTGTCATGCACATTGCCGGTATAGACGTAGTTCAGTCCGGCATTCAAGGCAATCCCGCGAGCGCGGGTTAATGTACTTGCCGGGGTATGCGGTTTATTACGCATTTTCCAATCCGGGTGAAAAGCACTGAAATGCAGCGGCACATCGGGTCCCAGTTCATCGAACAACCACTGCGTCATTTGTTCTAATTCCTGATCACTGTCGTTTTCATCGGGAATCAACAAGGTAGTAACTTCCAACCAACAAGACGTCTCATGTTTCAGATACTTCAAGGTGTCCAGTACCGCATCCAAATCAGCACCGCATAAATGTTTATAGAAGCGTTGTGAAAACGCTTTGAGGTCGACATTCACTGCGTTCATATGTCGAAAGAACTCTTGTCGGGGCGTATCGCAAATATAACCGGCAGTCACCGCCACCGAATTAATGCCATGCTGTTCACAGGCCAACGCCGTATCCACCGCATATTCCAGAAAAATCACCGGGTCATTGTAGGTATAAGCAACACTCTTACAGCCCAGATTAGCCGCAGCTTGAGCCAAGGTTTCCGGCATAGCGGTATCAGCCAGGGTATCCATCTGGCGGGACTTACTCATGTCCCAGTTCTGACAAAATTTACAGGCCAGATTGCAGCCAGCCGTGCCAAAAGACAGTACCGACGTGCCGGGATAGAAATGGTTCAGCGGTTTCTTCTCAATGGGATCAACACAGAAGCCGCTGGAACGGCCGTAAGAATAGAGCACCACTTCGTTGTTTTCACGCCCTCGAACGTAGCACAATCCACGTTGTCCTTCATGCAGTTTGCAGGCTCTTGGGCATACGTCACACTGAATTCGATCGCCATCGATCGCATGCCAGTACTTGGTAGGAAAAGTGGCTGGAGGTGACTGTATTTTTGATTTCTGTGTCATTGATTGCGACATGTGATGGCCTCCTAGAATCAGACCATAAGACCTGGTGTTCTACCTATCCAACACCCACAAGAAGAGAGCCTGCTATACTAATAGGTGTTCTGAGCCAAAAATTTACTCTGGATTAACGTTCGCACAAATCCGTCTGCGCCTTCTTTAAATTTAGTCCAGATATTGCAGAAATGGGGCTGAAACATGTACATACGACAACCTGCAGTCGCTGGAAGCTTTTATCCTGATGATAGTCAGCAGCTTTCAGCCATGATCGCTCAATTCATGGATTCAGCCATCGAATCAGAACCCATAAGTCGTTGCCCAAAAATGCTGATCAGTCCCCACGCCGGTTACATTTATTCAGGGGCTGTGGCAGCATCGGCCTACCACCAGCTTGAAGACTATACCGACACAATTAAGCGTGTGGTTATTCTTGGGCCATCTCATCGTGTACCGTTACAAGGGGTCGCCATTCCCGACGCCAGTTACTTCAAAACCCCCTTCGGTAACATTGAAATTGATCAGTCAGCGCTGTTGACCATTAAACATCTGGACGGGGTAAAAGTGAGCCCTCACGCACACGCCTACGAACACAGCCTGGAAGTACAACTGCCTTTCCTTCAACGCATTCTTGTGGACTTCAAAATCGTCCCCTTGGTCGTTGGGCAGACAGAGCCCCATATTGTAAGCGGCGTCATTAATGCTCTTTGGGGAGGTCAGGAAACACTCTTTGTCATCAGCACCGATCTGAGCCACTACCACGCCTATGAACATGCCCGTGAACTCGACCAACAAACCAGCTCAGCCATCGAGCACCTGCACACAGACATTAATTGCGATCAGGCCTGTGGATGCTATGCGTTAAATGGAGCCTTGATGGCAGCCAAACACCATCATCTAACACTCTCCACTTTGGATCTCAGAAACTCTGGGGACACTGCAGGTACAAAAAACCAGGTAGTGGGGTATGGCGCCTATGCCCTATTCTGATCTGACTCCACAACAAAAGATCAAGTTACTGACGTTAGCGCGCACAACCATTCAACATGGGACTCAATGTGCAGATCCCGATCTTGCCGACTTTACCCGACATCAAGCCAGAGAGCTTGGGATTGCCGATGATGAACTACTCCATCAGCCGGGCTGTTGTTTCGTAACCTTGCATTTGAATGGAAAACTAAGAGGCTGCATCGGAGCACTCACGGCCTTCCAACCACTGATCAACGACGTGGTTGAGCATGCGTATGCGGCCGCATTTAAAGATTACCGGTTTCCACCTGTCACGCAGGAAGAAGTTCAAACGCTCCAGATCGACATCTCCTTGATTAGCCCGGAAACGGAGATTCCCTGTACCAGTGAGGAAGAATTGCTCTCGGCACTGGAACCCCATAAAGACGGCTTAACCATTCGGGATGGCTTCCGACAAGCCACCTTTCTTCCGAGCGTCTGGGAGCAACTGCCCGACCAGCATGACTTCTTAGATCAACTTCGACTGAAAGCAGGAATGCCTCAAAAACATTGGTCGTCCGACTTCAAAGCCTATCGTTACCACACATTATCGTTTGGGGAAGGAACCTTTTGAGTGAATTGTGTTTCTAATTGTTTCACTCTGATGCACTTGTTTTGAATCCTATGCCGGCTAAAACTCTATTCTCATCTCTGAATAATTACGTTCTGATATTTATCCTGTCACTGATCAGTGCCTTGGTGCGGGCAGACGACATTTGGTCATATTGGGATCAAAGTAATGACAATAACACCGCCACCATTGATCACACGCTCTGGCAAGACAATCTGAAGACGTATCTGAGTTCGAATCATCCCAGTGGCATCCACCTTTACGACTATCAAGCGGTAACGACGTCAGATAAACAAAGCTTGGCCAGCTATTTAAACCAGATGAGCAAGCTTGATCCCAGAGACTATGCAAAACAGGAACAGAAAGCCTATTGGATTAATCTCTACAACGCCCTTACCGTTCAGCTGATTCTGGATCACTATCCAACCACCAGCATCCGAAAACTGGGCGATAGCTTCTTCTCCTTTGGTCCGTGGGATGACCCTGCGATAACCGTCGCGGGTCAGACGCTAACCCTCAATGATATTGAACATCGCATCCTTCGTCCGATCTGGAAAGACCCGAGAATTCATTATGCCGTCAATTGCGCCAGTCTATCCTGCCCTAATTTAGCGGCATCGGCCTACACCTCAGACAATATTGAGGCACTACTGGAGGAAGGCGCCAAAGCCTACATTAACCACTCAAGAGGCGTTAGCTGGGAAGACGAAGAGCTTGTGTTATCCAAAATCTATCACTGGTATCAAGCAGACTTTGGCAAGGAAGAAAAAGACGTGATTCAACATCTGATTCGATACGCTTCACCCGAGTTGGCTACCCGACTCAAGCAGTATGATGAAGACCACAACGGCATTGATTACCGTTACGACTGGTCACTCAATGAACTCCAGGCATCCAAATAAGCGACACCAATTAGGTGCCATGACGACTAAGCCGTACCGAACTCGGTGATGCAAAACGGTAGGCGTTGCTTTTTAGCCTGATACATATTGGCATCGGCAGCTTTGATCACTTCCATCGCATAACTGGCTGATGCCCCTGAGCCACAGAAACTTCCGCCCACATCGATCTCCGGGTAATAACACTGTCCATCCACTTCGACCGAAATAAACGAGTTGAGAATTTTGTTCGCAACCACCGTCATCGCATGAGCATGGGGTATGTTAGGAACAATGATGATGAACTCATCGCCACCCCAGCGAATCATAATGTCTTCTTTTCGAAGGGCATCCTTAATATGGTTCGCGCCCTGTCTCAACACTTCATCACCTACATGATGGCCGTGATCGTCATTAATGCCTTTGAAATCCCGGTAATCGATAAAGAACAATCCGAATGGATTGCCCGAACCGCATACTTCATGCAATAACGAACGCCCCACATCCTTGCGATAAAAGCCGGTGAGATCGTCGTAATAGGCTTTTTGCTCCAGATTCAACAACTGCCGTTTCTTCGAAGAAATGTCATCGCCGATGAATAATAAACTGTCCAATTGCCCGTATTTGTAGACGGGAATAATGTAGAGGTCTTCGTCGTAGCGATAACCTTCTTTGGTCGAGCTTTCAAACTCGGCCCTGAAATCATTGTGATTAAGGATTTCTTTTAACAAGCTATCCGGGTCATAGCCATCAAGATGCTTCAGCTCAAAAATGCTGCACCCCAAGACATCCTCTTCCGAAAAGTGTGTTTTTTGTAGAAATTTGGGATTCACCTTACTGATCTGACCTATCGCATCGGTAATGGCAATGGCGTAAGGGTTGTAAGTAAAGAGACTGGAATCGTCGCTGAGATCTTCTAATTTTTTCTGCTGGTAAGTAACATCTTCCCCGATCAACATCGCAACCGTTTGGTCATGATCCAGATGAATTTGCTGAGCACGAAAGCGTAGCGTCATCTCCCGACCGTATTTCCCCACCAACTTCATGTCGTAGTTTTCCCGCTGTTCCTCATCCGCAAAGAGTTTGTGGTAGACGAGGAATTCTTTGGGCTTATCTTTCGGAATCAGCTTGGCAAAATAATCCGGAAATTGTTCAAAGGTCTCGTAATCCAGTAGGTGTAACAAACGAGGAGAGATATCTACAACGCGATTATTCCAAATAAGTAGATAGTATGTTGCCTGTTTGAAAAAGCGCGTAATTTGATCAAGTAATCTTAATGACGTCTCGGGTATCGACTCGTCTTTCATCCTGAACCCCTTCTAAAATCAGGCGTCGGAAAGAACTAACTCTTGTACAAAATTCAACCACATGAGCAACTAAGTGATTAATATATAGCCCATACCTAAGACTTTTTCTAATCTCTTTGTATTACTCTGGTGGCAACTATACTGAGTAGATAGTGCCTGAGCCCCCACCTTGCGATGAAGGAATGTAAGAGATGATAAAAGCAATCTTTTTTGATCTCAGTGGTGTCCTGTTTGAAGGCAATCACCCGATTGAACATGCCGCCAAAACCATTAATCGTCTTGAACACGGTGGGTTAATTCTTCGCTTCATCACCAACACGTCACGAAAAACAAGACAACAAATCCTCAGTGAACTACACGCGATGGATTTCCAGATCCAGGAAGATCAGTTATTCACAGCTCCGGAAGCGGCAAAAAGCTGGTGTATCCAGCGCAACTTATCTCCTTATTGCCTGGTTCACTCAAACATCAAATCAGAATTCGAAGAGATTGAAACGCCCCCCTTTAACGCCGTTGTTATTGGTGACGCAGAACATGACATGAGTTACGAAAACTTGGATAAGGCGTTCGAAGTGTTATCCACAGGCGCACCGCTGATTGCGATTGGCAACAATCGCTACTTTAAGGATGAAGATCGTCTACATCTAGACACAGGCCCTTTTGTTAAAGCGTTGGAGTTTGCCTCGGAACAACAAGCAATTGTTACGGGTAAGCCTTCCACTGCCTTTTTCGAACAAGTCATTGCCTCGACCGGCTGTAAACGTCATGAAATATTAATGATTGGTGATGATGTCATCAGTGATATTGAAGGGGCAAGAAAAGCCGGTTTAAAAGCCTGTTTGGTGAAAACAGGAAAATACCAACCCGGCGATGAGCTAAAGATTTCACCACCGGCCGACGTCGCATCGGATGTTACGGCAGCCATCAATCATATGTTACCTGCCATATAACCTCAGCAAAGCTTAAAGAGCAGCTGAGACCGTCCGAACACATTTGTTTCAGCCCCTTTAAAGTGAGAAGCGTTTTAGCCCAACGGCTATAGGCTGTTTTCAAATCACTGATGAGCGCTTATTCAAGTCACCTATAACGATTTATTCAAGCCTCTCAAAAAGTCTTTATTCAAGCCACTTATGAAGCATTTGTTTCAGTAACTTGGCTTCAATGGGCTTTGAAAGATAGTCATTCATTCCAGCGTCAATGCACTTCTCTCTATCCCCTTTCATCGCATTGGCCGTCATCGCAACGATGGTGACATCTTTGAATCGCTCACCCGCTGCACCATTACGAATTTCCTGAGTGGTTTGATAGCCATCCATTTCCGGCATCTGGCAATCCATCAAGAGCAGAGTATATGGCGCATCTTCAGGTGCTTGATGCAATGCCGCAATGGCTTCAACGCCATTTCCTGCGATGTCACAACTTAACGACATGCCTTCCAGAATCCCTTGAGCCACCGCCTGATTGATGTAGTTATCTTCCACCAACAGCAATCGAGTCTTATCCGGCCATAAATCAACCGAGACTTCTTCTTGTTCTGGCAGTACAGAAAGATCCAATGTTTCAGCCGTTTTTTCTAAGGAAGGCAGAATAATCCGATCACTCCTTTCTTTATCTTTTAATTCCTTGATGTAATGACGCGTAACTAATGGATCGGCCTCATGCAGGGCCTCCCCATTATCAAGTACGACGGACAAGGCATTAAACAAATCGGAGGTGGTTGTCGGTTTCGGGAAATATGCCTGATACCCTAAATCAGCAAAAAACTTGGCATCGCCTCGATTACTGATGGCGGTCATCATGATCAATTGAAGTGAATCGTATTGAGGGTTACTTCTGATTCGACGTCCAAGCTCAGCCCCATCAAGAATTGGCATGTGGAAATCGACAAATGCCACATCAAAATTCAACTTTTCGTCATCATTAAAGCGAGCATCTATACATTGCATCGCTTCAAAGCCATCACTGAGAACCGTTACATTGGCGCCCCATAACTCTAACTGTTTCTGAAGAATTTCGCGGTTAGTGGCGTTGTCATCAACGACCAAGATTTCCCGACCTTTGATCGATACGGCCGGCACCACCTGTTGAGTCTCTGCACTGGTGGCCAGTTCAACGTTAAAGGTAAAACAACTGCCCTGATCTGGTGTACTTTCTACAGAAATAGAGCCGTTCATTAATTCACAGAGCTGCTTGCTGATGGCCAGACCTAACCCTGTTCCGCCATATTTGCGAGTGGTAGATGCATCTACTTGAGTGAAGGAATCGAACAGAGATTTAATTCGGTCTTCTGGGATGCCGATACCTGTATCGGTAATGCTAACATCCAGGCTCAATTTCGAATCGCCCATATCAGTCAAGGCCGCTCGTATCAGCACCTCGCCTTTGGTGGTGAACTTGACGGCATTCCCTACCAGGTTGGTGAGAATCTGTCTCAACCGGCCCGGATCACCTTTCACGCGCGTATAATGAATTTCAGTGATATCCAGGATCAGCTCAATCCCTTTCTCTTGCGCTTTCTGGGCAATGGATTCCGCAAAGTCGCCCAACATAGCCCTGAGATCAAATTCCAGAATTTCAAGATCAAGCTTACCTGCCTCAACTTTTGAGAAATCCAGAATGTCGTTAATCAACACCAATAAAGACTCGCCACTGGATTTGGCCAAACGCACATGATGCAGTTGCTCGCTGGACAGAGGGCTTTTCGCTAATAACGAGAGCATCCCCAACACACCATTCATAGGTGTACGAATCTCATGACTCATCGACGCCAGGAAATTACTTTTGGCAATGGCCGCTTGCTCAGCAAGATCCTTAGCTTCTGCTAACTCACGTTGCACTTTAACCCGTTTATCTATGTCCTGAAACGAGCCAAACAGTCTCAGGCATTTGCCCTCTTTAATTTCAGCACGGCCCGTTGCCTGAACCCAAATTTCACGCCCCTGAGCCGTGACCAGCTGACACTCTTCATTCCAGGGATCACCCGTTTCAATGGCTTTGCTAATTGCGCTCTGAATCCGCTCCCGGCTGTCGCCTTCTTTATAAAAGTTGATCGCATCCTCTATTTTAGGCTCAAAATCTTCCTGCACCTCATGGATGTATTTGGTCATGTTCGACCAATAGATCTGCCCTGACTCCAAATCGTACTCCCAAGCGCCGATACGGCCCTGTAAGCTCATTTGCTCCAGAAGCTGTTGCTGTTGGGCTAACCGTGCTTCTGCCTGCTTCTGGTGTGTAATATCCAGACCAAAAACCACAAACCCTTGCAGCTCTCCGTATTCGTCAGTAAGCGGAGTAGACCGAAGATCCAACCAATACTCTGCTCCAGAAGTATGATTGTTTCTAAGCTCAAGTCGGAAGGCCTGACCTCGTTCAAAGCTCTGTGTCATTTCATACAAGACGGCGGAATCGGCACCGTCCTGAGATAACAAGCTTTCCAGGCTCTGATATTTAACCGAATTGAAGAAATGCCCGGTGAAGGCTTCAAACGAAGGGTTAACCCATTGAATCTTGCCTTGGGTGTCCGTCACAATCACAGCGTTATCAGTTTGGTTGGCAATACGGGAGAAGCGGATCAGTTCATTCTCAGCCTTCTTCCGCTCAGTGATATCAAGGTGTGTGCCAACCATTCGCACAGGGTTCCCCTGATCATCCCACTCCACAACACGCCCGGTATCAAGAACCCAAACCCAATGCCCCGCTTTGTGTTTCATTCGGGCTTCACACACGTAATATTCGGTTTCTCCCGCCCAGTGTGCATTGAGAAGCCGCTCTGAGTCAGCAAGATCTTCGGGGTACGCCAATCCGGTCCAGGTATCGATAGTAATTGGCTCAAGCTCTTCCAGCTCATAGCCAATAATCTCAGCCCAGCGACGGTTAAACTGAACTTCTCCTGTTTGAATTTGCCAGTCCCAGATCCCTACTGCGGTACTGTTGACCACCAGTTCGAGGCGTTCCTTGGCTTCTGTAATTTGTCGCTCTGCACGTTTTTTCTCTGAAACGTCGCGGATTAAGCCGGTAAAGAAACGCCCCTTAGAAGAGGTAACTTCAGAGACAGACATTTCAATTGGGAAGACTTCGCCAGATTTACGAACCGCTGTGAGTTCTTGCCCGGATGAGAGAAAATCATCCCGCTGATCATGAAGGTATTTTGCAATTCCGTTGCTTTGCTCGTCAGAGTCAGTAGTTGGTAACAAGAGGCTGATGTTTTGTTGTTGAACCTCATCAAAGCGATATCCAAAAATGATTTCTGCGGCCTGATTGAAGGATTGGATATTTCCTTGCTCATCAATGGTAATAATGCCTTCTGCCGCTTTATTCAGGACACTGGACAAAAACTGGGACGATTCTTCGGCTTCAGCCGTGCGTTCATCCACCAGGGATTCCATATTCTCTTTGTACTTGTCCAGCGCATCGCCCATCTCATTAAACGTACTGGCCAAAGACCTAATCTCATCCTCCCCCTTGTCCGAAATACGATAATGAAAGTTACCCTGACTAAAGGACTTCGCCCCTTTATGAACATTTCGTATTCTGCTTAAAATGAGTCTGTCAGACGCCCAAAATACTCCAACCACAAGAATCAGCATCAGAGGAATAACCGTCGTCATCACAATAATTGTCTGATTGCGTAATGGCGCAGTTAATTTATTGGCATCGAAATAAAACTCCAGTACAAACTTCTCTCCACCCAGATAGAGGTTTCGTTCCTGAGTGAAGTAACTCGAATGCTCTTGCTCTTCTCCAGCAAACTGCTGGCTGTGTTCATTGACCAAATGTCCGCCCACCAACGGGTAGTCATAGGTTTGTAGTCGCTTAATCACTTGATCGATCTCAAACGAGATGGACTCTTCAAAACGATAAGCAAGCACAACCCAGCCTAAGGTTTGCCCTTTGTACAAAATAGGCGCCGAAAACCACTGAGATTTTCGGCGGTCGTAGACACTTAAAATATTAAAATACGGGTCTTCTCCGGGGGTTCCCATAGAAGGCAACTGAGGGTGGAAGTTAGGCGCCATCACTTCCTTACTCATGTCTTTGCCTATTAAGCCTCGAGGCGTTAACTGGTTGGTAAAAAAGTCTTGCGAGTTAGCCGCTACAATCTGCTTGTTTGAATCCAAAATCGTCAGATAAAAGAGTTCTGGATAAGCTGCGGCAACGGTATTTAGTTTTTCAGTAAGCTCATTGTAGTTTGTACGTTGCAAAGCTTCTGAAAACGCTGTCCCTGCGGCAATGATCTTGGCACTGTGCTGGACACCCAATAATTGGCTTTCAACTAAGTTATACGTATTTTGCAGAGTAACCTGAACAAACTTATTGGTTTCAGAAAGCAGCAGTTCCTTGGTTTGAAAGTTAATAAAATACGATGCCAAAAAGACACAAGGGAAGACACAGGCGGTGGTGATCAATGCTAACTTATGCCCAAGGTTTAGTTTATTCAAACCCGCTCAATTCCTATGCTCATTTAATTATTGTTGGATCTAATACCCTTAACCTTGAGTAGGTCAGCGTTTATTTCCTTATACAGGAGATAAATTTAGCCCAGATAGCGTTAAATTTCCTGATCTAAATAAGGTTTGCTGCTTATTAAAATACTTTTTACCATACATATGTTATTTCATATATATGATTTTCCATATATCATATCAGCTTGATTATTTGCACCCAGCCCAGGTTTCCATGAACCCAGTAAACTTTTACAAATGTTTAGCGGACGACACCCGCTTGAGATGCCTTCTTCTGATTCAACATGAATATGAGCTTTGTGTCTGCGAACTTACCGCTGCCATTGATGAGAGTCAGCCTAAAATTTCTCGCCACCTTGCTCAGCTTCGTAAGTATGAGATCCTCACAGACCGAAGGCAGGGACAATGGATTTTCTATCAGATAAACCCTGAACTGGCTAACTGGGCTAAAGAGATTATTCTTACTACATTGAACGCAAATCCCGCATGGATTGAGCCTAATATAGCGAATCTTAATGCTATGGGGGAACGTCCTATTCGAATGCAAACCTGTTGTAGTTGATCTCGCTTTTTTAGTGAATTCCCTAAGTGATATCCGATCACACCGTCATCATTTTTATTAGGAGCTGATCATGGCAATTAAAGTAGGTATTAACGGCTTTGGAAGAATGGGACGCCTTGCCTTTCGCGCCGCCTGGGACTGGCCTGAACTTGAATTTGTTCAAATCAATGATCCCGCCGGTAACGCAGAAACCTTGGCACATTTAACGAATTTCGATTCTGTCCACGGTCGTTGGACATATCAAGCCGAAGCAGTGAATAATTCACTCGTTATTGATGGCCAATCCGTCGTCTGTACTCAAAACACCCGCATTGAAGATACTGATTGGTCGGATTGCGATATCGTCATTGAAGCCAGTGGCAGAATGAAAAGCAAAGCCCTACTCCAAAGCTATCTGGATCAAGGTGTTAAGCGTGTGGTTGTTACCGCGCCTGTCAAAGAAGACGGCGTACTCAATATCGTACTTGGCGTTAATGATGACCTCTATGATCCGGATTTGTACCCCATCATCACGGCGGCATCCTGCACCACCAATTGTCTGGCTCCAGTGGTAAAAGTAATTCATGAAAACCTGGGCATTAAGCACGGTTCGATGACCACCATTCATGACATCACTAACACACAATCCATTCTGGACACACCGCATCAGGATCTCCGCCGAGCCCGTGCTTGTGGAATGAGCCTAATTCCTACCACAACAGGTTCGGCAACCGCGATTACACATATCTTCCCCGAGCTGAAAGGCAAGTTGAATGGCCACGCTGTACGTGTTCCTCTGGCTAATGCCTCATTAACAGACTGTGTCTTTGAGGTTGAAAAGGCGACATCAATTGAAGAAGTAAATCGGTTACTCAAAGAAGCATCCGAAACGACGCTCCAAGGAATCTTAGGTTTTGAAGAACGCCCACTGGTATCCATCGACTATAAAACAGATCCTAGATCCAGCATTATCGATGCACTGTCAACTATGGTCGTTAACGAGACCCAGGTAAAAATCTATACTTGGTACGACAACGAGTGGGGGTATGCAAATCGTACTGTTGAGTTAGTTAAAAAAGTGGGGCTGATGGATCAAGCCTGATGTTAGAACGCTTTTCTCAACTCTCGTCAGAAATAAAACAGTATTTCATCATCACAGGAAACTACTGGGCTTTCACCCTGACCGATGGTGCACTGCGCATGCTTGTAGTGCTGCACTTTCACACTCTGGGTTATAGCCCTCTGGACATCGCCCTGCTGTTCTTGTTCTATGAAATTTTTGGGGTCATTACCAACTTAACAGGCGGATGGTTAGGCGCACACTTAGGGCTGAATAAGACCATGAACATAGGTCTTGCGCTTCAGGTTGTTGCGCTTTCGATGCTACTGGTACCTGACGACTGGCTGACCGTTGCTTGGGTGATGGCTGCTCAAGCGTTATCCGGTATTGCCAAAGACCTGAACAAGATGAGCGCCAAGAGCGCCATCAAGCTGTTGGTGCCTTCAGACAGTCAATCCGTCTCTAGCTCAGAGCAAACCCTTTACAAATGGGTTGCAGTGCTCACAGGCTCGAAGAATGCATTAAAAGGCGCAGGGTTTTTCCTGGGTGGTTTTTTATTGATGACACTCGGGTTTACGGTCGCCATCTTTACGATGGCCATTGCATTAGCTCTGGTCTGGCTACTCAGTATGTTCTTACTCAAGAAGGACTTGGGTAAAGCGAAGAATAAACCCAAATTCAGAGACATTTTTTCCAAGAGCCGTGCGATTAACTACCTTTCCGCCGCCCGATTGTTTTTATTCGGTGCAAGAGATGTCTGGTTTGTCGTCGCACTACCTGTCTTTCTAGCCTCTCAATTTAGCTGGGACCATTGGTCTGTCGGAGCCTTTCTCGCGATTTGGGTCATCGGCTATGGTGCGGTACAAACGCAAGCCCCGAAGATTACTAACCGCAACGGAAACCAACCGCCTAATGGTCATCATGCCTTTGTTTGGGCGATCTTGCTGTTATTCACACCGGTACTTATTGCTCTGGCATTAACGTTTGAGTTAAATCCAACCTTAGCGTTATTGGGTGGACTCATGATCTTTGGTGCTTTGTTTGCAATAAACTCATCCTTGCATAGCTACTTGATCGTCAGCTACGCAAGAAATGACGGTGTATCTCTGGACGTGGGCTTTTACTATATGGCAAATGCAATGGGACGGCTGATAGGAACACTTTTGTCCGGTTGGTTATTCCAGGCATACGGACTGATTACCTGTCTCTGGGTATCCGCCTTGTTTGTCGGATTTGCGGCCTTGCTATCGATAGCCTTGCCGAATACGAGAGAAGCGATTTAAAGATGAATCCAGTAGTGATTATCTTCAGGCAAAGGAACCGTGAGCAGCGGATTCACCAGTTCATAAATCCGGCTCTCTGCAAAACGTTCTAGAGGAAAGGCATCACGGGTGACTGGATGCGATTTTATGAATTGCATTAACTCACCCGATTCCACCATCTTACGCAAACCTGCATCAATCTTTTGAGCCAGAGCTTCATTATCTTTGTGGGTGAAAAACAACATTGGAAATCTGTATTTGAGCACTATTTTGTCATAGACAATCAAGTCATCCGCCCCACCCGACTGCTCGAAAGAAGAAACCTCACCATAAACTTCATTCAGTCCTCTCGGGAAGTAATGACAACGCCCCACACTCAACATGTCATACATCATTGCAAACTTTGGCGCTCTCACAACACGATAACCGTTATGTTCCAAAATATCCGAATCAGGCCACTGACTTCCCTGACATGCCCGAAGCTTTTTTAATTCCACTTCATCCAATGCATCAAACTTCGCTTTGTCTTGTCGACGAATGACGGGCAAGCGGTGACCCAGCATCCCCATGGTCAGAGGCACAGTAATCACTCTGAAATTATCCGCCCGAACCGGGTTAATCCCAGCCCAAAAAACATCCAGCCGGTGCTGTTTGAGCAGTAAAAATCCGCGATCCTGAGTCAGGTCCTCTACCTTCAAAACCTCGATTTGATAAGCACCGCTTTTCTTTAACGATTGCTCCAAGAGTGAGACAAAAAAACTATGGCTGATATCATGTTCGGACTGAGCAGGACGCACAAACAAAGTTTGGGCGACACTTGCCCAAGAACAACATACAAGAAAGAAGAAAAGCGTTAAACGTTGACAACAAGGCATGGGAAATCCAACTCACCGAAACATTATTTCGTGATTTAAGCTTAGTTTTAAACAGACAAAAATGTCACTAAGAAAGATAATCCAATGCTTCTGAAATCCGGGTTACCGGAATCACTTCCAGACCGGGAATTGTTTCTTTAGGCGCATTGGCTTTAGGAACAATGGCTTTCTTGAAGCCATGCTTTGCTGCCTCTCGAATGCGTTCTTGACCACTTGGTACAGGGCGAATTTCACCAGACAAACCGACTTCTCCAAACACCATCATATCCATAGGCAATGACCGATTACGGAAGCTGGATAGAATAGCCATGACCAAAGCCAGATCCGAGCTAGTCTCTGTAACTTTCACGCCACCAACCACATTCACATAGACATCCTGGTCACCAGTATGAAGACCACCATGACGATTCATTACTGCGAGAAGCATCGATAAACGATTCTGATCCAATCCTACGGCCACACGACGAGGGTTGCCAAAGTGACTTTCATCAACCAGCGCTTGTACTTCGACCAGCATCGGGCGTGTACCTTCCCAGATGACCATAACCGCTGAGCCTGCTGCAGCTTCCTCGCCTCTGGAAAGGAAAATTGAACTCGGGTTTTTAACTTCGCGCAATCCCTTATCCAACATGGCAAAAACACCCAATTCATTGATCGCACCGAATCGGTTCTTAATCCCCCGTAAGGTTCGATAACGCCCGTCCGCTTCGCCTTCCAACATAATGGAAGTATCAATCATATGCTCAAGCACTTTAGGGCCAGCCAGAGAACCGTCTTTCGTCACATGTCCGACCAAAAACAAGATCGTCTGACTCTGCTTTGCAAACTGTGTCAGGAACGCCGCAGATTCTCGTACCTGCGAAACACTACCAGGCGCTGACTCTAATCCTGCTAAATGCATCACCTGAATTGAGTCAATGATCATGAGTTTCGGTTGTTCTTGACGAGCAATGTTAACAATCGCCTCGACGTCCGTTTCAGCTAACATATTGACGTTATCTGTAGGTAGACCCAAACGTTGAGCTCGCATTGCCACTTGCTGAAGGGATTCTTCACCTGTTACATAAAGGCAAGGTTGAGATGCAGCCATTCGACATACGGTCTGTAATAACAACGTCGATTTACCAGCCCCTGGATGACCACCAATTAGAATTACTGAACCAGGAACTAAACCACCGCCTAATACTCGATCAAATTCCTGCATACCGGTTGTAATTCTTGGCATCTCTGCCAAATCAACCGAATTAAGTGCGACCACTTTCTGAGTCGTCTGACCAGCATAGCCTGAACTACGAACACTCGCTGCTGAAGTCCGTTTGCCAGTATCAACCACAAACTCTTTTAGAGTATTCCACTGGCCGCAACCAGAACATTGCCCTTGCCACTTAGAGTGATCAGAACCACATTCTGTACAGACGTATGCTGTCTTTCGCTTAGCCATTGAAAACCCTTAAAACGTTGAATAAAAGAAAGCCATTATACAAACAGAGGTTCAATAGGCTATGAGAGATTTTGTGTATATTCAGGAACAGGAACAGGAACAGGAACAGGAACAGGAACAGGAACAGGAACAGGAACAGCTTATCCATGTTCTGAGGGTCACGTCTTGTTAGGAATACCCTGTTTACCTTTGGCCCAATGAGTTTGCCTTATAGGCTTTGAAACTTATTAGTGATTAGGGATTAGGGATTAGGGATTAGGGATTAGGGATTAGAGATTAGAGGCTGGGCTTTTCAGCATCCAATCAGCAAGGAACTGTTTCTTAGCGCATTTTTCCCGCGCAATAAAAAAGCCCTGATGCGTTAGCATCA